>JBILJY010000221.1:0-4059 GCA_044376975.1 Burkholderiaceae bacterium | reverse complement strand
GACGCATGCATCTGATAAGGCCAGATGTAGGTGCGTGAGATCTCCGTGCCCCCATCCTCTAGCGCGGCATCGATGTTGCCTTCGTTGATGAGTTCGCGCGGCGTCGAAGGGTTCGCGCGTAGCGCATGCTCAAGGTTGCTCAGGTCAGGCAGGCCAGGCCATTCCTTCCAGACAACACGCAGTTGGTTAGCCGCTTGCTCGGCAAGTTCTTCGCGCTCGGCAACAATGCCGATAAAGTCACGAATGACGACTACGGCTTTGATGCCAGGGATATGGGCAATCGAGGTCTCGTCAACAGACTCTAGAAGGTTGCCAACAAAATCACCATGGTCAGCACCTGCGTACGGCGGTCTGACGACGCGCCCGTGCAGCATTCCGGGTACGCGCATGTCATGCACGAAGGTAAGCTGCCCTGTCGCTTTGCCTGGGATATCAACGCGGGGAATCGGCTGACCAATCGTGTGATGCTCTTCTTGAGCCTTAAGGCTGACGGAAGGATCAAGCAACAAACGAATATTGGCCTCACCAATGAGCTCGCCGTAGGTCAGGCGCTGCGTGGGGTGGTCGACCTGTTCGTATAGGACTTCACCACGCTCAGTGCGCAGGGTGTCTTCATGCGTATTCCATCTGGCTGCCGCTGTTTGCAGCAACCAGCGTCGCGCTTGAGCAGCTGCTTGTCGCAAAGGGGGGCTATGAAGTTGTATGGAGCCGCTTGCGATCGTTGGACCTTGGTTCGGTGCGCGGCCAGTATCGCCAAGAATCACCTCAACTTGAGCCATTGAGACATCAAGTTCTTCTGCAACGATTTGACCGAACGCAGTACGCAATCCAGTCCCAAGATCTACGTGACCATGCAGTGCAATGACGCGTCCATCAGACCAAACCGAAAGCAATACCTCTTGGCCTTCCGCAGGATTGGCAGGTACAGCGGCGGGTTGCCCTTTTGTTGGAGGAGGTGGGGGCAGTGGCTCTCGTACGACGAGCAACACGCCAGATGCCTCGAGAAAGTCTTGGCGCAGCCGCAGTGCTTGGCTAGGTGCCATGCTTGCCCACCTGAGGATGTTTGGCCTCGCGCATTAGCTGCGCTGCACGCTTAACGGCACGGATAATCTCCACATGTGTGCCGCAACGGCAAAAATTAGAAGACAACTCTGAGCGAATCTCTTGCTCGCTGGGTGAGAGCGTCCGTGCTAAGAGAGATGCGGTCATCATAATCATTCCGTTTAGACAGTAGCCACATTGTGCTGCCTGCTCGGTGATGAACGCTTGTTGAATGAGATGAGGCTCGGCAAGTGTTCCCAGGCCCTCTAGGGTTGTGATGGCGCGGCCTTGAACGCCTTCGAGGGGAATTACGCAGGAGCGAGCTGCCTGCCCATCGACGAGTACCGTACAGGACCCACACTGACCAAGACCGCAGCCATATTTCGGTCCATTGAGTGCCAGGTCATTGCGTAAAAAACTGAGAAGTGGCGTTTCCGGATCAAGACGCGTCTCAAGCGTCTGACCGTTAATGGTCAGACTCATGGGCGTAGCGTTGATGTTTAGAGAGGGCATGGGCGCTAGAGGCTCAGGTAGGCGCGTCGCACCGCTTCGTTTTCGTCGAGCTCGCGCATCGTGCCCGCAAAGCGGATTTGACCTTTTTCTAGCACATAGGCGCGGTCACACACGAGATTAGCAAAGTGTAGATTCTGTTCAGATAACAAGATGCTGACTCCTTGCTGTTTAAGTGCCAAAATCATATGAACCATTTGCTCCACGATAACGGGAGCGATCCCCTCGGACGGCTCGTCAAGCAAGATCAAGTAGGGATTGCCCATTAGAGACCGCGCAACCGTCAGCATCTGTTGTTCACCACCACTCATTCGTCCGCCCGGGCGGTGGGGCATCTCGCCTAGGTTCGGGAAAAGCTTGAAGAGCTTTTCTGGCGTCCAATGAGGTGCCGCTTCACCGCTAGGCCAAAGACGCATCGCTTGTCGCCCAACTTCAAGATTTTCCAGGACGGTGAGATCGGTAAAGATACGTCGATCCTCTGGAACGAAGCCGAGGCCCATGCCGGCGATCTCGTGCGTTGAGCGTTGCGAAATGTCGCGGTCCATAAAGTGCAGCTGACCGCGCCGCTTATCTATGAGCCCCATGATAGATTTTATTGTGGTGGATTTGCCTGCGCCGTTGCGTCCCATCAAAGCGACAACTTCACCACGCCCAACACTCAAATCCACGTCATAGAGGATTTTTGCAGCCCCATACCATGCTTGTAGGCCAGAGACAGTGAGAAGATTCTGTTGAGTCATGATGAAGCCTCTGACGCTTTGGCGGGGTTGAGCGCAAAGGTGCTGCCACCACCAAAATAGACCTCTTGTACGTTACGGTCGTCGCGGATCGAGTCAGGTGTGCCGTGTGCGATCAGTCGTCCGCGTGCCAAGACACTAATGCGATCGGCATAGGCGAAGACGACATCCATACTGTGCTCGGTAAAGAGCACAGCAATTCCGCGCTCAATTACTAGGCGCTTGGTCATCGCCATCATGTCGTTGCGTTCTTTGGGCGCCATGCCGGCCGTGGGCTCGTCCATGAGTAACAGTTTTGGATCGTTCGCTAACGCGATTGCGAGCTCTACTCGCTTCACATCGCTGTAGGCAAGTTCGCTACACGGACGATCTGCTTGCTCCTGCATACCCACCTGGCTCAAAAGTTCTCGTGCTTTGTCTCTCGCGTGTGAGCAAGCGGGCTTAAAAAAGGAAAATAGCTGGCTGTCGTGAGATAACAAGGCCATCTGCACGTTTTCAATCACCGTCAGGGAGGAAAACGTTTCTGCGATCTGAAAGCATCGTCCCACGCCTAAACGCCAAATGGCACGTGGCGCGAGACCGATGAGTTCAGTGCCATCCATTTTGATCGAGCCTCGATCCGCCTTAAGTTGACCATTGACCATATTGAAGGTTGTCGATTTACCTGCGCCGTTTGGTCCGATCAGGGCGAGTAGTTCACCTGCCTTTAAGTCAAAATCAATACCATCGACTGCTTTCACGCCTCCGAAAGACTTTCCAAGTCCACGTACAGTCAGCAAGGTCATACGGCCTCCTTGCGCGCTGCTTTGATGCGCTCGGTAATTTGCGCAGCAAAACCGGCAATGCCTTGGGGAAAGAGTAAGACGAGTAAGAGAATGATGCCGCCTAGCATTGCGCGCCAATATTCTGTGTTGCGTGCAACGGTGTCGTGCAACCAAGTAAAGGTGAAGGCGCCAACGATCGGCCCAGCAAGGGTTTGAATCCCACCCAAAAGCACCATCACTAAGCCATCAATTGAACGGCTGACATGCAAGGTCTCAGGCGAAATGCTCCCCTTAGAGAAGGCAAATAACGCACCCGCTAAACCTGCAAAGGTGCCTGCCACAATAAAGGCAACCCATTGTATTTTTTTGACGTCGATACCAATTGCATCGGCGCGAAGAGGGGAATCTCGACCCGCACGCAGCGCATATCCAAAGGGGGAGTAGAGAAGACGGCGCATGACGTAGACTGAAATCACCACCAGTCCAAGCGTTAGGAAATAGTAATTCTTCTTGTCCTGTAACCACTGCGCCGGCCACACTCCCGTTAAGCCGTTACTGCCGCCGGTGAACCCATCCCACTGATAAACGATTGCCCAGGTAATTTGGGCGAAGGCTAGGGTCAGCATGGCTAGATATACGCCTGAGAGTCGCACACAAAACCAACCGTAAAGAAAAGCCCCAAGCGCTGCTACGGCGGGTGCGAGTATCAGACTAAGCTCCATCGGTACCCCAAGGTATCGGATGAGCAGAGCTGCACCGTAGGCGCCCAAGCCAAAATAGGCGGCATGACCAAACGAGTGAAGCCCTGCTGGCCCCATGATGAAGTGCAAGCTTGCTGCGAAGAGGACAGCAATTAAGAGGTCGATCAGTAGGACTGTGACATAAGGTGATTGCGCGGCAAACCATGGCATGGCAATTAAAGTTAGAACGACCAAGACACCACCTAATTGGTAGGCGCTCGAAGCTGGACGCAAGGGCAGCTCGATTTCGGCGGCGTTTCGCGAGGC
>JBILJY010000049.1:0-14248 GCA_044376975.1 Burkholderiaceae bacterium | reverse complement strand
GCCGAACTGGGTATTGCAATGGTACTCATCACGCACGATTTAGGCGTAGTCGCTCGTATCGCTAATCGTGTAGCAGTCATGTACGCGGGGCAAATAGTTGAGGAAGGTCTTACACAAGATATCTTTGCGTCGCCTCAGCATCCTTACACACGCGGACTGATTAGTTGCATTCCGATTCCAGGGCGGACAATCCCCGGTGGCAAGCTGGGAACAATTCCTGGGGTCGTGCCCTCTTTAATTGGCGAAATCAAAGGTTGCGCTTTTAAAGATCGTTGCGCCTCGGCTCAGGAACGCTGCAGCGGTGAAATTCCTTTGCGCAAAACAGCACTAGGACAGCAGTGGCGCTGCGTCCTCCAGCATGAGGAGCTCGCGAGATGAGCGCCCTCATACAAACGACAAATCTGCAACGTACGTTTACGGTCAGTGCTGGCCTCTTTAAACCTAAACAGACATTACACGCTGTCAACGGCGTAGACCTTTGCGTTAATCGCTCAGACGTCTTAGGCGTTGTTGGCGAGTCAGGTTGTGGCAAATCCACGCTTGCGCGAATGCTGCTTGGGCTGACACCCCCAACACAGGGAAGCGTCCAGATCGACGGGCAAGACATCAGCAAAATTGATCGACGAGAGCTTGCCCGACGCGTACAGCCGATCTTTCAAGACCCATACTCCTCTTTGAATCCGCGACGCACCATCGCCTCCATCGTTTCTTTCCCGTTGGATGTTTTAGGTGTCGGCTCAACGGAAGAGCGAAAGAAAAAATCTCTAGAGATGCTCGAGCGTGTTGGCTTACCGGCCCGTTACGCAAACAATACACCCGGGCAGCTCTCGGGAGGTCAACGACAGCGTGTTGCGATCGCACGAGCGCTCGTCATCAACCCCGAAATTGTGATTTGCGATGAGCCTACGTCAGCGCTGGATGTGTCAGTGCAAGCGCAGATCTTGAACTTGTTGTTAGACCTACGTAAAGAATTTAATCTGACCTATGTGTTCATTAGTCACAACTTGGCAGTTGTAGAGCACATCGCAACGCAGGTAGCAGTGATGTACTTGGGGCGTGTCGTTGAATTGCGCCAAACTGCGGAACTTTTCAAAGAGCCGCGCCATCCGTACACGCAAGCCCTACTCGCCTCTGTGCTGACACCTGAACCTGGACTCGGCATCCCAGATACAGGCTTGGGACTTTCCTTTCCGGATCCTTTGCATCCCCCGACAGGTTGTGCCTTTCACCCGCGCTGCGCGCAGCGCAAGCCTGAATGCTCAACGAGCCACCCTCTCCTTAGGCGCGATGCCCAAGGAGAGGTAGCCTGCCATCTTTACCCTTCGAACCGATAATCAAACGCCCAGTAATACTGCCAAGTCGTATACGAAAACTGTTGCGAAAAAGAAGATACAAGGTCCGACAATTCGAGCTCTGTGGGGTAGTTTTTTAAGACCTTGTGAGTCGACCCGTCAGCAAGCGGACGCGTTTGATAGGTATTGCCAGCCACATCACGATCCGAGAGCGGCGTGCTGTTGCCTTCGACATACAAGTTATCTAAAAATATGACACGTGCGCCTGGCTTGAGAAATCGATTTAGATCACTCAAGTAGGCAGATATTTTTTCTAGCGGTATGTGCGAAAACCAAAAGCCGGCGAAGACCGCATCAAACTTCTGCCCGACCAGTGGCATCTGATAAGCATCACCGACCACCCAATCTACGCCCGCGCATCCAGGCCGGGCTTGTGCAATGGACAAGGTTTCTTGCGAAGCATCTAACGCCACCGTACGCTTTGCGACGGGAGCAATGAACTGCGTCCAATACCCGGTTCCCGCAGCCACCTCCAGAACCTCGCACTGTGCAAACTTTGAGGGTAGCCACTGCTCTATTGCACGGAGATCTTGCTGTCGCTCGGGCTTAGCGTAGATCTTGTCATACTCTTTTGCCCGAGCCGCGTAATAGTCTTTCATTTCTACAGACATTGAACACTCTATTTCATTGCAGCCACTAACGGCTTGAGCTCTTCACGAATCACTTCTAGCGACTTAGTGAAATCAGCACCAGACATATAGGCCAAGACAGCTGCATCGTTTTTGACTGTTGCAACAAAAGCTGGATCTGCAATCGTGTCCTTGATAGCCTGCTGGAAGCGGTTTGCAATGTCATCGGGGAGCGCCTTGGGGCCCGCGATCGCACGCTCAGAGGTCACACGGACTTTGATGCCTGATTCATCGATTGTTGGCACGTTAGGGATTGCGGACACTCGCGTCGGATTCATCACGGCAACCGGAGTGATAGTTTTCATATCGCCATAACCAGCAAGATATTCACCCACGCTGGCAATAGCGAAATCAACGTGCCCTCCAATCAAGGCGCTCTTGAACTCCCCAGCTCCTTTGAAGGCGATGTCCGTGCCTTTCACGTTAGCAGCCGATTCGATCTTAAGCAGCGCCTGATGTCCGCTGGTGCCGCGACCGCTTGTGGCAAAAGAGAGTGAACCGGGATCTTTTTTAAGCGCCTCAAGAATTGCTGGGATCGTTCGATATTTAGCATCCGAACGGACCATTAAAACAGCCGGGTCATCGACGACGCGCGCAATGATTCGTACATCGTCGGTTTTATAAGACGCCTGTTTATACATTGGAATAAAAACAAAACCGGGCACATTAATAAAGCCGACGGTGTAGCCATCAGGCTTTGCACGGGCCAAATACGCGGTCGAAATCTCACCACCTGCGCCAGGTTTGTTGACGACGACAATCCGCGTCTTACCGCCAAGTTTCTTTTCTAAAAATGGGACAAGCGCGCGTGCCATTAGGTCAGTTCCACCACCTGGAGCGAAACCCACCACCAACTCAATCGTTTGATCATCGGGCCAAGCGGCCATGCTGGGTGCACACAGCACGCTAAGTGCTACCGCAGCCGACCAAGCTTTAATTTTTCGAACAGACATGGATTTTCCTTTGAACAAGTTTGGCTATCAATAATCCCATCATACTGGCAAAGGCAGCGCAGTCTTGTAGCGCACCTGTTTCAACGCGAAACTCGAGCGAATTTTTTCAATTCCCGGAATCGACGTGAGTTGCTCGAGAATAAATTTCTCAAGTGCGGCGATATCAGCAACCGCTACACGAATTAAATAATCGCTATCGCCGGTCATCAAGTAACACTCCATCACCTCATCATGCTCACTAATTCGCTGCTCGAAATGTGCAAGGGCCTCTTTGCTTTGGCTCTGCAAACTGATGTTGATGAATACATTCAACCCCAAGCCCAGTGCGGCGGCATTGGTCAGCGCCACGTAACGATCAATCACACCGGAAGCCTCTAGCGCTCGTACCCTCGCCAGGCAGGGAGAGGGGCTCAAATGAATTCGCCGAGCGAGTTCTATATTTGAAAGTGCCCCATCGTTTTGCAGCTCAGCCAATATCTTTAAATCAATAGAATCTAAGTTATTCATTCTGATTTTGTAACTTTTATAAGCATTAAATGCTGAAATTATAGTATTTTGTTACAAAATTAGGCATCTCATGCTGCGCAGAAGTATTTAGAATGTTGGTTATATTCCAACTAGACTTCTTCTACCGCATGAACGCCTCTATCGACCCCCGTATCAGCTCCTGGATTGACCAAGCACCCGACACCGACAGTGCGGAAACCAAGGAATGGCAAGACGCCTTCCGTGCAGTGCTAGAGCAAGCGGGGCCCGAACGCGCCAAGTTTTTGCTCGACGCGCTGGTGCGCGCCGCTCACACGGTCAAGCTCGGGTGGCATCCGGACCTAAACAGTCCTTACGTCAACACCATCTCCGTCGATCAACAGCCTGCCTTCCCCGGTGACCTTGCAATAGAGGAGCGCTTGGCATCGATCATGCGTTGGAACGCCTTGGCCATGGTCGTGCGTGCTAACCAAGCCTATGGCGAACTCGGGGGTCACATCGCAAGTTACGCCAGCGCGGCCGATCTGTTTGAGACGGGCTTTAATCACTTCTTTGAGGCGCGTCGCGGCACAGGTCCAGGTCAACACCGTGGCGACTTAGTGTTTTTCCAACCCCACAGCGCTCCAGGTGTGTATTCCCGTGCGTTTCTTGAGGGCCGACTCGGCGAGAAAGATTTAGAACACTATCGCCAAGAAATTCAGGCAAGCGAACACGGAGCCCAAGGATTATCCAGTTACCCTCACCCTTGGTTGATGCCTGATTTTTGGCAATTCCCAACGGGCTCGATGGGCATCGGTCCTATTAGTTCGATTTACCACGCACGCTTCATGCGCTATCTGACGCACCGCAATCTACTCGATTGCTCTACCCGCAAGGTCTGGGGCGTATTTGGTGATGGCGAGATGGATGAGCCCGAGTCCATGAGCGCCCTGACCTTGGCTGCGCGCGAAGGATTAGACAATCTCGTGTGGGTCGTGAACTGCAATCTGCAGCGCCTCGATGGCCCCGTGCGCGGCAATGGTCGCATCATTGATGAGTTAGAAAAACTGTTCATCGGTGCAGGCTGGAATGTCATTAAGTTAGTGTGGGGAAGCGACTGGGATGGTCTCTTCGCAAGAGATGTGACAGGTGCGCTGACCCGTGCCTTTGCAGATACGGTAGACGGTCAAATGCAAACTTTTGCCGCCAAAGATGGCCGTTTCAACCGCGACAACTTCTTTGGACAAAACGAAGAGCTCGCGCGTTTGGCACAAGGAATGACCGATGACCAAATCGATCGACTCAAGCGTGGTGGACATGATTTGGTCAAAATTCATGCGGCGTATGCTGCGGCTGCTAACCATAAAAATCAACCCACAGTGATTTTGGCGCACACCAAAAAGGGCTATGGGATGGGTAGCGCTGGGCAAGGAAAAATGACCACGCACAGCCAAAAGAAATTTGATGAAGCCGACTTGCTTGAGTTTCGTAATCGTTTCAACCTACCCTTGACCGATGAGCAGGCCACCTCGTTAAGTTTTTACAAACCCGAGCCTGACAGCCCAGAAATGAAATACCTGCAGGCACAGCGTCAGCGTCTCGGCGGCTACTTACCTAAGCGCGAAACTGTTTGTGAAAAAATTAATGTGCCTGCCATTGAGCAACATAGCGGCTTTGCACTTAAAGCTGATGGCAAAGAAATGAGTACAACCATGGCGTTCGTTCGAATGCTGGGTAACTTACTTAAAGATACAGAGCTTGGCCCACGCATTGTTCCGATCGTGGCCGATGAGGCACGCACGTTCGGCATGGCCAACCTCTTCAAACAGGTGGGTATCTATTCCAGCGTCGGCCAGCGTTACGCGCCTGAGGATATTGGTTCTGTCCTAAGCTATCGCGAAGCCTTGGATGGTCAAATCCTTGAAGAAGGGATTTCTGAGGCCGGTGCTATCGCGAGCTGGACTGCCGCAGCAACAAGCTACAGCGTGCACGGTTTGGCGATGCTGCCTTTCTATATCTATTACTCCATGTTTGGCTTCCAACGTGTAGGCGATCAAATCTGGGCCGCGGCGGATCAACGGCCTCGCGGTTTCTTATTAGGCGCAACTTCTGGCCGCACGACGCTCGGCGGTGAAGGCCTACAGCATCAAGATGGTTCGAGCCATCTACACGCTGCAACGATTCCAAACTGCAAGGCGTACGACCCTGCCTTCGCAGGCGAAATGGCTGTGATCGTCGATCAGGGCATTCGCGAGATGATGATTGAGCAACGTGACGTTTTCTACTACGTCACGCTCATGAACGAAAACTATGCACAACCCAGCCTACCCGAGGGCATCAAGGACGGTGTGCTCAAGGGCTGCTACTTGTTCAACACTTACCGAGCAAAGAGCCAAAAGAGCTGCGTCACCCTTTTAGGTTCCGGTGCGATTCTGACCGAAGTCATCAAAGCTGCCGAACAACTTGCTGCCCAAGGAATCACAACATTTGTTTACAGCATTACAAGCTGGAGCGAGCTCGCACGCGATGGTGTTGCCTGCGAGACTGCTCTCCTGAAGGATGAGGCTCCTCCCGGGACACCCTACTTATATCAGCAGCTAGAACATAGTGAAGGACCCATCATCGCAGCAACGGATTATGTGCGAGCCTTGCCTGAATCAGTGCGTGCCTATGTGCCAGCCGGACGTCGGTATTTGACGCTTGGCACCGATGGCTTCGGCAGAAGCGATACACGTGCGGCGCTCAGATCTTATTTTGGTGTCGATGCAGCAACGATTTCACGTGCAGCGCTACGCGCTTTACGATGACAACCGAAAGTCGACCTGCCTTAGTATTAGACGCCTGCGTCATGATGTCCGGCTTACTGAGGCCCTTGCTGCTCGACTTAGCAGCAGCGGGCTTATTCTCTCCCTTGTGGACATATAAGATCGGTCAGGAGTGGCAACGTAACGCCGCACGCCTATGGGATATCGAGCCTCACGTGCTTGAAATAGAGTGGTCGCGTATGCAAGAGCGTTTTCCACTCGCTGACATGGGGGACGTGACAGAACATGAAGCTTCCCTTAAGCATACTGACAAGAAAGATAAACATGTTGCCGCTGCAGGTGTTGCGGCTGTCGTAAAGACCGACTGCTCGCCGATTAGCGTCGTGACCTGGAACACCAAAGATTTCAGCCGCTCAGAACTCCGTCGCCAGCAGCTAGGTCTCATCGACCCTGACCGTCTGCTATCACAGTGGTGGCCCTTGCACCAAGCGCTCTTACGTCAACAAATCGAATCGACGATTCAGGCGCTCGTAGAAACAGGACGTCGCCAACCTGAAGCCACTATCGCAATGCTAAAACGTGATCGTTTGTTCAGACTGGCTGGCTGTTACGCTCGGTAACGAACCAGCTGACGCTAAATTAAACGAACGGAACCAGAGTACTGCCCGACAACTTTGTCGGACGTCAGTAAGGTAATTCCTTCGGCATCTGCCTGCGCGAGCAGCATGCGGTCAAACGGATCTTTGTGCAGACCAGGCAATGCCTCGACTGCAAGCGCATGCACACCTGTGATGCTCAGCTCACTGTAGCCATTGTCGAGCAAACCGCGCCGCAAGACGCGTGCGTTCACATCGAAATCCGCCCTACCCAAGCTCTGTTTGATTGAAATTTCCCACAAACTCGCTGCGCTGAAAAACAATTCGCTGTCTGGATGCGCAATGAGTTCTTGCGCTTGTTTCGATAGTTTTTCCGGTTGACTCGCAGCCCAAAGCAACAGATGAGTATCTAATAAAAACTTCATAACTTCCCACTAAACATCTGTTCGATTTCGGCCTGACCCATGCTGTCAAAATCATCGGGAATCGCAAATTGATCTTGTAAAAACCCGAGCCGCTTAGGCGGCCTCGGTTCTGCGGCCTGGTATGGTACGACAAGCACCATGGGCTTACCGGCCTTGGCAATGACAAAAGAATCACCCTTTGTTGCCTGGTCAATCAACTTGGATAGGTGAGTTTTTGCTTCGTGAATGTTGACTGTTTGCATGATATCCTCAAACTCATAGTAGACTAAACTAACTAGACTTAGTTTACTATAAAACCGAGAAAAACCCCACTCGTCCAACAAGACAAGTGGGGTTTTGGGTCAAGCTTATTTACTGCGGTGGCGCTTCGGACGCTTCTGGTGTTGCAGCGGGTGCAGGTGCACCACCTTGCTGCTCAATGCCACCAATCGCCTTCACCGACAGACGCAAACGACCTTTGTCATCGGCCTCGATCACTTTAACGCGCAGGTTTTGACCAACCTTGAGCACGTCATTGATGTTGGCAATGCGGTAATTAGCGATTTCGGAGATGTGCAGCAAACCATCACGGCCCGGTAGCACTTGCACGATCGCACCAAAGTCCAACAGACGCAGAACACTACCTTCGTATTCCTGGCCAACTTCAACATCGGCAGTCAGCTCAGTGATACGACGCTGTGCTTCGCGTGCGCGATCGAGATCGGCGCTCGAAATCACAATGGCGCCATCATCCGAAATATCAATCTGGCAACCCGTTTCTTCGGTCAAGGCACGGATGGTTGCACCACCCTTACCAATCACGTCGCGGATTTTTTCAGGATTGATCTTCATAGACAACATGCGTGGCGCAAATTCAGACAACTCTGTACGTACGCCTTGTGTGGCCTCACGCATCTTCGACAGGATGTGCATCCGGCCGTCGCGCGCTTGTGCCAAAGCAACCTGCATGATTTCTTTGGTGATGCCCTGGATTTTGATGTCCATCTGCAACGCAGTGATACCTTTATCGGTACCGGCAACTTTAAAGTCCATGTCACCCAAGTGATCTTCATCACCGAGGATGTCAGTTAGAACTGCAAATTTGCCTGCGTCAAGAATCAGACCCATCGCAACTCCAGCGACCAAATCTTTAACTGGCACACCAGCATCCATCATTGCGAGCGAACCGCCGCAGACCGATGCCATCGAAGATGAACCGTTTGACTCGGTGATCTCGGAGACAAGGCGAATGGTGTACTGGAAGTCAGCAGCTTCTGGCAGCAATGGCACCAGCGAACGCTTAGCCAAGCGGCCATGACCGATTTCACGACGCTTCGGCGTACCGACGCGGCCAGTTTCGCCAGTAGCGAACGGAGGCATGTTGTAGTGCATCAGGAAACGGTCACGGTACTCACCCATGAGCGCGTCAATGATTTGTTCGTTTTGCTTGGTGCCCAAGGTGGCAATAACCAGCGCCTGTGTTTCACCGCGCGTAAACAATGCACTGCCGTGCACGCGAGGCAACACGCCCAGACGAATCGAGATCGGACGAACGGTCCGTGTATCACGACCATCGATACGTGGCTCGCCTGACAGAATCTGGCTGCGCACGATACGGGCTTCAAGATCGAACAAAATGTTGTCAACCGTTACCGAGTCTGGCTTGGTTGTGCCTGCGGCAGCAGCTTCTTCGGCGAGCTTTCCATGCACGTCAGCGTAAACCTGGCGCAGCTGCGTTGTGCGCTCTTGCTTTTGACGCGTCTGGTAGGCTGCGTTGAGAGGGCCTTGTGCAGCAGCCGTGACCGAAGCGATCAAGGCTTCGTTTTTAGCGGCGGGGGCCCACACCCAGTCTGGCTTGCCAGCTTCGCGCACGAGGTCGTGAATCGCACTGATGACAGCTTGCATTTGGGTATGACCAAAGACCACGCCACCGAGCATGATTTCTTCGGACAATTGCTGCGCTTCAGATTCCACCATCAACACGGCGGCTTCTGTACCAGCAACAACCAAGTCCATCTGCGATGTTTTGAGCTGTGTTGCGGTCGGATTCACGAGATACTGACCATCGATATAACCCACACGCGCGGCACCAATCGGGCCGTTGAAGGGAATACCTGAAACAGCCAAAGCAGCCGATGCACCAATCATCGCAGGGATGTCAGGATCGATCTCTGGGTTGCAAGACAAGACATGAATGATGACCTGAACTTCGTTGTAGAAGCCTTCAGGGAACAAGGGGCGCAAAGGACGATCGATCAAGCGCGACGTCAGCGTTTCTTTTTCGGAGGGCTTACCTTCACGCTTGAAGAACCCGCCAGGGATCTTGCCGGCTGCATAGGTTTTTTCGATGTAATCGACAGTCAGGGGGAAAAAATCCTGACCTGCTTTTGCATCTTTTTTAGCAACAACGGTTGCAAGCACAACGGTGTCTTCGATTGTTACCAGCACTGCGCCCGATGACTGGCGAGCGATTTCGCCAGTTTCGAGCACGACTGTGTGTTGGCCGTACTGAAATGATTTGGTCACTTTATTGAACATGACAATTTATTCCTTACAAATGAAAAACCGTGGTCGTCGCAGCACGCGTGCCGCATCGACCACGGTTGATTCACGGGGAGACTGCCCCACAGATTCCGATCACTTGCGCAGACCGAGTTTTTCGATCAGTGCGCGATAAGAATCAGGGTTGCGGCCCTTGAGATAATCGAGCAACTTACGGCGACGGCTAACCATGCGAAGCAGGCCGCGACGTGAGTGGTGGTCTTTCAGGTGAGTTTTGAAGTGATCTGTCAGCTCGTTAATACGAGCAGTAAGCAAAGCAACTTGAACTTCAGGTGAACCGGTATCGCCCTGAGCGCGCTGAAACTGCGCAACGATGTCGGATTTTTTAATATCAGCTACAGACATTTGTATTACCTCAGATAACAAGCGTCAGGACCGAGGCGCCCTGACGTGATTGGATTAAAGAGCTTTAAAAACAATGCTTTTTATAAGTAAAGCCGCACGATTATAGCCGATTGGCTAAAATGACGAGTAAACCGTCTTCAAGGACAAACCACCATGCCAGTACTCAGTAATATTTTGTGCGCTACTCTTATGAAAAACGCCCGCATGACAAAATTTAGTATTTTGGTAGGCGCAGCACTGCTGACCGGTTGTGCAAATATGGACACCGTTCCGCCGGGCACAACATTGACTGAGGTGATCAAAAAGTACGGCAAACCAGACACCATCTGCAAAAAAGACGATGGCACGGAGCGCTTGATCTGGTCTGGGCAACCCTACGGTCAATTTTCTTGGGGTGGCACAATAGCCAAAGATGGCAAAGTCATCAAGATTGAACAAGTACTCACGGATGAGCAATTTGAAGTCTTGAGTGTAGGTAAATGGTCAGCAAAACAAGTCGAATGCCAATTTGGGTCGCCTGCGAACACCTACGGGATCGCCAAGGGTAATGAAATTGTCTGGGCCTATCGCTACAAACAATATGATATTTGGCCCTCTATGATGTACGTTTACATGGGCTCTGATGGCCAACATGTCACGCGTTTCCATCCTGCGCCAGACCCCTTGACCTTGAGCGACAGTCTGTTTCCCATATAAACCAAAAGCCGGCATCTGCCGGCTTTTTTATCGCTGATTGCGCGACGCAGAAAGCTGACCTTGCCGGCGCCAACGCCACAACCACACGCCCCAGCCCGATAAGCCATAAATCACGAATAACGCAAACAGCACAACGGGAGGGTCGCTCGAGATAAACACAAACCCCGCGACGAATACCAAAATGACCCAAAACGGCACGCTACGACCCAACGCAAACGACTTGCCGCTGTAAAACGGCAAATTAGTCACCATCGCAATCCCGCAGTATAGGGTCAGCACAAACGAGGTCCACGCTAGAAACTCGCGTGGCACCTGTAAACGATTATCCACGACGAGCCACACAAAACCAGCGATCAATGCCCCAGCGGCAGGACTGGGAAGACCTTGAAAGAAACGCTTGTCTACCACTGCGATATTCGTATTGAAGCGCGCAAGCCGAAGGGCTGCTCCGGCAACATACACGAACGCCGCAAGCCAGCCCCAGCGACCCAGGTCGTGCAGCATCCATTCGTACATCACGAGTGCTGGCGCAACGCCAAATGACGTCATATCAGAGAGCGAGTCATATTGCTCACCAAATGCGGAGGTTGTATTGGTCAAGCGCGCTACGCGACCGTCCATACCGTCAAGCACCAAGGCACAAAAGATTGCAATGGCAGCCATCTCAAAGCGTCCGTTCATCGCCTGCACGACAGCATAAAAACCTGCAAACAACGCCGCGGTGGTGAAGGCATTGGGAAGCAGATAAATGCCGCGATGGCGTTGTTCAGGGTCGCGCATTGGATTGTTAGCCATGGAGGCGCCTCAAAAGTTTAAGAGGGTAAATCGGCAAGCACTGTGCTCGTTGCACTGACTTTATCTCCGATTGCGACACGTGGTCGTGACCCAATTGGCAGATAGACATCGACCCTCGAACCAAAGCGAATAAAGCCGTAGCGCTGACCACGCGCCATCGTATCACCCGCTTTAGCGTAACAAAGAATCCTCTTGGCGACTAAGCCCGCCACCTGAACCGCGGTCACAATATGCCCAGCATCCGTGCGCAACACCATGGCGTTGCGCTCATTTTCCAGAGAGGCCTTATCTAGCGCTGCATTGAAAAACTTGCCAGGAAAATATTCAGTACTCAGCACTTCACCATCCACCGGACTGCGATTACTGTGCACGTTAAATACATTCATAAACACACTGATCTTGAGCGCCTCACGCTGTGCGTAAGGATCAAGCGTTTGCTCCACCACAACGATACGCCCATCAGCCGGTGACAGCACTGCATTGCCTTCGGTCGAGCCCGAGCGCGCGGGATCACGGAAAAATTGCAGGATAAAAACTGCAATCACCCAAAAAAGAATAGACCAGGCAGGCGACAGAAATGTCACCAGCAAGGCGATCGCGACGGAGCCCGCGAGAAAAGGCCAACCCTCACGGGCAATAATAGGATGGGGATAATGTGGTGTATTCATCGTAAGCGAAAGGTTAACCCAAAAAAACACGCCCCGAAGGGCGTGTTTTCGAAGGCCGGCTGAACTGAGTCAGGCCTTCGGATCACTTGCGCGAGCCGAAACACCCGAAATACCTCAAAATCAGTTCTTGGTCTTATCGACCAGCTTGTTTGCAGCAATCCAAGGCATCATCGCGCGCAACTTAGCGCCGACAACTTCGATTTGCGATTCAGCGTTGATGCGACGACGCGATATCAGCGCAGGCGCACCAGCTTGGTTTTCAAGGATGAAACGCTTGGCATACTCACCAGTCTGAATATCTTTCAGCGCTTGGCGCATTGCATCGCGTGTTGCATCGGTCACGATCTTTGGACCTGTTTCGTATTCGCCAAACTCGGCGTTGTTCGAAATCGAGTAGTTCATGTTGGCGATACCGCCTTCATAAATGAGGTCAACGATCAACTTGAGTTCGTGCAAGCACTCAAAATAAGCCATTTCTGGCGCGTAGCCTGCTTCGACCAGCGTGTCGAAACCAGCTTTGATCAGCTCAACCGTGCCACCACACAACACTGCCTGTTCACCGAACAAGTCAGTCTCAGTCTCTTCACGGAAGTTTGTCTCGATCACGCCCGCACGGCCACTGCCGATTGCGCAAGCATAGGACAGAGCGACATCGCGGGCTGAACCCGATTTGTCTTGATGCACAGCCACGAGCGATGGAACGCCGCCACCTTGCGAGTAGGTGCCACGCACAGTATGGCCAGGTGCCTTCGGAGCGATCATCACGACATCGATATCGTCACGCGGTACAACTTGGCCGTAGTGCACGTTAAAACCGTGTGCAAACGAGAGCGCTGCACCAGGCTTAATGTTTGCATGGACGCTTTCACGATAGACTTGAGCGATATTTTCGTCGGGCAAGAGCATCATGACGAGATCTGCTGCTTTGACTGCCTCAGCGACTTCAGCGACTTTCAAGCCCGCATTAGCAGCTTTTTTCCACGACGCGCCGTCTTTACGCAGACCAACGACAACTTTAACGCCCGACTCATGCAGGTTCAGTGCATGTGCGTGACCTTGCGAACCGTAACCAATAATCGCAACGGTCTTACCTTTGATCAGGGACAGATCACAATCTTTATCGTAATAAACCTTCATTCTGGGCTCCAGATTTTTTTAAGTTGAATACAGTAATGCTTAAAGCTATTGGTTTGAATCAAATCAATCGACCAACGCCGATCAAAGTTTAAGAATGCGTTCGCCGCGGCCAATCCCCGAGACGCCCGTACGGACGGTTTCGAGGATAGCGCTACGATCCAGCGCATCAATAAAGGCTTGCACCTTCTCTTGGTTTCCCGTGAGCTCGATGGTGTAGGCCTTATCTGTTACGTCGATGATGCGTCCACGGAAAATGTCCGCCATACGTTTCATCTCTTCGCGCTCTTTACCGACTGCGCGCACTTTAATCAGCATCAGTTCGCGCTCGATATGTGGACCTTCGGTCAGGTCAACCACTTTGATCACATCAATCAGACGATTCAAGTGTTTAGTGATTTGCTCGATCACATCATCGGACCCCATGGTGACGAGCGTCAAGCGAGACAGGGTGCTGTCTTCAGTGGGCGCAACCGTCAGGGTTTCAATGTTGTAACCACGCGCAGAAAACAAACCCACCACACGCGAAAGTGCGCCAGGAGCGTTTTCCATCAGAACAGAAATTACGTGTTTCATGGTGGTCTCCTTATAGATCTTCAGAGCCGAGCAACATTTCGGTCAAGCCCTTACCCGCCTTGACCATTGGCCAGACGTTTTCGCTTTGATCCGTAATGAAGTCCATGAAAACCAGACGATCTTTCAACTTGAACGCTTCGCGCAAGGCGCCATCGACATCCGAAGGATTGTCGATGCGCATCCCGACGTGGCCATACGCTTCTGCCAGCTTAACGAAATCAGGCAAGGCATCCATGTAGGACTCGGCGTAGCGGGCCGAATAGTCAATTTGCTGCCATTGACGAACCATACCGAGGTAACGGTTGTTC
>JBILJY010000220.1:0-4065 GCA_044376975.1 Burkholderiaceae bacterium | reverse complement strand
AAAATGAAGAACCCTTTCAGGAAATACTGCCCCCCTATCGGGTAGCGCTGACCCATTGGGATGTTCGCCATGAGGCGAATGCGCAGGAGGCAGCCATCAGGCTTCTTGACGCGCAGACCCTGATGCCTTTTGCGTTTGAAAAGGGCCGCTGTAATCGCTTTGGTTTGGTGCGCGTGTCGGACGGGGATTGGCTTTGGCAGTGGGCAACGCATCATTCGACATTGGACGGCGCTGGCTGTGAGGTATTTATACAGGCTTTGAATCTTGCCTACAAGAATGATGAGGCGTTGACGGGCACAGGAGATGCGGCCGCGTTGTGCGAGCAATCGACACGTCTTTGGCTGCAGGCGGTTCAAGCGGATCAAGCGTACCGCCAAAGCGAAGCTTGGCAGAGCGACAAAAAATATTGGGACGAGAAGTTGGTCACGGTGACGTCACCCACGACGTTGTCTGCAACAGAGCCCGCTGCAGTAGACATACAGGTTCCACGGCGAGTCAGTCGTCCACTCAGTCGGCACGACTTTAATCAGTTGGCCGCCTTCGGTCGTATCAACGGGAAAAGTGTTTATGCTGCTCTCGCAGCAGGATGCCTTGCCTATATTTACCGTGTCAAACAGCAGACTGAATTGTGTATTGGCGTTCCGACATCACGCAGAACGAGAGAGACTCGCTTGGCGGGTGGAATGTTGGCGAATCAACTTCCCCTGCGTATAGCGATTGACGCAGAGTCAACGCCAGCCGCAATCGTTCAAGCGGTTGCGACAGAGTTGGCTGAAGTGATGGCGCACGGGCACTATCCGAATGGCGAAATTCAACATTTACGCCGGCTGTCGCGTCAGCCCGATGCATTCAACGTCATTATCAATCTTGCCAGTTTCAATTATGTAGCAGATTTTGGTCTGCCCAAGACACCGTATTACGTTGTGGGCACGGCTCCGGTTTCGGACATGACCTTGCACGTATGGGATCGGCGCGACGACGATGTGGTCGACTTTTCCTTTGAGTACAACAAAGAGCTCTACACAGACCACGAGGCGACCACTCATTTAGAAGCTTTACTGCGATTCTTAAAGGCGTTTGTTGCAAATAGTAGTGAGCCTATTGCAATCGTTCCGATGATGGACGCGACACAACGCGCGCAAGTGCTGGCCAACTCTTGTGGTGAGGCGGTCGATCGGGCGGAGCGTCCGTTAACAATGCCGGTTTTGTTCGACCGACAGGTTAAGAAAGATCCTTCCGCGATTGCTTTACGTTTAGCGGATCAGGTGGTGACTTATCGGGAGCTCGACCAGAAATCGAATCAGGTCGCGCGCCTCTTGATTGATCGTGGTGTCGGTCCAGAGCAAGTTGTTGCTGTGTTGTTGAACCGTTCGGTCGACTTGATCGTGGCAATGCTGGCAGTGCTGAAGACCGGCGCTGCGTATTTGCCATTGGATCCTGAGTACCCATTGGCGCGCTTGGCATTTATGTTGGAAAACAGCAAAGCGTCACAGCTATTAACGCGCGTCGACTCCTTTCAAGACTTTTTGTCCCGAAGTGATTTATCTGTAGTGCCGCTTGTTGACTTTAGCTCGTCGACACAGCAAGACATTATGCGTGTTCTCAGTGCTGAGCCGATCACGGACTCGATCCGTGTTAGGCCACTTTTGCCGGATCACCTTGCGTATCTCATTTATACGTCGGGTTCGACTGGGTTACCGAAGGGGGCTGGCAATATCCATCGTAGCGTTGCAAATCGTCTGGACTGGATGCAGCACGTTATGCAGTTAGATGCGTCTGATCGCGTATTGCAAAAAACAAGCATAGGTTTTGATGTAGCGGTTTGGGAGTGGTTTCTGCCAATCATGACTGGCGCATCGCTCGTGATCACGAAGTCTGATGGTCATCGCGATCCTACCTATCTTAGAGAAACGATCGCGAAGCAGCAGGTAACAGTTTTACATTTTGTTCCGTCGATGTTGGCCGTCTTCGTCGAGCAGCTTGAAGCGGGCGAGTGCCAGTCGATTCGGCAAATCGTAACGAGCGGCGAGGCACTTGGCGGAGTATTGCAAAGTCAAACTTTAGCGAAGCTTAGTCACACGAAGCTCTGGAATTTGTATGGGCCGACGGAAGCATCCATTGATGTGTCGGTGTGGCAATGCCGTGAATTGGACGGCACACGCACCCCGCCCATTGGACATCCGATTTGGAATACAGAACTTTACATTTTGGACGCTGCGCTAGAGCCCGTTCCTGATGGTAGTGTCGGTGAGCTTTACATTGCTGGCGTGGGGCTTGCCCGCGGCTATCTTGGTCGTTCGGCCTTGACTGCGGAACGCTTTATTGCGTGCCCCTTTGCCGCTGACGATCGTCGCGGCTCGCGTATGTACCGAACCGGTGATCTGGCCTATCGCCGAGATGATGGTGCGATTGAGTATTTGGGCCGAGCAGACCAGCAAGTCAAAATTCGAGGCTATCGAATCGAAACCGGAGAAATTGAAGCCTCCCTGTTGACAGGATTTCCTGATCGCCTGAGCCAAACGGCGGTTGTGTCGATCAAGATAGGCACAGAGTCGCATCTTATTGCTTACCTTGTGCCACACCTTGGAATGCTTGTTCCAGAGTCGGCTGTGCTACGGGCCACGTTGCTCGAAACCCTGCCAGAGTTCATGGTGCCATCGGCATTTATGTCGCTCGATGCGTTGCCTTTGACACCAAACGGCAAACTTGATCGTAAAGCGCTACCGAATCCTCAGTCTCTTTCGAGTGAAACACCTTATCGGGAACCCCAGACCGATACTGAAATCATTTTGTGCCGTTTGTTTGCTGAGTTAACGGGAGTGGGTTCGGTTGGATTAGATGATAGTTTCTTTTCCATTGGTGGTCATTCCCTCTTGGCAATGAGACTCATCTCTAGAGTTGCGAAAGAGCAGCATTGGCATATTTCTCTTCGAACGCTATTTACCTCTCCCACGCCTTATGCGCTCGCTCAGCAGGTTGCGCGTCGTGTGGATGAAAATGTCGTCGCGTTGGTTTCAGGGTCAGGCCGCCTCGATGCAGAGCGTGTCGTTTTGTCGTTCGGTCAAAAACGTCTCTGGGCGTTAGATCGCGTTGAGGGATCCTCATCGACTTACAACATCCCTTCGGCGGTTCGTCTGCTTGGTCATTTAAATGTCGACGCACTAAAGAGCACGCTTTGGGATATTTTGTCACGCCATGTTCCCTTGCGAACGGTTTTAGTTGAAGGTGAGGATGGGCTTCCTGTTGGGCGAGTTCTGCAGTCTCCTGACGTTAATGCTTTGTTAAAGGTCGCTGACCTATCGATTTATCCAGAGCAAGGCCGAGAGGCTTCGGTGCAAAGCTTGATTCGTGAAGAGTATGACAAGCCTTTTGTATTAGACAAAGACTTCGCGATGCGCGCTAGTCTCATCAGAGTGTCCGATCTAGAGCATGTCTTGATGATTACCTTGCATCATCATGCTGGCGATGGTGTGTCACAGGCAGTTCTGTTTAAAGAGCTTGCGCAGGGATATCTTGCTCGCTGTGCTGGTAATCAGCCTGATTGGTCCGCATTGCCCATTCAGTATTACGACTGGGCTGCTTGGCAGCAGGCGACGTTGGAGCAAAGTCTTGAGGCGAAGGTCGAACGAGCCAAGCGGCGCCTTGCTGGCTTTCCAGAATGTTTGACATTGCCTCTGACTTATCCCCGTGATCCAAATCGTGCACGCCGCGCTGAGTATCTACCAGTCAAACTCGACATGCAGTCCGTACAAGGGCTAGAACAATTAGCAAAGCAAGAGCATACGACCCTATTTACTGTATTGCTTGCAGCCTATGGTGCAACCTTGGGTCGACTTTCGGGCCAAGATGATGTTGTGATTGGTGCTCCGGTTGCCGGGCGAATCCATGGCGACGCTGAGGCACTAATTGGTTTTATGGTCAATACATTGGCAATACCGCTGTCAATGGGTGATTGCTGTACCGGTAGACAGTTAATCGCGCGTGCGCGTTCGAGTGTCGAGGAAGCGCTGATTGATCAAGATGTTCCCTTCGATCGGTTGGTTGAGAGCCTTGGCGTAGCACGGT
>JBILJY010000048.1:0-14343 GCA_044376975.1 Burkholderiaceae bacterium | reverse complement strand
CGACGCGGCGTGATTGGCGGGAAAAAGTTCTCGCTGGGTCCGTCTGCACTGATTGAGCTCGTGGATACGGGTACAAAGGTCGTTGTTGGCAGCTTGCGTCGACAGCTATGTGAACCCGCGATGCTTGAAATGCATGGAATTGATATTTCAAAAATTCGTATCCTAATCGTCAAGAGCCGCGGCCA
Organism: Burkholderiaceae bacterium; assembly: GCA_044376975.1. GTDB lineage: Bacteria > Pseudomonadota > Gammaproteobacteria > Burkholderiales > Burkholderiaceae_B > Zwartia. The sequence continues at coordinate 14,158 of JBILJY010000048.1, read as the reverse complement.
TTACCGCGCAGGCTTCGACGAGTTCTTCTCTGAGGATCGAATTTTGGATGTGGATAGTCCAGGGTTGACCACGCCCAATTTAAAAAATGTTGATTTCAAGCGCTTGCCGCGGCCCGTCTGGCCGATTGACCAAAATGCAGTGTTTACTGAACCGGTCTGGGCTAAAGGTCTGTAGCGATTTATGTCGTTGTAAGTTTTGGGTAGGGGCCGTCTTGCAGGGTGTGCGTCTCAAGGACTGTACGCGAGACCTGCTTGCGGCTTATTTTCCCTTGAGGGTTGCGAGGCAAGGCATCGAGCGCCGCAAACAGGCGAGGGCGTTTGTGTTTAGACATCGTTGCAAGAAGTTGTAGGCATTGCTCCTCCCATCCTTCTTGTGCGCTTTCAGCAACGGCGGTGATGATCTCCCCCCAGTAATCGGAGGCAAGTGAGGTCACGCATATTTGACCGCACAGTGTGTTGGCGGCGAGTGCGACTTCGATCTCGTCTGGATTGACGCGATAGCCGCCTGTCTTGATGACGTCTGCGACGCGGCCCGTCAGTATTAGCCGTCCTGCTGCATCAATGTAGCCAAGGTCGCCCGTGTTATGCCAACCATCCGGTTCATGTGGCTTGAAGCCGTTTGCATCAATGAGCCCTGCCGACATATGCGGAGCGCGCAGTAGAATTTCGCCGTGTGGCTCCTCCTTTGACAGGGTTTCCTGGATTTTTATTTCTACACCGTTCGCAGGCCAGCCCACGCAGGCGCCAGCTGGAATGTCTTGTGCGGTCAAGTAGTCGTGTGTCGCGTTGGGTTCCAGAACTGTAATTGGATTAATGCACTCGGATTTGCCGTAGGTGATACGTACTTTGGGTCCAAACATCGCACAAGCTCGCTTGTAGAGAGCAGGTGTGAGCGGCTGCGTGCCGGTAAACACACAGCGAACATCGGGATAGGTTGCGCCTGCAAGTGTTGCGGTAATTTTTGCCAAGACAGTCGGGGGAGCGAAGATTGCGTCTAATGATTTTTCATCGAGCAGTGGTTTAATCTTTTCGATGTCGACGCCATCGTGTAAGACGATCGTCCCGCCGTGATCAAGCCAAGCAAACGTCAAAAGAGAGGCTCCGTGCACAAAGGGAGTCATTAAGAGGATTCGTTGCCCTGGGCCTGGTACAAACGGTAGAGACGCTTTAAGCAGTTGCTCTCCGGCCCAGCGTGCTTGCTGGGTGTACAACACCCCTTTGGGTTTGCCGGTTGTTCCCGAGGTAAACAAGATACGCGCCGCGGCACTCGCGGAGCAGGGTGCAAGCGGCTGTTCGGCCTGGCTTGGCGTCGCGATGTTCGTTGTTCGCACACATCTTAAGTCGAGCGCCTGCAGTTCGCTTTCGCGTTGTTCAAGTGAGACAACGAATTTCACCTTGGCGAGTTGGGTACACCACTGGAGTTCATCCGTTGTGTAACCCCAGCTCAGCGGAGTTTCACAAGCGCCTGATAGGCGTACTCCGTAGGATACCCACACGGCATCAATGCTGTTGGGCATGAGCGTTCCAACGGGGTCTCCTTCCTGGATACCAAGCTCATGCAAGTGCGCCGCAAGCGCATGGGCGCGTTGAGTGAGCTCGGCATAGCTTAGCGAGTTTCCTTGGCCATCGATCGCTGCGAGATGTTGACCAAAGCGCTGGGATAGGACATTGAGTTGTGCCGACCAAGCGACTGGAGTAATGGTGAGGGAGGTAAAGTTCATTGAGTTAGTGTAATAGAGCATAGGTTTCGCTTCGATTTTATGATTCAATTAAGTTTCAAACATCAAAAGCATCCCAATCTCGACTACTGAAATAAAGGGCAGAACATGACAACAGCGAAAAAGAACAATGAGACGACCGAAATCCGTTTGACTCAACCCAATCGTGCACGACGCTCGCTGGTTGGCGCGGCAGCGATCTCAGCCGTGGGGGCTGGCTTGGGCTTGCCATTGGTGGCGCAGGCGCAGGGTGCTTATCCAAATCGACCTTTGAAAATCGTGATCCCTTGGCCTCCTGGGCAAGCGACTGATTTGGTGGGACGTGCAATTGGGATGGGTTTAACAAAGGTGCTCGGTCAAACGGTGGTGGCCGATAACAAGGCCGGTGCAGGCGGCACAATTGGAACCGATATCGTGGCAAAGGCTCCTGCTGATGGGTACACGCTTCTTGCAGCCTCTGCCGGGCCCGTATCGGTCGCGCCTTTATTGCAGAAAACGCCTTACGATGTATCGAAAGACTTCACAGTCATCGCCTTAGCCGGTCTTTCGCCGTATGTGTTGGTGACTAATCCGAATTTTCCAGCTAAGACTGCGGCTGAGTTCGTGAAGATCGTGAAAGCGAGCCCGGATAAATATACGTTTGCCACGTCCGGCACGGGCGCAACTGCTCATTTGGTCGCAGAGGCGTTTAATGCCGCCTTAGGCTTGAAGGCGGTGCACGTTCCGTATAAAGGCTCCTCGCCTGCGCTAGCAGATGTGCTCGCCGGCCGAGTGGACTACTGCTTGGAGACAGCAGCGGCCACCATGCCTTTTGTGAAAGACGGTCGTTTAAAGGGCTTGGGTGTTTCGTTAGAGAAGGGGAGTGTCGTCACGCCAGGCATCCCCGCGCTTGCGACGGCAGTCAACATCCCTGGTTTTAATCTCGGCGCTTGGGCAGGACTGATGGGGCCAGCGGGCTTGCCTGCAGACGTCGTCGATCGTCTCGCTAAAGCAATGCGTCAAGTCATGCAGTCTGACGAGCTTAAAGAACTCTTTATGCGAATCGGAATTGAAATTGACTTCCGTGAACAGGCAGAGTTTTTAAAGTACTTGGAAGCAACACGCGTACAGTTCACCGACGTGATCAAGCGCAACAACATCAAGATTGAAGGGACTTGATAGCAAGCTAAGCGTTTTTTCATGTTTGACAGGCCCGTATGCTGCGGCGCAGCATGCGGGCCTTTTGTTTACCCTCAGAGTCTGGGTGTACTTGGCACAAGGGGGTGATCATATAGAATAGAATTACTCAATTACATGAATGAAAGGTTCAAAAATGACCGGGGAAGCGACATGAGTGAAATGCGATTTGAGCAACCAAAAACCGCCGAGGCAGCGTCTGCTTTGCTAGCGGGTACCCAGGGCCTGGCAAAAGTGCTCTCCGGTGGCACGGATCTGATGATCCATATGCGAAACGGCAACATAAAGCCCGAGCTTGTGCTGGACGTCAAGGGCATTGCCGAGATGAACGCGATTACCGTTGAAAAAAACGGTGGCTATCGGTTTGGTGCTGCAGTGTCTTGTATGCAGCTTCTTGAGAATACGGCCTTCGCCGAAACGTGGCCTGGGATCATTGACGGTGCGAACCTCGTGGGTTCGATCCAAGTGCGTGGGCGTGCCACAGTCGCGGGTAACCTGTGTAACGCTTCGCCTGCAGCCGACACGGTCCCCGCGATGATTGCGGCAGGAGCAATTGCTAGCGTGGTGGGCCCGGCAGGTCGTCGCGAGGTTCCCGTCGAGCAGATTCCTACTAGTCCGGGCAAGACCAGTCTCGCAAAAGGCGAGCTCATTGTTTCGTTTCTGCTTCCCAAGCGTGCGCCGCATTCTGGCGATGCGTATTTGCGGTTTACGCCGCGTACTGAGATGGACATCGCGGTCGTGGGTGTCGGCCTGAGCCTGACGCTCGATGACAAAGGTGTCTGTACAGCCGCCCGCGTGAGCCTCGGTGCTGTGGCCGAGCGCGCGTTACTCGTACCTGAAGCGGCCGCCGCCTTGATTGGCACGAAAGTTGATGAGGCCGCGCTAGCAAAGCTTGCTGCTGCAGCAAGCGCAGCAGCACGGCCAATCGACGATAAGCGTGGTACCAAAGAATTCCGAATCAAAATCGCTGGTGTGTTGGCAAGACGCGCAGCAGAAAAAGCGCTCGCACGAGCCAAAGGAAATAAATAAAAATGGCTAAGCAACATGTAACGACAGTAATTAACGGTGACCCCGTCGAGTTTTTGTGTGAGGCAAACCAATCGTTGCTCGATGTATTGCGTAACGATTTGGGTATGACTGGGACCAAAGAGGGTTGTGGTACTGGTGACTGTGGCGCATGCAGCGTTACGCTAGATGGTCGTTTGGTTTGCTCATGTCTCGTGCTTGGTGTTGAGGCAGGAGGCAAAGAGTTACAAACAATCGAAGGCATGGCCAATGGCGAACACCTCCACGTGCTGCAGCGTAAGTTCCTCGAACACGCTGCTCTGCAGTGCGGTATCTGCACGCCAGGATTTTTAGTGGCTGCGCGTTCATTGCTCGAACGCAATCCTGATCCAACCGAAGAAGAAGTGCGTTTCTGGTTGGCGGGTAACTTGTGCCGTTGCACCGGCTACAACAAAATCATCGAAGCCGTGCTCGATGCAGCACGTGAAATGCGGGGAGCCTGATTATGTTGACCAATACAAAAAACACACAGCAAACATTGAAATCCGTCGGTACGAGTCCGATTCGTCCGGACGGTGTGCCAAAGGTTACCGGCTTAGCGCAATACGGTGCTGACTATTCGTTGCCTGGCATGTTGTGGGCAAAAGTTCTGCGTTCACCGCATGCACATGCCCGAATTCGTTCGATCAATACCGCCAAGGCGCTTGCCTTGCCTGGCGTGAAGGCGATTATTACTGCTGCAGATTTGCCAAACCAGCCGTTTGACTACGTTGGTCCTGAGCGCGTTGCGGTGAACTACTGGCACATGACTCGCAATATCTTGGCGCGTGAAAAGGCCTTATACGAAGGGCATGCGATTGCAGCCGTTGCTGCAACGACTGCTGCGATCGCGGATCAAGCAGTGCGTCTGATCGAAGTTGATTTTGAAGTACTGCCTCATGTCATCGATGTGGATGACGCAATGAAGCCGGATGCCCCGCTGCTGTTTGAGGACATGATCCCGCGTGGCTTTGATCCAGCACCGACTAAGCCTTCGAACATTTCAAAGCGCTTAGAGTTCAAGGTTGGTGATCTCGAGGCTGGTTTTGCATCGGCCGATGAAGTCGTTGAGATGAGCTTCAAAACAGCGGCTGTGCATCAAGGCTATATCGAGCCACATTCGTGCCTAGCACGTTATGGTGCTGATGGTCAGTGTGAGTTGTGGTCGTCGAGCCAGGGTCACTTTGTGGTGCGTGCTTACACGTCGAAGCTGCTCGGCATCGATATTGGTAATTTACTCGTGCACCCAGCAGAGATTGGTGGCGGCTTCGGCGGCAAGACCGTCGTCTACGTCGAGCCTCTTGCCTTGGCGTTGGCACGCAAGTCTGGTCATCCGGTCAAGCTGATGATGTCCCGGGAAGATACCTTTAAAGCGACTGGTCCTACTTCTGGCGCGTCGATGACAGTCAAGATTGGCGTGAAGAAGGACGGCACCATTGTCGCAGCAGATGGCCTGTTCAAGTTTCAGGCCGGCGCCTTCCCAGGCTCACCTGTGATGAATGCAACGATGTGTGCGTTTGCCCCATACATTATCCCAAATGCACGTGCCATTGGATTTGACGTGGTGTCGAATCGCCCCAAGTCGGCTGCGTACCGCGCACCAGGCTCGCCAATCTCCGCTTTTGCTGTTGAAAGCGTGCTTGATATCTTGGCAAAGAAAATTGGAATGGATCCACTGAAGTTGCGTCTTAAAAACGCAGTGAAGGCTGGCTCGCCCACGATTTGGGGTCCAAAACATTCGCACGACGGCTACGCCGAAACGATTCAGGCGCTGCTTGACCATCCTGAGTACAACAAGCCGCTGGGTAAGAACCAAGGGCGTGGTGTTGCCTCGGGCTTCTGGTTTAACGGTGGTGGCGAATCGACTGCTTCGGTACATATTAACGAAGATGGTACGGTGGTCATCGCAACCGGTAGTATGGACGTTGGTGGTTCGCGTGCATCGATGGCGTTGATGGCAGCGGAGACACTGGGTGTACCTTACGAAAGCGTGCGCTCGACTGTTGCCGATACCGCTTCGATTGGTTACAACCACGTTACAGGCGGTTCACGCGTGACGTATGCAACTGGAATGGTTGTGGTGGAAGCGTGCAATAAGATCATCGAAGAGTTACGTGCCCGTGCAGCCTTGATGTGGGATGTCGACGTCAAAGGCGTGATTTGGGAAGATGGTTATGCTAAGCCAGCCGACAAGAGTGTCGGCACATTTGAACCCTTGTCTCTCAAAGCAATTGCCGCAAAGCGTGCTGTGACAGGTGGTCCGATTGGCGTGGAGTCTTCAATCAACGCAGGTGGTCAAGCGCCTGGCTTCTCAACGCAGTTCTGCGATGTAGAAGTCGATCCAGACACTGGCGCGGTGAAGATCTTGCGTTTTGTGGCTGCACAAGATGTGGGCCGTGCGATTCACCCCAAGTACTGCGAAGGCCAGATTCAAGGTGGCGTGGTGCAGGGCATTGGCTGGGCGTTGAACGAGGAATACATCTACGACAAGCAGGGACGTCTGTCGAACGCAGGCTTCCTCGATTACCGTATTCCTGTTGCCTCTGATTTGCCAATGATCGAAGCGATTATGGTTGAAGTTCCCAACCCGAATCATCCATTTGGTGTGAAGGGCGTGGGAGAGGCCAACATTGTTCCGCCGATGGCGGCTGTTGCTAACGCCATTGAGCGTGCGACGGGAACGCGTATGAAGGAATTGCCAATGTCGCCTCCACGTGTGCTTGCCGCTCTTGATGCAGGGCGCAAGTAACTCCGCTTTGCCGCAAGCCGTCCGGGTCATGTTGACTGGCGGCTTCAGCAGGCGGTACACGAACGGTGTCAGAGAGTTCGAGGTCCAAGCGCGAACCGTACGCGGTGTCATTCGCGCGATGGACGAACTCTTTCCCGGTCTCGGTGAACACCTCGAGGAAGAAACCTCAATCGCGATTGATGGTGTGATACACGAGGTCGTTTACACCCAAGCTATACGCGCAGGTGGCGAGGTGTTTTTTATTCCTCGAATAGAGGGCGGTTAGTCGTTTAACAAACTGACCGCCATCACAGCGATTGCCGAGCCTCGTTCAAGTAGGTTTCATTTATGTAGGAATGCGCTTGTGTGCCCGCACGTTTGGGCACATTGCGTAATAGCGCGCTAATCTCAATAAGCGATTGAATCGAAGCAGGATTTGCTTGTGCATTTCTTGGGAAAATCTCTGCTTGGGTGTACTCTTCCCACGCGCGATCTGCGTATTCCGGTGTGATGCCAGTCTCAGTCACAGCAATTTTTTGACAGCCCGCTTTGTTAGCATAAAACCAGTCATGTGCGCGTATGAAGGCACGCATGAAGGCGACGACCGTTGCATGGTTTGCGCGCGCCCAGCGACTGTCGACATTCAATGAGGTGAACTGAAACCAGGGAAAGCTTTCGCGTGGCTCGCAAAGAGAGTTGTAGCCTTGATCGAGCGCAATGTAGTTTAGCGGTGCGCCTTGAAGACCGGCATCAATTTTTCCGGCTTGAAGCATCTCCCAGCGGGCTAGGATTGGACCGCACGCCACAATCTTATAGTCTTGCGGGTAGTGCAGGCCCTGGGCCGACATTATCTTCATGACAAGCGATGAACTGCCTGCTTCAATAGAAGACACGCCCACTGTGCGGCCGCGTAAGTCCTCAAAGGTTTTGACATCTTTGCCTGAGATAAAGGAGAAGGGCAGGCGATTGATATTGCCGCCAATGATTTCTAAGGTTCCGCCACCTTCACTATCCAAGATAATATGTTCGGTTACTCCCAGGGCGATATCGAGACGACCGTCTTGTAGTCGCCGCCATACTTCATCAATAGGCTCATGCAAGTCGATCGTGACATCCAGGCCTTCTTGTTCAAACATACCCTGATGGGCTGCGATCCAGATGGGCAAGTTGAAGTAGTTGCGAGAGATCGCACCAAGCATGATTTTTTTCATGAAGATACCTTTGATGTAAGTCATTAGCTGTACTGGCACATTGGAGGATGTTAACTTAATGCGATGGTCATTTCCTTTGCATTTCAAACGCATTATTAAGATCTATTTATGAACACAGCCCAACTCCAACAAGCAGTGAATCAATTATTACCGGCTTGGCACGAGCATTCCCGCATCGAGGAGATTGCGCCAGCGTGCCGGCCTCAGAGCCGGTCACAGGCATACGCCTTACAGCAAGCGCTCTTTGATGCGTGCCACGAGGCACCCTTAGGCTGGAAGATTGCAGCAACGAGCAAGGCTGGACAGCAACATATCGGTGTCAGCGGTCCGCTTGCCGGTCGCTTGCTGCAGTCACGTTGTTTGCCTGAGGGGCAAGCCATATCCTTGAGTCGTAATGCGATGGCTGTTGCGGAGGCTGAGTTTGCTTTTCGCATTGGACGGGATGTAACGCGTTCTTCGGCGACGCCGCTCAGTGTGAGCGAGGTGATGGATTGTGTGCAAGCTCTGCATATTGCGATTGAGATTCCTAATTCACGGTTTATGGATTTCGCGAAAGCAGGCGAAGCTCAACTGATTGCAGACTTTGCATGCGCATGCTTCGTTGTGTTGGGTCGCGAAGTGACACAAAATTGGCGCAGCGTTGATTTGGCACAGCATCAGGTAAGCGTTGTGCAAAACGGTACACATGCTGCTAAAGGCGTCGGCAGCAACGTGCTGGGTGATCCTCGTATCGCACTTGCCTGGCTCGCTAATGAATTACTCGATCACGGTATGCATCTCAAAGCAGGCGAGATCGTGATGACGGGCACCTGCGTGGTGCCTGTTCCAGTGAAAATCGGCGATCATCTGATCGCCGATTTTGGTACGTTTGGTCGTGTAGAGACTCGTTTTGATTAGTTAGGGATTCGGACCCCAAGGCGCGCCAAGTAAAAGCTTGTTTTCTTGTTGCTGCAAGAGGGGGCGTAGCTGTTTCGCGAAGTTCATGAAGGCTTGATCGCCGTAAACGCCTGCCCAAAAGGCACGGCGATCAGCATCATCATCAAATTTCCAAAGATGGACCAGCTGATTAAGTGCACCGATGTCACCCGTAAAGTAGCCGCAAAGCTTTTGTGGGTGTTTCGATAAGGCGGGCCAGCCCTCTGCTTTGTAGAGTGCGATCACATCGTTCATCTTGCCCACGGTTACGGTGTAGGTACGTAGTTCGTAAATTGCCATTGTTGTCTCCGTGATAAAAGTTAGGCTGTGACGCTTTGTGCCTGCTGTGCGCCGCGAATAAGCTTTCCTGGTAACTCGCCAGTCGCCACACCATTCTGATAGGTGACAACGCCGGAAACGATGGTGGCTACAAAACCTTCAGCACTTTGCCCAAGGCGACGGCCCCCAGCCGGCAAGTCGTAGACGATTTTGGGGGCACGTAGCTTAAGTTTTGCAAAATCGATAATGTTGATATCGCCTTTGTAGCCAGGCTTGAGTTGCCCGCGATCATTGAGTCCGACCGTTGCTGCAGTATCTTGGGTTTGCCACTTGACGAGATCTTCCAGCGGGATTTTTTCTCCGCGGGTTCGGTCTCGAGCCCAGTGTGTGAGCAAATAAGTGGGAAAACTCGTGTCACAGATATACCCGTAGTGCGCACCGCCATCACTCAAGCCAGGGACTGTATCGCGGTCGAGCAACATTTCTCTTAACACATCATGATTTTGATCGGCATAGTTGTAGAGTGGTCGGTAAAGCATTGCCGTACCGTTGTCGCCTAGCAAATAGTCATAAGCGAAAGCCGCTGGCTCTTGGCCTGCTCGGCGCGCACGCCCGGCAATACTATCTTCCGGAGCTGGTTCGTAGTCGGGCGGATCGCCAAGAGGGTAGAGGTTTTCGAAGTTAGCCACACGACGCTTGTACATAGCCTCGGTATGTTCTTCAGCAAGAATTTTTTCGCGGACTGCTGGGTCACGTAGCTTTTTAAGGCGTTCTTCAGGACTTAGATTCTTTAGTGCTTCAAACGAGGGTAGTTGCGTGAATGGGCAAAGCGATAACGCAAAACTGAAAATCAGAGCGACAGGGCGGGCTCCCACTTGTGCCTTCATCTTTAGACCAGCATCGGTAGCATCGTGCATATGTTCCATGACGCGTCGCCAGCGATTTGGGAGGTGTTCATGCTGAAGCAAGGTCAAAGAAAGTGGACGACCTGAAGCCTCAACAATCCGACGCAACATGGCGAACTCAGCATCGACATCGTCGAAGTCCGTTACCAATTGCAGTGTCCCTAAGCCAATGTCTCCGAGTCCTTTCGCAATCGCAGTCAACTCACTTTCTGCTGCACCCAAACTTGGTGTTTGGCTGCCATCGCTGCTACGGTGCAAGATGGTGCGCGAGGTGGTAAACCCAAGCGCACCTGCCTTGACGGCCTCTGCCGCAAGGCGGGCCATCTCTGCATTGTCTTGTGTGGTGGCGGGCTCTCGTGCAGCGCCACGATCACCCATCACATGAATACGCAGCGGTGCGTGACCGATTTGTGTCGCCACATCGATATCGAATTGTCGTGCCTCCAACGCATCGAGGTACTCAGGAAAGGTACTCCAGTTCCAGGGCAAGCCTTCTTCTAGCACGATGCCAGGGATATCTTCTACGCCTTCCATGAGTCGCATCATGATGTCGCGATGCTCTTCTTTGCATGGAGCAAAACCGACACCGCAGTTTCCCACCACGACAGTCGTGACGCCTAGTTGAGACGAGGAGGCTAGCTTGTTGCTCCAAGTAACTTGTCCATCATAGTGCGTATGGATATCGACAAAGCCTGGGGTGATTAACATCCCTTTTGCGTCGATTTCTTTAGCCGCGATACCGGAGACAGAACCAACCTGAGCAATTAGCCCATCGACTATCTTGATATCGCCCAGAAAGGGTTTGCTACCGGTGCCGTCAACGATAAGACCGTTACGGATGATAAGAGTCGCTTCGCTTGTCATGTTGAGGTCTTTATAGATTTAAGAAGGGAACTGTGCCATCACTTGCGCGACCGCAGCGGTGAGTTTCTTTGCGTACGGCACATGCAGAAATTCATTCGGTCCGTGCGCATTAGACTTTGGTCCGAGGACACCACACACCATCATCTGTGCTTTGGGGAAACCTTGGCTCAGTAAGTTCATCAGCGGAATCGTGCCGCCCTGACCAATGTATCCAACGGGTGCTTGAAAATGCGCCATGCTGGCATTGTTGAGCGCCTGTTCAAACCAAGGCGCCGTCGTCGGAGCGTTCCAACCGCTCGAAGCACCCTCCGCGTGGAAGGTGACCTTTGCTTGGTAAGGCGCATTGTCTTCTAGCAGCGTTTTTAGCTCTGCGACGGCTGCCGCTGCGTCAATCAAAGGCGGTAACCTCAGGCTCAATTTGAAGGCGGTGTAGGGACGTAAAACGTTGCCCGCGTCCTTGAGTGCAGGAAAGCCTTCCGCCCCAGTCACGCTGAGCGTTGGCATCCACGTCCGACGCACAAGTGCTTCGACGGGATCCAACGTGGTAGGAATGGCGAATAGCGTTGAACCGCCACAGTCATGGTGCGCCCAGGGGAAGCGCTTGTAGATTTGGTCGCCTAGAATTGCTGCGGTTGCTTGGGCTTGCTGCTTGCGCTCGACAGGCATCTCGCAATGAAAGCTTTGCGGCAGCAGTCTGCCTGTTTCGCTGTCCTCTAGGCGGTCTAGTACTTGTCGCATGATGCGAAAGCTGGAGGGAACCAAACCCGAGGCATCGCCGGAGTGAATGCCCTCTGTGAGGATTTCCACTTTGAGCACGCCAGCGGCCATACCGCGTAGACTGGTCGTTAGCCACAACTGATCGTAGTTGCCTGCACCGCTATCTAAACAAATGACTAAGCCGACATCGCCCATCTTGGGTTTTAAGACATCGATGTAAGGGAGTAGGTCTGGTGAGCCACTTTCTTCACAGGTTTCAATCAAGCCCACAATGCGCGGGTGCTCAATCTTTTGCTCTTTAAGCGCCTGAATCGCAGTAATCGCTGCATAGGCTGCATAGCCATCATCAGCACCACCGCGCCCATACAGTTTGCCATCCAGGTATTGAGGTGTCCATGGACCTAGTCCTGCACGCCAACCGTCGAATTCGGGCTGCTTATCCAGGTGACCATACATGAGAATGGTTTGACTGCTCGATGCTGACGTACGCGTTGCCGCAACTTCAAAAAACATCACAGGTGTGCGACCGGGCAATCGCAGTACTTCGAGTTTTAGGCCGGGCACCTTCTGCGCTTCAATCCAAGTCGCTGCGCGCTGCACGACGGTGTCGAGGTATCCTGCCTTAAGCCAATTTGGATCAAAGGCGGGAGATTTCGCAGGAATCTCGATGTAGTCACTTAATTGACCGACAAGATCCTCGTCCCAGGCCTTAGTAACCGAAGAGAGGACTTGGGCCGTATCTAAATTGGGGACAGGTGCATTCATCGAAATTCCTTTGGTAAACAGCGGGTTAGGCTTGTGCTTTCACTTTGAGGCGCCAAGCGTGCAGCAGCGGCTCGGTATAGCCGCTGGGCTGCTCGAGACCTTTGAGCACCAGATCGCGTGCGGCACGGTAGGCGTACGATGCCTCGAAATTAGGTGCCATCGGTTTGTAGAGGGGATCGCTAGCATTTTGGCCATCCACGACTTTCGCCATGCGCTGCAAGGTTTCGTTGACTTGCGCTTTGGTGACAATGCCATGGTGGAGCCAATTGGCAATATGCTGACTTGAGATGCGCAGCGTGGCACGGTCTTCCATCAGCCCGACGTTATGAATGTCGGGGACTTTGGAACAACCCACGCCTTGATCAATCCAGCGCACGACATAACCGAGAATCCCCTGTGCGTTGTTATCAAGCTCTTGCTGAATGTCAGCCGCCGACCATGCAGGTTTGGCCGCAACGGGGATTTGTAAGATATCGTTTAGCAGACGATCAATTTCTTTAGGTGCGTCAAGCTTTTCTAACTCAGACTGCACGGCTGCAACGTCTACTTGATGGTAGTGCAGAGCATGTAGTGTCGCAGCTGTTGGTGAGGGCACCCAGGCAGTGTTAGCGCCGGCTTTCGGGTGTGCAATTTTTTGTTCAAGCATTGCCGCCATGAGGTCCGGCATCGCCCACATCCCTTTACCAATCTGAGCGCGACCGCGCAAGCCGCATGACAGACCTGTCAGCACGTTGCTGCGCTCGTAAGCGGACAGCCAAGCACTGGCTTTCATATCGCCCTTACGGATCATTGGACCAGCTTGCATCGCCGTGTGCATTTCATCGCCGGTTCGATCGAGGAACCCTGTGTTGATAAAGGCCACCCGTGCGGGTGCGGCGTTGATGCATGCCTTGAGGTTGACGCTCGTGCGACGCTCTTCGTCCATGATGCCCAGCTTCACGGTGTTGGCCGGCAAGCCGAGGATCGCTTCGACGCGACCAAACAGCTCGTTCGCAAAGGCGACTTCGGCTGGTCCGTGCATTTTCGGCTTCACAATGTAGACTGAGCCTGTGCGTGAATTACCGAAGGCATGGTCTTTGTTACGCTTTAAGTCGTGCAGAGCGATCGCGACCGTGACCACCGCATCCAAAATACCTTCGAAGATCTCGTTACCATTGCCGTCAATGATTGCAGGGTTGGTCATCAGGTGTCCAACGTTACGCAAAAATAGCAACGAACGACCGTGCAAGCTGACCACACCATCTTTAGTCGCCTTGGCGCCCGCAGCTGCGGTGTACTTGCGATCGGCATTGAGGGTGCGATTAAAGGTTTTACCACCCTTGCTTACGCTCTCGACTAACGTTCCCTTCAGGATGCCTAGCCAATTACTGTAGGCCAGCACTTTGTCGTCTGCGTCAACGACCGCAACCGAGTCTTCAAGGTCGAGAATCGTTGACAGTGCGGCCTCAAGAATAATGTCACTGACGCCCGCAGGATCGGTCTGGCCGATGCTTGTTGTGCTGTTGATCTGAATATCGATATGCAGACCGTTATTGACGAGTAGTACAGCGCTTGGAGCCGAGGCATCGCCTTGGTAGCCAACAAATTTGTTGCTGTCAGCCAGTCCAGTAATAGCGCCATTCTTAAGAGTCGCAGTTAAGGAGCCTGCTTTTACAGCGTAGCGTGTCACATCGCTATGCGATCCAGAGGCGAGCGGAGCGGCTTGATCTAAAAACTTGCGTCCATACGCAATGACCTTTGCTCCGCGCACGGGGTTATAGCCGCCCGCACGGGTTGCTCCGCTATCCTCGGAGATGGCGTCTGTGCCGTACAGGGCGTCGTACAAAGAGCCCCAGC
>JBILJY010000219.1:0-4099 GCA_044376975.1 Burkholderiaceae bacterium | reverse complement strand
GCATTATCCCTACTCCTGTTGTAAATCATGCATCGATGCATTCACTTCAAAACTAACCATTTCTTTAGTTACATAACGATTATTTAGTTTTAGAGTAGCGAGAGACTCATGTGTAGCCACTACAAATCTGTTAGTCATATCAACCAGCTGCGCCAAGCCTTTGGGCTGGGCCCGCTGGAGGATCTTGGCAGGCCAGATATGTGGCCGGGTTACCAAGGCGTGTTTATCCGCCCTCACCCACACGCGGATGTGGGTGACGAGGCGGTGCCCGCGCGTGAGACCCTTACCGGCCACTGGGGCCTCATCCCTCATTGGTCCAAAGATGGCAAGGTCAAGGGTACGTTCAATGCCCGTAGCGAAACCATCGCAGAGAAGCCAACGTTTCGCGATGCATGGAGAAAAGGCCAACGCTGCATCATCCCGGCCCTGTCGGTCTTTGAGCCCGACTGGCGCTCAGGCAAGGCCGTGCCCGCTGAAGTGTCACGTGCCGATGGTGAACCGATGGGTATCGCGGGTATCTGGTCGACTTGGCGTGGCCCCACGGGCTGGGTAGAAAGCTACACCATGCTGACCGTTAACGCGGACGATCATGTTGTCTTTAAGCTCTTGCACAAACCGCAAGACGAAAAACGGATGGTAGTGATCTTGAACCCTGACAGCTACCAAACATGGCTAACAGGCAAGCAGTCAGACGCTGCGCCCCTCATTCGACAATGTCCGTCTGAGGTGCTTAAGCTAGCCGGCGCTTAATAAAGCTGCGACATTTTATGTACGGTCTCTTTTACTTTCTTTTTAAGTGCTGGTGGCCCGAGCACTTCAACATCAGGCCCTTGGCGCAAGATATCTTGGATCAGCTCCCAGTCTTCACCATAAGGCACCTCTAGCGTTGCCTGCAGGCTGGGGTGGGACGAGTCATGAAGTCAGTTTGATGTGTGACTCCATCAGCTTTGCGCGTGGGCGGGCAGATAGTGTGGAATACATGCGTTCCTCAATGGACTCGTTCCCAATCCCGAGCGTCATGCGTAACCCTAGACCAAACACAACGCCTTCAAACAAAAAGATCGTACGCGACACCACGCATTATGAAATCCCAGCATTCTTGCGCAGACAAGATCAAGACTACACAGCGGTCTACGATCTCGGTGACGTCTTAAGGATCAAAGCAGACTCGATCTGGTTCTTGATCGACGCGCAGCAAGAAAAAATCTTGGCCTTGATCACAAAGCACCCCAACGATCCTGGGATCCGAGTCTGGTTTACTAATCCACGTCATGAAGTGTTTGACTATCTAGACTTCGACACCACCGAAGAAGCACTCGCCACCCTGCGCGTGTACGGTTTTGAGGATCACGTCAAAAAACGCTTCTCGCTCTTAACGCGCTTCCGAACCCAGTACACCTGGAGGTGCGAGGATCACACACGGAGATATAAACGCTAAAGCCACTGCTCGGGCTTTGAGAGCAGGAACTCGGTCAAGGGTACGCCGCCTGTACCTACGACCAAGGGCTTGCTCAGCTTGTAATTACTCGTGAAGTGTTTCAACCCCGGATACTGACCCTTGTCGCGACCGCTCTTGACCTCAATTGCGGTCAGTCTCTCACCTTGGCTGAGCACAAAATCAACTTCGTCGGCACGCTCTCGCCAATACTGCAGCGCAACGCCCGAAGGTTTGTAGTTATGAAGGTGGGCACCCACGGCGGATTCAACCAACCGCCCCCAAAGCTCGCGATCATTAAGCGCAGCCTCAAAGCTTGTCCCGAGCTGCGCACTCACCAGCGCTAAATTCAACGCCTGCAGTTTTGGGCTCGACGCACGACTACGGGCCTGATCCCCCGCAAACTTCTCTAGACCTGTCAGCAGCCATGCGCCACTAAGCAGTGTGAGGTAACTCGAAAGCGTTGTCGTATTGCCAGCATCTTGCAATTGCCCGATCATTTTTTGATATGACAAAATCTGACCCGAGTAATGGCACCCCAGCACAAACAAGCTTCTTAATAGCGCGGGCTTGTCGATACGCGTGAGTTGCAATACATCTTTGGCGAGTGTTGGTTCAATAATCGAGTCGAGCACATAATCGCGCCACCGGTTCTCGTCAGAAATCAGGGAGGCCGCGCCGGGATAGCCACCGAAATAAATGTACTGCTCGAGGTTCCAGTCAAAGGCTTCGCGCATTTCCGCGAAAGACCAGTGCGGCACGCGGATCAACTCAAAACGCCCTGCGAGACTTTCGCTCACGCCTTGTTGCATCAAAAACTGGGACGAACCCAGCAACACGACACGCAAAGGATAAGGCGCTTGTGAATTAAAGCTGTCCTCGTCCCACAGCATCTTGATGACTTCAGACCAACGCTCTACTTTATGCACCTCGTCTAAAACGAGAACGCAAGCTTGGGTTCTAGCGGCCCGCCTTGCGAGCTCCCACTGCTGCTGCAGCCACGCTGCGTCAGGCTTGCTAGGTAAGTCAGCAGACGCGTAATGACTCGCCCCCTGAAAGCCGGCCATCGCTTGACGCGCAAGGGTTGTCTTGCCGACTTGGCGCGGCCCAGACAAAATCTGTATGAAGCGTCGGGGCTCAACTAGGCGCTGACACAAGGTGGTGTACTGAAGGCGATTAAACATAGTTTAGTCTTTAATATTACAATTTGCTCAACATGGTGAGTAATTTTACTCAATATATTGAGCAAATTGTAAATTCTTTACTTATTGACCGTCAGTGGCTGGTGCAAACCTCTTTTGCACCATGTCACGCAAGGTCTCGTCTAAGCACGCATAGAACTCAGACTCCGCCTCAAAGAAACACTGCATTTCTTCTACGTCGTCGGGGTAGTTCATCTCCAGACACCCCATCAGATCCCAGGCGTGCAAAAAGAAGTCAATCAACTCCCCCATAGTGAGCGTTCTGACAGACGTACGCGTGGTGGGTTCTTCTAAGGGTTAAAAGTTCGGCCTGTAAGTCATACCGCGCGAAATAATCGCGTGGACAATATTTCAGTGAGCTGACCGGTAGCGCCTTCGCTGTCTGGGCTTTAGACATGACGGCTCTCCTCGATTGACTGGGCAATCCAAGACGGCGGGAGTGAATCCCCCTTCACGGTAAAGACAATATGCGGATTATGTTTCAGAGGGCCCAGCCACATGTCGGCCAGTGCCACCCACGCATCGGGATCAAAAGCCTCGGTGCGCAGCGCGTCAAGCGCACTTTCAAGATCACCGCCACTCATTGCTACAAGGCAATATAAGTCGGCATCGCCAACGCCCAAGAACTGCTCACTTTCGAAGGCACGACAGCCACCTGGATAGTGGGCTGCGATATCGGTTTTACGAAAAAAAGCCGACAAAAACTTCACTTGCACAGTCATTGCAATCTCCTGTTTAGCCAGTTTGGCGATACGCCCGGGTTGGCAAGTTGGATGTAAATCCCCCGTCCTACTTCACTTCAACGTTCCTTCAGCGGAGCGTCCAAACCTAACGCCCATAAACGTTAAACCCACCCACGCCATTCGGCATGACTTGGGTCGAGCCTCTTGGGCCGTAGACGTTATAGCCACCGACGCCGTTTGATTGAATCTGCGTGGTGCCATTAGGGCCATAACTGTTGTAGCCGCCCACACCGTTAGGCATGACCTGCGTTGTACCTTGTGGACCATAGACGTTATAGCCACCGACACCGTTTGACTGAATCTGCGTCGAGCCATTTGGGCCGTAGGTGTTGTAGCCCCCCACGCCGTTCGGGATGACCTGGGTTGTGCCCTGGGGGCCATAGACGTTGTAACCACCGACACCATTAGGTATCACCTGGGTCTGGGCGATGGCAAGCCGATCACAGAGGGCGAGGCTCCATACAGCCAATACAAAGACAGCAAGCTTTTTCATCATCGATCTCCTGTTTAAGAGATGATGCGCCACCTAGTGCCTCACTGGATGACACACTGAAAAAAGCGTTGAAATCCCACGCATGTGCGACACCCTTGGGCGCAGTTCAGAGACTTTTTCTTGCCAACCTTGTTTCGTGCCCCAAAGACGGTAGGCTGAAATTGCGCACCCCCTCCCTCAGCCTGGCAATTAACTCTTAGCATTCATCCATTGAGACTTTCTTAGT
>JBILJY010000218.1:0-4105 GCA_044376975.1 Burkholderiaceae bacterium | reverse complement strand
CTCAATGACGTTGTGTCCATTGGCTTGACCTCCTTGGTGATGTCCCTTCTCGCTACACTGTACCCAAGCTGGCGCGCCTCGCGCTTGCAGCCTGCTCAGGTGCTTCGCCATGACTGATTACGCCTTACGCGCGCAGAATGTTTGCAAACATTACGCCGAGAGTGGCGTACGGATCGATGTATTGAATCACGTGAACCTGTCGATTGTCCCCGGTGAGATGGTTGCTGTGGTGGGCGCTTCGGGCTCTGGCAAAAGTACATTGCTGCACATACTTGGACTCTTAGACATCCCGAGTTCCGGTTCGATCGAGGTGGCTGGCCAGTCAAGCGAGGGACTTTCCGAAGCGCAACGCAGTCGTTTGCGTAATCGTGGTTTAGGTTTCGTGTATCAGTTCCATCATTTACTAGCTGAATTTACCGCGCTCGACAATGTGGCAATGCCACGCATCGTTGGCCGGCAAGATCGGGACAGTGCCCGTGCCGAAGCTCAGCGGTTTCTCGAAATGGTGGGTCTAAAGGAGCGTGTTCTGCATTATCCAGGGCAGCTCTCGGGTGGCGAGCGTCAGCGTGTTGCGCTCGCCCGGGCATTGGTTAATCAGCCCGCCTGTGTTCTGGCGGATGAGCCGACAGGCAACTTGGATCGGCACACGGCGCATCGTATGTTTGATCTACTTAAACAGGTTAATGCGGACTCCAAAACGGCGTTTTTGGTTGTGACGCATGATGCAGAGTTAGCGGCGCTAGCCGATAGGCGTTTGCTGATGGATGCCGGACGACTGGTTGATGCTACTTGATACGCATTGCCATCTGGATGCGCGTGAGTTCGATTTAGATCGTGAGGTAGTGATCGCGCGAGCACTCGCTTCGGGTGTCAAGAGCATCCTGATCCCCGCAGTTGAGCCTGCCAACTTTGAACAGGTACGCGCATTAGCACAGCGAATTCCGGGCGGCGCCTATGCACTCGGTATTCATCCCCTGTACGTACAAAATGTTCAGGATGAGGCGTTAGTGCAACTGCGCCGCGCCCTAGAGGCACAGCGTGATGATCCTCGACTCGTTGCAGTCGGTGAGATTGGCTTAGACTTTTTCGTCGCTGAAATTTCTGCGGGTGAGCAGCGAGCAAAACAAGAACGCTTTTACGTAGAGCAATTAAAGCTCGCCATCGAGTTTGATTTACCTGTCATTTTGCATGTCAGGCGCTCGCAAGACGTGCTTCTCAAATATCTCAGGCGCTACTCAGTTCGCGGTGGTTTGGCGCATGCGTTCAATGGCAGCTTGCAGCAGGCTGAGCAGTTCGTCGCGGCGGGATTTGCACTAGGGTTCGGTGGCGCAATGACCTACACACGCGCATTGCAAATTCGTAGACTTGCCTGTGCATTACCGCTGGAGTCAATTGTTCTTGAGACTGATGCTCCGGACATCCCACCTACGTGGTTAACTGAGTCACGTCGCAACGAGCCAGCGGAAGTCGTGGGCGTCGCACAAGCGCTTGCTGAGCTAAGGCAGGACTCTTACGAGGATATTCTTGCGAAGACGGCAAGTGCTGCCTTCCGCGCAATCCCAAAACTTCACGCAATACTCTGAGTGCTTTCCGCCCCCAACGCATCGCGCAATAGTCTGCGCAGCACGGTGTACCGATAAATACCAAAACAAACGTTTGTGTGGTTATGACAGCGTGTTCAAGGCTTGATTTAGGTCAGCAATGAGGTCCTCGGTGTCTTCGAGTCCGATATGCAAGCGAACCACAGCCCCGCGTTGACTCCAATCCGTCAAGACACGCGTTCCAGCGAGGTCCGTTGGAATGACCAAGCTTTCAAAGCCGCCCCATGAGGCACCCAAACCAAATAACGCGAGTGCATCGATGACACCTTCTGCCTGGGCTTGGGAATACCGCTTTTGTAATTCAAACGATATGAGGCCATTCGTGCCGTGGCAATGCTTTTTCCAAAGCGCATGACCAGGATCATTAGGGAGTGCTGGGCAAAATACATGCGCTATTTCGGTCCGAGACTCAAGCCATTGCGCCACCAGCAGAGCGCTTGCAGCGTGGGCCTGTAATCGTATTGGCATCGAGCGCACACCGCGCAGTGCCATGAAGGCGTCATCTGCTCCGACGGTCTGTCCAAAGCCATAGGTCGCTTTTTGTAATGCAGGCCAAGCGCGCTCGTTGGCGACGGAGGCCCCCATCATCAAATCAGAGTGACCTCCGATATATTTTGTAATGGCCGTAATAGAGACGTCTGCGCCGAGTGCGAGTGGCTGATACAGCCAGCCTGACCCCCATGTGTTGTCGGCGATCACCCATAAGTTAGATTTCTTTGCAATCTCGGAAATACGCGGCAGATCAAGCATATCGTAGGTGATCGTGCCTGGGCATTCGACATACAAGACCTTTGTGTTTGGTTGAATCAAGGCCTCGACACCATTGCCGTCCGGCGGGTAGAAAGTATGGCTGATTCCAAGGTCGGCGAGTTGATGCTTGCAGAAGTTCCGGACTGGTTCGTACGAAGCATCGCTCAGCAAAATATGATCGCCCGGCTTTAAGAACGCCAAGAGTGTCACCGCGATCGCAGCTTGACCTGTGGGAAATAGAAAGCCACGATGGCCATCTTCGAGTTCGACCAAGGCATCTTCAAGCGCATACGTCGAGTCAGTCCCGCGCGCGCCATAGGACGGCAGTCGTTCCGTCTCGCGGCGCTTGCGGGTGTCACGCCAGTCCTGGACCGTATCAAACACGTAGGTGCTCGCCCTTGAAACGGGTGCATTGACCCAGCCCGTATGGTTTCGTCCAGCTCGCAGCAGCCGTGTACTGCGCTTGGTTGATTCAGACATGCTTAAACATCCCTTAATAGAAGATGCTTGAACCTTATCACGAAGAGGGTCACCACGGACGTCGCGCCTCTAGAAACGCAACGCCCTGACCGTCGGTGTTAACCCGACTGGTTATTACCTCGGCCATGTTGACCCGAGCGTGGTGCAGGCAAGGTGATACCTTTTTCTTTAGCACGCTTCTCTATCTCAGCGCGATTTTCAGCCATGAGTTGTTTGCGCTCCTCAGGTGACTTCGCTGCACGCATTTTTTCTTTCATCGCTTGGCGCTCCTGCTCGGTCATGAGCTCTCGGATCGCGGCATGCCTTTCGCCGTCACATGACTGCGCCTTTTTGCCGCCTTCGCCCTGCATACCTAAGCCCATACCTTGCCCCATACCTTGGCCCATGCCCATTCGGTGCCCCTTGTCGCCATGGCCTTTTCCTTGGCACTGCGGTTGAGTGGCAGTTGGAGCGGGTGTTGCAGCTGGAGGTGGGCTAGTTTGTGCTTGGGCGGTTACCATCACCAGGCCAAAACCAACGGTGGCCATCAGGCGAGCTGCGAATTTACGTGGTGTGTTCATGTTGCGTTCCTATTGAAGTGAAAGAAATGTCTCAGCGAATTGTGTGCTGCGGACAAGACGTATTCAATCAGTCACGCACGATTTTTTTATGTCAGACAAGCGGCGATTTGTAACGCTAAGGTCGAAATTCGTACTTTGACACATTGCAATACAATTTTCCGGAAAAGAAGCTGGTCAGAGTGGGGCTTCAAAGGCATGATGGCAATATGGATCACATACTAGTCGTAGATGATGACCGAGATATCCGAGAGCTACTGAGCGAATATCTCCAAAAGCAAGGTTATCGCGTGTCTGTCGCTGCAGATGGTCGAGCTATGCGCACGGCAATTTCGCATGCCATGCCAGATCTGATTGTGCTTGACTTAATGCTGCCGGGTGAGGATGGTCTGACTTTATGCCGTGAACTGCGCAGTCAGTCCGATGTTCCGATATTGATGCTGACCGCCCGCGGAGAAGAAATCGATCGAATTGTGGGGCTGGAGATGGGGGCAGACGACTATCTTGCCAAGCCATTTAACCCGCGCGAGCTTGTCGCTCGCATTAAGAGTGTCCTGCGCCGTGCACGGGCATTACCGCCAAACCTTCGCCCAGATGAGGCACGACTTATTCATTTTGCAGGCTGGACGCTTGAGGTGGCCACGCGCGATCTGATTGGTCCTGACCGCTCGCGGCTAGTGCTGAGTGGCACGGAATTTCGATTGTTACGTATTTTTC
>JBILJY010000217.1:0-4145 GCA_044376975.1 Burkholderiaceae bacterium | reverse complement strand
GGTGGCACGGCGACCATGCCATTTAACCCCAGGTTATCTACAACGGTGGCGGCGCCACCTCCTGTTGTGGTGATGACCGCGACGCGTGCAGGGGTCGGATGGCGGTGTGTGTTGCCACGATATCGTTGTGCTAGCGGGGCGAGTTCAAACAACGTTTCGAGGTTGCGTACCCGCATCACACCATGGGCCCGTAAAAAAGCGTCTACCGCCACGTCGTTACCCGCTAAGGCGCCAGTGTGGGATTGGGCGAGCGCATCACCTTGCTCCGAGCGCCCGATCTTGTAGGCAATCACTGGTTTGTGGTTTGCGCGGGCGCGCTCCAGTGCTGCGGCGAGCGTGGGTGAGTCGCGCAGGGTTTCCAAAAACAGCAAAATGACTTTTGTATCCGCATCGTCAACCAGTGCGTCAATGATTTCGCCCACGGTGACGTCGCTTTCATTGCCGACCGAAACGGATTTCGCAAAACCAAAGCCACGCGCTGCTGCGCGGGCAATCAACGAGCCCATCATCGAGCCACTTTGCGATACGAGACTGAGCCCCCCTCGAAGAAGAGTTTCGGCCTCGAAGGCTGCGTTGACGGAGAGGATCAGACCGCTTTGTAAGTTAGCCAAGCCAATGCTATTGGGGCCGATAATCCGAACCCCGAGCTCTTTTGCGCGAGCAATTAACTTGTTTTGCTCAGCCATACCCTCTGGCCCGGTTTCGCCAAAACCATCGGAGTAGATGGTGATCACTTTGGCACCCGCTTTGGCACAGCTTTCAATCAGGGGGTAGACCAAATCACTTGCCACCATGATAAACGCGTGGTCGATGAGGCCAGGAAGTTCGGCGAGGTCGGCGTAGGCCTTTTCGCCCAGGATTTCAGACTGGGTGCGATTAATTGGATAGATCTTCCCCGCAAAACCATGCTTGCGCATGAAGCGCATCGGTCGTGCCGTATTCTTTTGCAGATTTCCAGAGGCGCCCACCAGAGCGACTGCGCGCGGAGAGAAGAGGGCCTGCTTAAAATCGATGGGCGTTGCTGCGGTTTTCATTTTGTTGAAACGAGTATCAAAAACAAACGGATAATGAAAAATATTATGCTTGCGGTACGATACTCCAAAACGAGCTTTTGTCTGGTCGTCAAGATTTTCCACACATAGCGTTCGCCCCTCGGACAGCGTGTAGCGGTCTGACCTACAATCGGTTGACTGCCACTTACGAGGTGCCAATGAAAGTACTAACCAATCGCGTCTGGGTGTTTTGCCAAGGGCCCCGGGCTGTTCCTTGGCTTTTGTTTGGGGCTGCCGTGTGGCTTTGCGGCTTGGCCTGGGTCAGGGACTTGCACCTTCCCGATGAGGGCCGCTATGTCGGTGTGGCTTGGGATATGGCGCGAGCCGATAGCTTTTGGGTGCCGTTAATGAACGGCATGCCGTATTTCCATAAACCGCCGCTTTTTTATTGGCTGGATCAGCTTTCATTCATGGTCTTTGGACGCAATGAATGGGCGGCAAGATTGCCCTCGGTGCTTGCCGCGTGGTCATGCGCGACTGCAGCCTACTTTTTTGTGCGTAAGTACCGTGGGGTTCCCATCGCGACCCTCACCTTTATCGCGCTCGTCACCATGCCATATTTCTACGGTGCTTCGCAATACGCAAACCTCGACATGTTGGTGGCAGGCATGATCAGTTTGACGGTCATGGCTGGCGCCGAGGCGGTGTTGCGTCAGGAAGGGGGAGTCTCTTATAAGTCGATGATGTTCGCTGCAGCGATTGCGGCGGCCTTGGGTATGCTGGCAAAAGGACTGATCGGCGTTGCCTTGCCAGGCGCTGTTCTCCTTTGCTGGGTGCTCTTGACTGGGCGTTGGAGAAGTCTGACAGTGCTGTTATGGCCCCCCGCTATTCTTGTGTTTTTTGCCTGTGCGGTGCCATGGTTTTGGTTCATGCAACAAAAATACCCAGGCTTTTTTGACTACTACTTCATCCACCAACAGGTAGAACGCTTTGTGGGAGAAAGCTTCAATAATCCACAGCCTGTTTGGTTTTACATACCCGTGATTTTTGGAATGACACTGCCCTGGTCGGTTGGTCTGATCGGCGTAATGAACCGGACCTTTTGGAGGTCGTCGGGGGCGACGTTGGCTGTTCTTATGGTGGTTTGGTTTGCGGTGATTATGGTGTTTTTTTCAATACCTGCGTCTAAGCTGATTGGCTACACAGTTCCCGCGCTAGTACCCTTGGCGGTGCTGGTGGCCGAGGGATTATGGGCTATTCGTCAGTCTAAGGGGGCCGCTCTCACAGTGCCAGTGATTCGTGGTTTCGTGATCGGATCGATGATTGCCTGTGTCGTGGGCCTTCTTGTCTTCCGCATGACGCAAAAAGATAGCGCGAGCGAGTCGGGTGCTGCGGTGGCCGCAGAGTGGAAGACGGGTGATACCTTGGTGTACTTGAGAGCGTTTCCTTTTGATCTGCCTTTTTATATCGGAAACCAAAGTCCAGCATGGGTGATTGAAAACTGGCCTGCGTTGCCCAAGCGTGATAACTGGCGCAACGAATTGGTAGATGCTGCAAACTTCAACCCTCAAGTGGGCAAAGCGGTGCTGGTCACGCACCCTGAGCTCATTCCCCGGTTATGCGAAACCACCGATCAGGTTTTCTGGATGCGCTCTGATGATTGGGGCCCTTCTGTCTATCCTTTTTTGCGGGACATCACGCCATTCTTTACCCAAAGTAATGGGGGCCGCGTTTGGAAGATCCTTACGGACACTGCCTTCAAGCAAAAAGTCTGCCCGAAGCCGGGCTAGGATCTCATTATCGTCACAATACTGAAAGGAACACTGTTTATGACTCAGTCCAACGATAGTAAGCGCGTCAAAACACCCGACAGCTTACGGAGTGCGCGCTGGTTTGCTCCCGATGATTTACGGTCATTTGGACACCGCTCGCGCGCGATGCAAATGGGGTACGGTCCGGAAGACTGGATCGGGAAACCTGTTGTCGGTATTGTGAATACCTGGTCAGACATCAATCCTTGTCACAGTCATTTCAAACAGCGTGTTGAAGATGTCAAACGGGGAGTTTTACAAGCAGGCGGATTTCCGATTGAATTGCCAGCCCAATCGCTCGCAGAGCAATATGTAAAGCCTACAACCATGCTCTATCGCAACTTGTTAGCGATGGACGTAGAAGAATTGTTGCGTTGTCATCCGATCGATGGTGTGGTGTTGATGGGTGGTTGCGATAAGACCACGCCTGCGCTGTTGATGGGTGCGACGAGCGCGGGGTTGCCCGCCATTTACGTACCTGCCGGCCCTATGCTGCGCGGCAACTGGCACGGAAAGATCCTCGGCTCAGGGTCTGATGCCTGGAAGTACTGGGATGACCGTCGTGCTGGCTTAATCAACCAGAAAGAGTGGATAGAAATCGAAGGCGGTATCGCGCGCAGTCATGGTACGTGCATGACGATGGGGACGGCGAGTACGATGACGGCCATTGCGGAGGCGCTGGGGATGACGCTGCCCGGTGCATCCTCGATTCCTGCACCTGACTCTAATCATGTGCGAATGAGCGCAGAGTCAGGCCGACGCATCGTTGATATGATCTGGGAGGACCTCACCCCTTCGAAAATCCAGACGCACGCCGCCTTTGAGAATGCCATCGCGGTAGCGATGGCGATGGGTTGCTCAACTAACGCAATCATCCATGTGATTGCGCAGGCCAAGCGAGCAGGTTGTGAGATTGATTTGGCGGATTTTGATCGCTTCAGTCGCTTCGTTCCTGTGATTGCCAACGTGCGCCCAAGTGGTGATCAGTACCTCATGGAAGATTTTTTCTATGCGGGAGGCCTACCAGCCTTGATGAACCGTATCAAACAGCATTTGCACCTTGATGCGCTCACCGTAAGCGGTAAGACCCTCGGAGAAAATATTGAAGGTGCTGCAGTCTATAACGATGACGTTATCCGTCCTTTAGATAATCCTATTTATGCGGAAGGGGCCTTGGCGGTTCTGAAAGGTAATCTTGCTCCGGATGGCTGCGTAATCAAGCCGAGCGCCTGCCCCGAACACCTGCACCAGCATACGGGACCCGCCTTAGTATTCGATGATTACGCATCGATGAAAGCGGTCATTGATGATGACGATTTGGAGGTGACTGCGGATCACGTGT
>JBILJY010000047.1:0-14511 GCA_044376975.1 Burkholderiaceae bacterium | reverse complement strand
GATCGTGGCGTCATCGTTTTGTGCCGGACTTCCAACCCAGGTGGGTCGGATCTGCAGTTTTTGGTGACAGACGGTGTGCCACTCTATCTGCGCGTAGCGGATCTGGTTGCGAACAAATGGAACAAAACCGGCCAATGTGGGCTTGTGGTCGGCGCAACCTTCCCCAAAGAACTCGCTGCGGTGCGCAAGGCCGTGGGAGACGATATTCCACTGCTCGTGCCTGGTATCGGTGCGCAAGGGGGCGATATCGCTGCGACCTGCGCCGCAGGCTGCAACACCCAAAGGACCGGCATGATGATTAATTCATCGCGTGCGATTCTTTATGCGAAGGGTCCAGGTCACTGGACCGAAGCTGCGGCCGCAGCAGCAAAACAAACGCGCGACGACATCAACGCACACCGCTAAAGGTCGCGGCTACGCAGTCAGCAGCTCGCAGGCAGACTGCAGTGCAAACGCCACTGACGCATGGCGCACCGCACTTCGGTCGCCCTCAAAGACTTTGGAGGTCGCATGCACCACGATCCCCGAGGGTAAGCGCTGTGCGAATCCAAACCACACCAGGCCCACAGGTTTGTGGGCCGTACCCCCACCCGGTCCTGCGATGCCCGTCGTAGTAAGCGCAAGTGTCGCAGGCGGAGAATGCGCCAACACGCCTGCTGCCATTGCCTCTGCCACTTCTTTACTCACCGCACCAAACTGAATAAGCGTGTCTTTGGGTACACCAAGCTGGGCGTGCTTTGCACCATTGCTGTAGGTCACCCAGCCTTGCTCAAACCAAGCGCTCGAGCCAGCAACGGCCGTGGCTGCCCCCGCTAACAAACCGCCGGTGCAAGATTCCGCCGTAGCAAGCCAGCCTTGCCGAGCGACTAATAGCTGCCCAAGCCGCAGGGCTAAGGCATCGGTATTAGTTTGCATGCAAACACCTCCTAAATATACGCGTCGAGTGCTCAGAAAGCGATGCCAACTCGAACCAAAATGGCCATCACTAGCAAGGTGTAACCTGCGGCCAGTAAATCATCAAGCATCACCCCCACTCCCCCTTTGAAGCGGGCATCGACTTGACGAATAGGAGGGGGCTTGACCGTATCAAAGAAACGAAACAACACAAAGGCAACAGCTTGAGCCGTGAAAGAATCCGGCACCAGCCATAGCACTAGCCAAAATGCAACAAACTCGTCCCAGACGATGCCCACATGGTCTGCCACCCCCAGCTGTGTAGTCACCCGCTCAGCAGCCCAACAACCGTAACCAAAGCACACCAGTAGAAACAATGCGATTGCGACGTCGCCCACACCAGAGGCAGAAAAGCTCCACAGCAACCAAGCAAGCAAGGTGCCCCAGGTGCCGGAACCCGGCCGTAACAGCCCAGAGCCAAAGCCAAACATCATCATTCGTCCGGGATCGGAAAACACCCAAGACAATGTGGGCCACTTGGTAAGGTGCCTTTCAGAGACGCGCGTCACCAGAACTCCTGAAATGATCAAACCCGCTCGGAAGGTCGGACAACGCATGCCCGCCTGCATCCCGCACGACTACACCCGATCCGCTGGTGATTCGACCAACGCAGGCCAAGGGAACGCCTGTTTCAATTGCGATCCGGTGAAGACTGTCTCGCTGCGCAGGCGATGCGGTGAAGCAAAGCTCGTACACATCGCCACCGGCAAGAATCGCGCGACGCACTTGCGCGGCGTCATAGCCCGTTAACGCGTCGTGTACAGGTATTGCGACCTCGTCAAGCTCAGCGGCAACGCCACTCGCCTTGAGAATATGGCCAAGATCTTGCACAAGCCCATCCGACAGATCAATCGCCGCATGCACGTGCGAGGAGAGCCTGCGACCTAACGCAACCCGCGGCGTAGGTTTCTCTAGTGCAAGACACGTTTGTGCCAGAATTTTTTCGTCCAGCGGCAACTCGCCAGCCAGCATTCGGCATGCGATGTCCGCTGCGCCGAGCACTCCAGATACCCAGATGTCGTCACCCAGCACTGCGGTGCTTCGGCGCATCGCTAACTCAGGCGCCACTTCGCCAAAGACCGTGACACTCAGCGTGACACCCTGCATGCTGCGCGTGGTGTCGCCCCCGATCAGCGCACAGCCAAACTCATCGGCAAGCGCATAAAACCCATCTGCAAAGCGAGACACCCACTGTTCGTCCACGCTCGGCAGGCCAATGCCTAACAAACACGCAATAGGTTTGGCGCCAACTGCAGCTAGATCCGAGAGACTGACGGCCAGCGCCTTATGCCCAAGCCGGAATGGATCGGTCCCAGCAAAAAAATGACGCCCCTCGAGCAACAGATCAGTGCTGGTCGCCAACTGCATACCCGGCTTAACGGGAAACAACGCGCAGTCATCGCCCGCACCAAGCATGTCACTCGGCACAGGTCGACTAAAGTAGCGCGTGATGAGTTCGAATTCGGATGGCACGATTATGGTTGCCCCGGAGACGATCAACGACGGGTTGTCGCTCGGGTTTCGGGTGCGCGCACTTGGGCGGCAAGTTTGTCGAGTACGCCATTTACGAACTTAAAGCCATCGGTGCCACCGAACGACTTGGCGAGCTCAACGGCCTCATTGATCGCCACCCGATACGGCACTTCGATGTGATGCACAAGCTCGTAGCTGCCAATCAACAAAATACCATGCTCAATTGGGGATAACTCGGCCAGCGGCCGGTCAATGAAGGGAGAAAACTTCTCTCGCAATGGCACCGCGTCTTTCATCGCGCCATGCAATAGCGTTTGAAACCAGACCGTGTCCGCCTGCTCGAACTCATCTTCGTCCCGCAAGTGCGCTTCAATCTCGCCAGCATCCTGCAAGCTATCCGTATCACGCACCAGCCAGGCGTACAAACCTTGCAACGCAAGTTCGCGCGCCCGTCTACGTGCGCTACGCGGCGGAGTTACCGCGCCCGCTTCAGCGTCGTGCGTCGGATTGTTCAAGATCTTCGTCCTCTTCATCTTCGTCGGCTTCAGGCTCAAGCGCAGCCACAAGATTTGCCATCTCTACCGCACACTGTGCGCAGTCGCGACCTTTATCGGCGGCACGCACTTCGGCCTGTTCGTCAGTCTCGGTTGTCAACACACCGTTCGCAACCGGGATTCCTGTTTCGAGGGAAATGCGAGAAATTGCTGAAGCACTTTCATTGCTCACAATTTCAAAATGATAAGTTTCACCGCGAATGACGGCGCCTAGTGCAATCAACGCATCAAACTCAAAGGTCTCGGCCATACGCGCGAGTGTTACACCAAGCTCTAGGGCACCAGGTACCGTGACGACCATAATGTCACGCTCGTCAACACCAAGGCTCTCGAGCTCTTGCAAGCAAGCGTCCAGTTCAATTAAGCCGATGTCCTCATTGAAGCGGGCACGAACGATGCCAATATGCAGGCCCTCGCCATTCATGTCGGGGGTCAAGGTGTATGGGCTCATGGTGTGCTTCCTATTTGTTACGGGTGGGAGGTTGGTGTTCGTAACCTGTGACGTCCAGACCAAAGCCTGGCATGATGCTTGGCATCTTGCGCGGGCGCGCCAACAGACGCATTTGTCCGACGTTCAAGTCTCGTAAAATCTGCGCGCCCATGCCGTAGGTGCGTAAATCCATACGTCCAGATTCACGCTTAACGGGCGGCGAGCTGGGCGCTCCCTGCCAGCTCGCAATTTGACCAAATAAGTGGTCTGCCGAGCCCTGGCAGTTCAAAAAAACCAGGACGCCCACGGAGGCTTCTCGGATCGCTTTGAGCGCTTCGCCCACGCCCCAGCTGTGTCCGGGGCTTTGTACATCGATCACATCGAGCACCGACGTCGGCTCGTGCACCCGCACCAGCGTTTCCCGGCCTGGATCAATTTGACCGTGCACCAAGGCAAGATGCGGATGTCCGGCTACGGTATCCCGATAGGCGACCATCTGGAACTCACCCCACGGGGTTTGAACGTTGCGCTGCCCCACACGCTCAATCACAGACTCGTGTTCACTGCGATACTGAATGAGGTCAGCAATCGTGCCGAGCTTCAAGTTGTGTGTACGACCGTATTCGATCAGATCGGGCAGTCGCGCCATCGTGCCATCAGGCTTCAAGATTTCGCAAATCACCGCGGCAGGCGTCAAACCAGCCATTGCGGTCAGGTCGCAACCCGCCTCGGTATGCCCAGCACGCACCAGCACGCCTCCTGGTACCGCACGTAATGGAAAAATATGCCCTGGCTGAACTAAGTCAGTGGCTTTCGCATCTCGCGCAACGGCTACGCGCACCGTCCGCGCGCGGTCTGCAACTGAAATTCCGGTTTCGACCCCTTCAGCTGCCTCGATCGAAACCGTGAAATTGGTACCGTACGGCGTGCCGTTTTTATTGGACATCAGCGGCAATTCGAGTTGCCGACAACGCTCTTCGGTCAAGGTGAGGCAAACCAAGCCACGCCCATGCGTGACCATGAAGTTGATCGCCTCGGGGGTCACGAACTCTGCTGCCATGACAAGGTCACCCTCGTTTTCACGGTCTTCCTCGTCCACTAGGATCACCATGCGCCCCATCCGGAGCTCATCGATAATCTCAGAGACCGGTGAAATCGCCGAGGGCGGTACGGGAGTTGTGCTCGTTGCGAGAGAAATTTTGGCGGACATGGTTGTCGGACAATCAGACGAATCTAAACACCTATTATAGAATCGTTAAGATAAACCATACGGCCCCAGCCTACTGGCGCCCAAACTTCCTCCCGGAATACCCATGCGCGCACTCAACACCCTTAGACCCGAGCACGCCGCTAAGATCCAGTTTCTGCTAACCGATATCGATGACACCTTAACGACCGAAGGGCGTCTCACGGCAGACGCCTACGCGGCACTTGAGCGTCTTTGGGCTGCTGGCATCACCGTTATCCCCATCACAGGGCGACCTGCCGGGTGGTGCGACCACATCGCGCGTATGTGGCCAGTTTTTGCCGTTGTGGGTGAAAACGGGGCTTTTTATATGCGCTACGACCACGAACAACGGCGCATGCTGACCCACCATTTCGCGAGCGATACAGAACGTCGAGCCAATCGGGAGCGTCTAAACTCTCTCTCGGTCAAGATTTTGAGTGGTGTTCCAGGCTGTGCGCTGGCAAGTGATCAAAACTATCGTGAAGCGGACCTAGCCATTGATTTTTGCGAGGACGTACCGCCTTTGCCCGAGGACGCAGTCAAGAAAATTGTCTCGCTCTTTGAAACAGAGGGCGCCCAAGCGAAGGTTAGCTCCATCCACGTCAATGGTTGGTTTGGCCAATATGACAAGCTTTCCATGACGCGCACCTTGTTCGCTCGGGAGTTTTCAAGTCGGCTCGAGGAGCTCCTGCCCGTGTGTGCGTTCACGGGGGACTCACCTAACGACGAACCGATGTTCCGGTTCTTTGATTATTCGGTGGGTGTGGCCAATATTCAAACTCAACTACACCGTCTGACGCATCACCCAAAGTTTGTCACGCCCTCTAAAGGCGGTGCCGGCTTTGTTGAACTGGCCAACTGGATTCTCGAGGCAAAAAAGATACAGAATTCTTAGCATTTTTACCTTGTCATCAAATTTCGAAGGGGTGGTCGATACACTGAATTATCCTAAAGGCTACTTAAACACCCGAATGCTAGAACAAGAACTCAAATTGCATGTGCCTGCGACAGCCCGCCCCGGCGTCGAACGCGAACTGGCTCGGGGAGCGCTTGCGCGCACTCGGTTGCGGGCGCTCTATTTTGATACGCCAACGCGGGCGCTCGCACGCGCGAAAATTTCGTTGCGACTTCGCTTAGAAGGTCGGCGCTGGGTGCAGACGCTCAAGATGCCAGGGCAAGACAGTCTCTCGCGCATTGAACTCAACCGGGCTCGTCCAGGACCCATCTTGGACTTGAGCGCCTATGCAGGACTGCCCGCTGGTGCTGTGCTGCAGTCACTGACTGAACCGCTAGATGTTCGCTATGAAACGAATGTCTTACGACTATCGCGCATACTGCGAGACAAAGGTGGTCGCGTTGAAGTTGCGTATGACAGCGGCGTTATTCGTGCCGGCGCGCTCGAGCTACCAATTTCTGAAATTGAATTTGAGCTGCTGTCGGGGCCGCTCGAAACGATGTTTACACTCGGTAAGCGCTGGCAACAAAAATTTGGGCTAATTGTCGATGCGCGCAGCAAAGCGGAGCGTGGCGATCAACTGACCCGGCTTAACAAAACCTTGTCTGCGCTCGATGCGCTTAAGGCAGACGATTCCGAAGCTCAGCGTATCGACGCCATTAACGCGTTCTGGGCGCCTCGACCGATAACACCGATTATGTTGAGCGCTCAAGATAATGCCGAACAAGCCTTACGCGCTGTGTCTGCCGAGTGCCTTGATCAAATCATCCGAAATAGCGCACTCATTGCGGGGGTTGATACAAAAGATCGATACCCGCACGCACACTCGGAGCATGTGCACCAACTTCGCGTCGGCATCCGTCGAATGCGCTCTGCCTGGTCTTTTTTTAATGGCTTGGCCACACTACCCTCTTTGGATACGCGACTCGAAATCAAAGCATATTTTGCTCAACTCGGCGGCGCACGGGATGACGATGTGTTGCGCGAACTTATTCTGCCAATTTTGCGCAAAGCAGGACAACCGCCTCTGGTACTAGATCAAGCGGTAGAGGAGGCGGATGCTGCAGCAACCGTTCGGGGTGTCGGTTTCCAGTCTTGGCTTCTCGACATGTTGGCAAGCGTTGTGCTGCCTTCTAAGCCAGTCACGGTCGATGCCCTAACGCCCGCCAGCGAAGCGCGTACCCTGCAAGCAGAAGAAACGCTCGAAGCCACACTGAGCAAGAAGCTAAAAAAATGGGATCGAAAAGTAGTTGCCGAGGGGATCAATCTGCCGGCCTTAGACATGGAGGCTCGTCACGAACTTCGCAAACGCGGCAAAAAGCTTCGCTATGCGCTCCAGTTCTGCGAGTCGATCTTGCCACAGCGTCGGCTTGGGGTTTACAAGAAGTCTCTTGCCCGAGTACAGAATATTTTGGGTGAGATGAATGACTTAATCGTCGCGCGTGAACGTTTCGTTGGCTTGCGCGATACACAACCGAGCGCTTGGTTTGCCTGCGGCTGGATTACTTCTCGACTTGATGCCTTGACGATCGAAGCGACGCAGGCTTTTTCAGAGTTGTCGCAAACCCACAGACCTTGGCATTAACCGACCAGCGCAGCCGCAAAATCAGCGGCAACGAAGGGCTGCAAGTCTTCCATTTTTTCACCTACACCGATCCAATAGACCGGGACAGGACGCGTCCCTTGGGCTCCAGCAGCGACTGCAGCGAGGGTGCCACCTTTTGCGGTTCCGTCTAGCTTGGTGACGATTAGTCCGGTTAACCCAACCGCTGCGTCGAAACTGCGAATTTGCGACAGTACGTTCTGCCCGGAATTGCCGTCCACCACCAACAGCACCTCATGCGGCGCTGTCGGATCAGCCTTGGCAATCACACGGCGAATTTTTTTCAGTTCGTCCATCAAATGCAATTGCGTTGGCAGACGCCCTGCCGTGTCGATCATCACGATATCCATGCCACGCGCACGACCCGCATGAACAGAATCAAAGGCCACCGCAGCAGGATCACCACCGTCTTGCGCGATAACAGAAACGTTATTGCGATTACCCCACTCAACCAACTGCTCGCGTGCAGCAGCGCGAAACGTATCACCCGCAGCCAGCAACACCTTGGCCCCGCGTTGCTGCAGCGCGTTTGCCAGTTTTCCAATCGATGTTGTTTTGCCAGCGCCGTTCACGCCAGTAATCATCACGACAAGCGGCTTAACATGCCCAACATCAAAAGGTTTTTCGAGAATCTTTAAGTGGTCTGCTAGCACGTCTTTCAATGCTTGACGCACGGCATCGGCGTCTTCGATTCGGTCTCGTTTTACACGGGCACGTAGCGCCGACATCAGTTGCTCGGTCGCCTCAACGCCCGCATCGGCCATGATCAAAGCCGTCTCAAGCTCTTCGAACAAATCCTCGTCAACATGTACGCCGACAAACAGACTTCCTAGACTTTGCCCGGTTTTCGCCAAACCACCTTTCAACTTGGCTAGCCAAGACGTTTTTTGCTCTGCTATTTGTTCTTCTGTTTGTTCTTCTGCCCGCTCTTCAATCTGGTTTTCCACCAACTCTTGAACGAGCTCTTGAGCCGGCGCTTCAGGCTGCTGAGCCGCGTCGACAGAAACAATAGGGACTGCCGCACTCGGCTGCGCAATGTCGGCGGACGCTATGGGCAGCCCAGTCTGGCGACCAAGCGGGGCGCCTGATAAGGCCTGGGACAACATAAAGCGTCGGCCCTGCACGGGAGGGCTATCCGCCGCATCCGGGGGGGCCTCGGTACTGGTATTCTGCGAAATGCTCAGATCCGGCGCAGGCGTCGTGGCTTGATCCTCTGGAAGAGGCTCATCGGGTGTGGTTTTTTTCTTGAAAAAGCGAAACATAGTGAAGAAGTATATTCGGATCGTTGGCGGGCAGTTTCGTCGCACACCAATTGAGGTGATCGAGGCAGACGGTTTGCGTCCCACACCAGACCGAGTAAGAGAAACCTTGTTCAATTGGCTAAATTTTTTTTGGCAAGGTGACTTTCAGAGTAAGCGCGTACTGGACCTCTTTGCCGGAAGTGGCGCACTGGGGTTTGAAGCAGCCTCGCGCGGGGTCGCGCACGTCCAACTAGTGGAACAACACCCCAAAGCAGTCGTCGCCCTGAAGGCTTTACGCGACAAGTTAGGTGCACAAGCAGTTAGAATTCACGCCGGTGATGCAAAGCATGTAGTTGAAAGACTAGAGGCGGCGCGGTTTGATCTTATTTTTTTAGATCCACCGTTTGGAAAAAACTGGCTCGAAGAACTCTGGCCCATTCTTCCAAATTTGTTAGAACCCAACGGTCTTGTTTATATTGAGGCCGAAAAACCGATTTTTGTACCCGAGCAGTACGACTTATTGCGCCAAGACCGGGCAGGGGCCGTACACTATCACCTTATTCAAATTGCTGCACTGCAAAAATGATCACTGCTATCTACCCTGGTACGTTTGACCCGATGACACGCGGCCACGAAGACTTAGTGCGCCGAGCAGCTAGCTTGTTCGACCGCGTTGTGGTCGGTGTGGCACATAGCCGGAATAAAAAGCCGTTCTTCGCGATCGAAGAGCGCGTTGAAATCGCACGTGAAGTGCTAGGCCACTACCCAAATGTCAAAGTGGCCAGCTTTGCCGGTCTCCTGAAAGACTTTGTGCGCGAACAAGACGGGCGTGTGATCGTCCGCGGTCTGCGCGCTGTATCCGACTTCGAATACGAGTTTCAAATGGCCGGCATGAACCGCCATTTGCTTCCGGAAGTTGAAACCTTGTTCATGACACCCTCTGACCAATACCAGTTTATTTCGGGCACGATTGTGCGCGAGATCGCAGAGTTGGGCGGCGATGTGAGCAAGTTTGTGTTTCCGTCAGTCGAACGTTGGCTGCAGGCCAAAGCGAAAGAGCGCCGGGAACAAAACGCAGCAGCACCCAAAGCGTAATCCCAAAAAGGGATTGCGCCTGATCGGCTTTCAGGAGCGTTATGGCACTGCGCATCACCGATGAATGTATTAATTGTGACGTGTGCGAGCCACAATGCCCCAACGATGCGATCTCGATGGGCGAAGAGATCTACATCATTAATCCGGCAGCATGCACCGAATGCGTGGGACATCACGACGAGCCTCAGTGCAAAGTCGTGTGCCCAGTCGATTGCATTGAAATCCATCCGCAATGGAAGGAAGGCCAAGACGCCTTAATGGCGAAGTATCGTGTCCTAACCGCCTCAACCACAGAAAAAATTTAAAGCAGCGGGAAGGCTCACCCTTACGGCCAAACCGGTTGTTTCTTGTCGGGATGGATTTTGACAAAGCGACATGATTGACCAAGCGCTTTGCTGAACCATACCGCGGCAACCTCGCCCTCATCGATGACGACAACAGGCTGTGCGGCAATAGTAGCCGGACGATTCACACTTTCATCATCCTCAATCACATCGAGCGGGATATCCATGCGCAGCATTCCCGGCGCGCGCAGCACCAATGCACCCATCTTTAAATCAATGGAGACTTGCTGCAAGGCCGGGCACACCTTGTCCGTTAACCACTCGCCCTGCGCATCGATCACCATCCAGCGATGGTGATAGTCACCCGCCAACCTGTGGTCTGTACCGGCACAACCGGCCACTGGAAAAAACGTTGCTTGTTTCATTTAGCTAGCATCCAAAAGGTTTCACTCTAGCGACACTTTAGCGCATCCCGCCATACCTAGAAACAACACGCCTAGGGTTTTCCTGAGACTTCGGTTCTTGACAAAAGCTAAGTAAAAACGTCCTATAGCGGTTAGTTCAAAACACATAACTATCATCTGAACACTTCGGGAGACAAAAGATGAGCGCAGCTTCAACATCGAACTCAAAAACGGCCCTTCGCCGCAAATTGCTAAAAGGCGCAGCCGCAACCGCAGGTATGGCAGTCTTGGGTGCCCCAGCAATCTCCTTGGCGCAGAACAAGACCATTCGTATCGGTATGCCGACGATTCTGTCTGGCCGTGTCGCCATGCTTGGCATCTCCTCGCGCAACGCCGTTGCACTTGAAGTTGAGAAATTTAACGCAGCCGGTGGCTTGGGCGGACGTATGATCGAAATGGTCGTACGCGATTCCAAAGGCCAGCCTCAAGAAGCCGCACGCGTTGCCCGCGAACTGATTACCGGCGACGGCTGTGAAATGATTTTGGATGCAGAAGCGTCTTCTGGCGCCTTTGCTGTACATGAAGTGGCGAAAGACTTGGGTGTGCTTGTCATGCATACCTGTTCAGAGACGTCGTCACTGACTGCAGATCCAAAATTGCGCTTCCCAACGGCGTTCCGTTCAGCGCGCCAGGGTATCCACGATGCAATCGTTGGCGGGTCCTATGGCGCCGAGGTTGCTAAGCGTCTCAAGCTCAACCGCTGGATGAGTATCTCGCCTGACTATGCCTATGGTCGCGACACCACCGCCGAATACTTTGAATATCTCAAACACTTCAACAAAGACATTGAAGTCGTCGGTCAAGTTTGGCCCAAGCTCTTCCAAGCGGACTATAGCGAAAATATTACACGTCTCGTTCAAGGCAAACCGCAAGCGCTTTACTCCGCGCTGTGGGGCGGCGACATGACCTCCTTTATCGATCAGGCAGGCATCTACGCTCTGTTCAAAGACAAGCAATTCTTTTCGCCAAACTTAGCTGAATATGCTGTGCTGACAGCGGTCAAGAACGTGCCACCAAACATGCACTCAGGTAACCGCTACCTGCGTAGCTTCCCAAATACTCCCGCAAATAATGCGTGGGCTGATGCCTATCAAGCCAAGTTCAAAGAGCTCGCACTGAACTGGTCTTGGGAAAACTCCGCCGGTATTAACCTCATCATGACCGCAATGAAAAAAGCCAATAGTTCCGACGGCAAAAAAATAGCGGAAGTGCTGCGCGGCTTGAAAATTGACTCGCCTTTCGGCGCAGACGGTACGCTCACCATGCGGGCTGCGGACCACACGCTGGTGAACTACGCGATTGGCTACGGCTCTCTCACCAACAAAGAGCCCTACATGACCAACCAGGTCAACGGTAGCTGGGCTCAAATTTATGAACTCGAAGCCGAATGGAAGAAGCGTAAAGGCTGGGCATAAGCCCCGCTGCGCTTCACACTGAAGTCGACGGGGTCTCTGCCATGTTGATTGGCAGAGACCCTTTTCGTATCGAGCGATGGCGTTGCTACTGCTCGCCCTCGCTGTGCCACACGTTGGTTTCACTCGGAGACATCTTTGGATCCCACCGCACTATTCGAATGCCTCTCGTCCATCTCCTGCATCGTCACTCAGACGAGTACGGGACTCATCGTGGGCGCGCTACTATTTCTAGTTGCCGCTGGTCTCACACTTATCTTCGGCGTACTCGGCGTCATTAACTTTTCGCATGGCTCGTTTTACATGCTAGGCGCCTACATCGCGCTGTCTGCATACCGCCTAACTGACAGCTATCTGCTTGCAGCGCTGATTGCCGGCATTGGAGTGGGTCTCTTTAGCCTGATCTTCGAGCGTTTTTTCATGCGTCGCGTCTACAACGCCGATGTTCTACTGCAACTACTCGTTTGCTATGCCTTCAT
Organism: Burkholderiaceae bacterium; assembly: GCA_044376975.1. Taxonomy (GTDB): domain Bacteria; phylum Pseudomonadota; class Gammaproteobacteria; order Burkholderiales; family Burkholderiaceae_B; genus Zwartia. The sequence continues at coordinate 2,339 of JBILJY010000047.1, read as the reverse complement.
ATTGATTCTTGATGATGCCGTCAAAATTATTTGGGGCCATGAATTTCAGTCAATGGGCATGCCAGCCGCCTTTCAAACACCACCGCTCTTTATTGGTGGGGGCATCGTGCCGGTCTTCTACGTGTTCATGATGGGAGCTGCTGGCGTAATCGGCGCAATCATGTGGTACGTTCTGACACGTACGCGTATCGGAAAGATCGTGCGTGCAGCCGCCCATAATCCCACAATGACGTCCGTACTTGGTCTAAATACCACTTGGATTTACGCGGGTGTTTTCGTGTTTGGTGGCGCCTTAGCGGGGCTTGCTGGAGCGCTTGCCGCGCCGGTTCGCTCGATGTCTGCTGGCATGGGCTTCTCAATCCTGATTGAATCCTTCATCGTCACGGTAATTGGTGGCATGGGTTCGGTGAGCGGAGCGTTAGTTGGCGCGTTGCTGATCGGTCTGGTGCGCTCTTTTGGCTCGATCGGCTTTCCTCTTTTTGTAGAGGGCATCATGTTTCTTGCGATGGCCTTGATTCTTATACTCAAGCCGAGCGGCCTTCTTGGTAAGGAGCAACGCTGATGACCACGCATTCAAGCTTCAATAAGGATCTACTCCTCGCGTTGGCCGGACTCGCGATCTTAGTCGCGATTCCATTTTTCTCACCCGGACGCGTGGCGTTAGACTTTGTCATCCGGTTAGCTGCCTTTGGTCTTTTTGCGACCTCCCTCAACATTTTGGTGGGCTATGGCGGCATGGTGTCGTTTGGGCATGCCATGTTTTTTGGCGGTGGGGCCTACGCCTTTGGCCTGCTCATGCAGAAAGGTGGCGCTTCTATCCCAGTGGCAATACTTGGTGCCGTCCTGTTTTGTGCCGTCTTAGGCTTTGTCATTGGTTCGATCTGCGTGAGGCTAAAAGAAATCTATTTTTCTTTCCTAACGCTCGCCTTCCAAATGTTGATCCACAGCATCATCATCACCTGGACATCACTTACGGGTGGCGATCAAGGACTGATGGGCGGTATTCCGCGCGTCTGGGGCAGTTTGAACCTCGCTGATGTACAGACCCTGTATTGGTTTTCTTGCGTGCTTGGCGTGGTTTGCCTCTTTCTCATGCGCTACATCCTCCAGTCACCTTTCGGTTACACCTTGCGGATGGTGCGCGACAACGCAGATCGTGCACAGTTTTTAGGCATCAACGTCTGGAGAGTCCGACTCTATGCCTTTATCTTGGCTAGCTGCTTTGCAAGCGTTGGCGGTGTCATCATGGCCTTGTTCGTTTCGGGAGCCTACCCGGAGTTCAGCTACTGGACGATGTCAGGCGAAGCTGTGTTCATGATCATGATGGGTGGTCTGCATACTTTTATTGGTCCTGTGGTGGGCGCAGGGCTGTTAATGATCTTCAACGACATCATCACACGCACAACCGAGTATCACGGTTTAGCGCTAGGTATCATCGTCCTGTTTTTTGCCTTGGGTCTTAAACGAGGCATGACGGATTTCGTTGTTCAAATTTATCAGTCGCTTAGTCGCAAAGGAGCACGTCCATGAGCAAGCCCTCTATTACTGTCGTTACAGGTGGCTCAAGCGGAATTGGTGCGGCCTGCGTACGTCATCTCGCCAAGCGCGGCGACCATGTTGTCTCGCTTGATTTGCCAGGTACGTGGTCCGACGAAAAAATGAAAGCGATGGGCGTACATGCTTATGCGTGTAACGTGACGGATGACGATGGCATGCGTAAAGTCGCAGAAATGATTGAGGCCACGCATGGCCCCGTCACCGCACTTGTGAACTGCGCTGGAATTCTTCAGCATCGCCTGCCCCCAGATCGCCTCACCATGACGGAATGGGATCGCGTCGTCGATATCGATCTGCGCGGTACATATCTAGCGTGTGCCATTTACGGCTCACGCATGGTGGAGCTCGGTGGAGGCGCGATCGTTAACATTGCCTCCATCACCTCACTTCGCTCCTCTCCGCTTCACGCCTATGGGCCTGCCAAGGCTGCGGTCGCCTCAATGACAGCCTGCCTAGCAGCAGAATGGGGGCGCTCAGGTGTACGCATCAATGCTATATCCCCAGGCTATGTTCTGACTGAGGCACTACAGGCTGCGATTGATCGCAAGGATCGCAACCCCGACGACCTGACTTCACAAGCGGCGATGGGTCGTTTCGTTACACCCGATGAAATCGCAGACTCAGTCGGTTTCTTGTTATCGCCAGCCGCAAAAGCTATTACGGGCATCAATCTTCCTGTTGACGCGGGTTGGTTGGCTGGATCAACTTGGCAAACATACGGCGGTGTTCCGCCCGCACGCAACGTACAAAGCGAGGGTCGTAAGTAATGCTCAAGATCGAAC
>JBILJY010000046.1:0-14839 GCA_044376975.1 Burkholderiaceae bacterium | reverse complement strand
CTCGCGCTCGGCCGGCGTACCCTCCTGACCCAGCATGATCATGACTGGATCGCCGACATATTGAAACAAGATGAACGCCAGCAGCGCAACTGCCAACATAACGCCAACGGCTTGAATCAACCGGCGCAAAATAAAAGCAAACATGGATTCTCAGTACAGAGGCAAAGTCATCCGACGCCCAGGCCACACGGATGTGCACCTGGGCGACGTTTCGGATTACCTAATCGTGATGCGCTCAACAACAGGGCGGTTGTTAGGCTGGTGAATAATTTCGATATTTTTCTTCATTGCCCAAGGAATCACTTGGTCATGCAGAGGAATCGTACCGAACTCTTTCGCATGGATTGTGAACGCCTCACGAATCATCGCGGTTCGCTTGGCATCATCGACCTCGGTCTTGACCGCATCAATCAGCGCATCAACTTTGGCATTGGAATAACCGCCATAGTTAAACGCACCGGCTGCGCCCTCACCCTTACTACGAATCAAGGATTCAAGCGTGTAGTAAGCATCGAAGGTCGGGACGCCCCAGCCAAACAAATAGACACTGAAATCGCCATTGGCAATCTTCGGGAAGAAGGTCGCACGAGGCATCGTATTGAGCTTAACTTTCATGCCTGCACGTGCCCACATTGCCACAACAGCCTGACAAATGGCCTCATCGTTAATGTAGCGATTATTCGGGCAGTCTAAAGTGAACTCAAGGTTGTTTTCGTAACCCGCTTCTTTGAGCAAAGCCTTGGCTTTTTCAACGTCATAGGGAACACGCTTACCCATGGCGTCCGAATAGCCATGCACCTGCGGGGAAATCATAGCGCCCGTGGGCAAGGACATTCCTCGCATGACGGACTTCTTGATGGCTTCAATATCAATCGAGCGATACAGAGCCTCGCGCACACGTACATCTTGCATCGGATTTTTGCCCTTAATGTTGCTGTACTTAAGTTCTGGGCTCTTTACATCCATTGCAATGTAGATCGTACGGTTTTCGTTACCGTCGAGTACTTTGACTTGTTTGCGCAAGCGATCCAAGTCTTGTGCAGGGGGATCCAACACAAAGTCAATCTCACCCGACAGCAACGCTGCCGTACGTGTCGCGTTTTGTTTGATCGGTGTGTAGATAATTTCCGTCACGTTTCCCGTCTTGGTAGGCTTGCCCCACCAGTTCGGGTTCTCTGCGTAGGTCGTTTTGATGTCGACTTCACGAGTTTTGAGAATATATGGCCCAGTGCCCATCGCATGACGTGCGGCGTAACTTTCCTCTTTTTTATTAAAATCTTGTGGCAAAGCAGCGTTGTTCTTTTCCGCCCAAGCTTTGCTCATGATGCCGAGCGAAGGAAGTTGGCGCAGCAACACGGGGTTGGGGCCGGCTGTCGCGATTTCAACCGTCAGGGGATCGATTGCCTTCACGTCACTAATACCGGCAACATAGGATTTGAATTGCGACGAAGGCGCCATTGCCCGCTTGATAGAAAACACAACGTCATCAGCCGTAAATGCCGAGCCATCGTGAAACTTTACGTTGGGCCGTAGCTTGAAGCGCCAAAGCGAAGGGTTCACCTGCTCCCAAGAAACAGCCAAGGAGGGAACCACATCAAACTTATCGTTGTAGTTCAGCAAAGGGTCGTACACCCACAAGTTGGCGGCAATGTTCAGGCCTTCGTTTTGGGAGTGTGGATCAAGGGTCAAAATATCGCCCTGACTAGCCCATTTGAAGGTTTTGGCGGTTCCTACGGCTGGAAACAAAAAAGCTGCTGTCAAGGCGGCAGCTATAAGTGATCGACGCATGGCTCGGTCCTTAAGAAAAGTTCAGTAACGGGCTCAGTTTGCCCCATCCGTTCGGGGGCGTCAACAATGAGCATATAACTAGGGGTTTGCGCTTAGTTCAGCTAAGCCCTTAAACCGTCGCCACGGCCGTCGACGGGGAACCCACTGCGCCAGGTAAACGAAGTGGGGGGGCCGTCAATAAGAAGCGATTGCGACCATGCTCACGCAGCCATTTTGCGAGAGGCGTGAGATAAAACATCTCACCCAAATGCACACCGAGCTTAAACAAGCAGTGCTCATGCAACGGCAAGGTTGCGCAGCAACCCACGTGATCGACTGCTGGGTAATGTTCGACGGCATAGTTATCGGCCATTAGCACCGCCAACTGACTGTCGGTGATCCAGTTCAATAATTTCTTGTCCCGACCGTTTAGGGCTGCGCAGCTTGTTTCCAAGGTATGCAGGTCAGGCTTACCCTTCATATCCATGAGCATTTGCGCAAACCCGGTATGCAAGCACACCATGTCGCCAGACTCGATCACCACCTTGTCTTGTTCCATCACCCGCATTAGGGTGTCGTAGCCAATGATCTCCCGCTTATTTCCAAAGTGCGCGTGAAAGTCGAGCATCACACCACGCCCCTGTACGCAAGACTCTGCCATATTTTGTATACCCAGCGCCGTCGCATTCGAGGTCGACCGCTGATCGCCAGGTTGGGGTACGCCCGCGTCTTTCGCTTCAGTCGGGCCTTGAATATCGTCGCCTGCGCGGTAACCGTTGTAATAGACCGACTCGGGGATACCATCACCATTTGCATCAAAGCGAGACCCTACGTGCGCCAAGCTATCCCATTGCGTGGAATACTGAAGGTGCATCACGACCAAATCATCACTGATGACGTCAGTGTGTAATTCGTTATCGCGAAACAAACCGTAATTCATATTCGGACGATCACCACGAAGCGTTGGACGAATAACCGGCGGAAACCGGCGTGGATTCAACAAGTTGCCACCTGGCAAATCTAGCGGAAGGCTGAGGCAGAAAGGTTGAAACTCTTTGACTTCCGCGATGCCCTGCTTGAGCTTAGCTGGCGTCAAGAGATTGATGCGACCCCGCTGGTCGTCCGGCCCAAAATCACCCCAGGTCGATCCTTCAGGACGATTTACCCAACGTTTTGACCCGCTCATGCTCGATATCTCCGGTTTATGTTTATTTTTACTTAGGTTTGCATGCGTTCTTTCACGCTCGTAGGATAGTCAACCGATCTGCTCACCGAGTCAAGTCCAGACTCGGTGCGGTCAAAAGCAAAAAGGCCGCGGACATTGTCAGCGGCCTTTCACTTGAATCATTTTGGTCTAAGCAGAACGCTGCAAAGACCGGTCAATATGCCAACACTCAGGCTTTCTTGACTTTCTCGAGCATTTTGAACACGCCTTTAGGAGCGTTGACGAACAGGCGCTTGAAGGCCTTGCCCAAGCAACGGCGCTCGAGAGTGTTGCGACGCGTACGTTTTGTTTCTGAAGCCATAGCAATTCTCCGATAGGGAACTGAGTATATTACCCTAAATTTGACCCGGTTATCGCTTGGACAAGAGACCCCAGCTCGGCTAGCCCGCTCTATGATTGCGACATGAACCCCACTATTCGCATTACTGGCGCTCGCCAGAACAATCTAAAAAATCTCGATGTCACCCTAAATACAGGGGAACTAACCGTCGTAACTGGCGTGAGCGGCTCGGGCAAAAGCTCCTTGGCGTTCGATACCTTGTACGCGGAAGGACAGCGGCGTTACGTCGAAACCTTCTCGCCCTATGCCCGACAGTTTCTCGATCGCATGGATAAGCCTGTGGTCGACAAGATTGAAGGCATTTTGCCCGCAATCGCCATTGATCAAACCAACCCTGTGCGCAGCTCGCGCAGCACGGTTGGCACAATGACCGAGCTTAACGACCATCTGAAATTACTCTTTGCGCGTGGCGCGCAGTTAATGTGCCGCGGGTGTGGTCAAGCCGTTTGTCGCGACAGTACGGCTTCAATCTTTAGCGCCATCACTGCGCGCGCAGCAAAGGCGAGCGATCCAAGATTGGTCATTACTTTCCCAGTCCAGGTGCCAGCAAACTTTAGCGAAGAAGAGGTCCGAGGCTTCTTAGATCAGCAAGGTTATACACGGGTCCATGCCGATGAGGGTCCGACGCAAACAGAGGTCGTTGCAGCAAGCGCCGCAACGAAGGCTCCCGCAAAGTCCAACAAAAAGAAGACGGCGATGCTGTCCCCGACGTTACGAACCTTGCGCGTGGTGCAAGACCGCTTCCGCATGGCCGGCGCAGACACCTCGCGTGTCATGGAAGCGCTGGATATCGCCCTGAAAATGGGCAATGGCCTCATCGCTGTACACGCCCTTGATCAAGACGGGCAAGATACAGAGGTCTGGAAATTTAGCGACAAACTCCATTGCGCAGACTGCAATATTAGCTATAGCGACCCCCTCCCAAGCACCTTCTCTTTTAATTCACCGCTTGGTGCGTGCGAGACCTGTCGTGGCTTTGGACGCGTGATCGGAATCGACTTTGGCTTAGTGATTCCTGACGAGAATAAAACGCTGGAAGGCGGCGCCATCAAACCATGGCAAACGCCAAGTTACAAAGAATGCCAAGTCGAGCTCGAAAAATACGCCAAGCGGGCGAATGTCTCGATCAATACGCCTTGGAAACACTTGCCCCCAGAACACCAGGAGTGGGTGTTGCACGGCGATCCGCTTTGGAAAGGCGGCAACCAAGCCTGGAAAACACAGTGGTATGGGGTGCAACGCTTCTTTGACTGGCTCGAGACCAAATCCTACAAAATGCACGTGCGCGTGCTGTTGTCGAAGTATCGCAGCTACACCCCCTGCCCCACTTGTAAAGGTGCACGACTTAAGCCCGACGCCTTGCTGTGGCGCATCGACGGCAAGTCTATCCAAGACCTGATGTTGACACCGATCGTGCAGTTGCGCGAATTCGCAGGCACCGTCAGATTTGCGGGCAGCTTAGATGCAGCGATGGATCTTGTATTAACGGAGGTGCGAGCCAGGCTCAAATTCCTCTGTGATGTTGGGCTTGGTTACCTAACACTGGATCGACAAAGTCGCACTTTGTCAGGCGGCGAAGTGCAGCGCATCAATCTGACAACGGCGTTAGGCACGTCTCTGGTTAACACACTCTTTGTACTGGATGAACCATCGATCGGTCTGCACCCGCGAGATATTCACCGCATTGTCGAAGTGATGCATCGCCTGCGCGACGCGGGTAACACTCTCGTTGTCGTAGAACATGATCCGCAAGTCATGATCGCTGCAGATCGCGTGATCGACGTTGGACCAGGTCCCGGCGAACGCGGCGGCCAGATCGTCTTCGACGGCACCCCTAGTGCCTTGAAAGAAGCGCCAACCTTAACGGGCAAGTACATGGGTGGCCTGTTGAAGGTCGAGGCACCCCGCCCCCTGCCGGTATCCGCAAACACGCCGAGGTTATTGCTCGAAGGCGTGACAGCGAATAACCTAAAAAACGTATCGATCGAAATTCCACTCGGACGACTCGTTTGCGTCACCGGTGTCTCTGGGTCTGGCAAATCCACTCTCATCCAAGACGTGCTCTACCCAGGGCTGCTCAAGATCATGGGCAAACCCACAGAATCACCGGGCCCGTTCAATCGTATTCTCGGCGCAGAGCAGCTCGCTGATGTTGTGATGGTCGATCAGGCGCAAATTGGCAAAACAGCGCGCTCTAACCCCGCGAGTTATGTGGGGGCCTTTGATCCCATTCGCAAGCTATTCGCTCAGGCGCCTGTTGCACGTGAACGTGGTTACACCGCAGGCACCTTCAGTTTTAATAGCGGTGATGGCCGTTGCCCAACTTGCGGTGGCACAGGCTTTGAACACGTTGAAATGCAGTTCTTGTCTGATATCTACATCCGCTGTCCCGACTGCGATGGCAAGCGCTTCCGGCCAGAAGTACGCGAGGTAGAGATCGAACATCTCGGTCGGCGCGCCTCGATCGACGCCGTCTTAGACATGACCGTCTCAGAAGCGCTTGAATTTTTCAAAGGCCTACGCGATGTTCAACTCGGTCTAGCTCCGCTTGCAGACGTAGGACTGGAATACGTCAAACTTGGTCAACCGGTGCCGACCCTATCTGGCGGCGAAGCCCAGCGACTGAAGTTGGCCGGGCATCTGGCTGAGGCGGCACGCAGCGGAATCTCAACCGCCAAGGTTGCTAAAAAAGGCAGCCTGTTTCTATTTGACGAACCCACGACTGGTTTGCATTTTGATGATGTCGCACGACTGATGCGTGCGTTTCGCAAACTACTCGGCGCGGGCCACACTTTACTAATAATTGAACATAATCTTGATGTCATTCGCTCTGCCGATTGGGTCATTGACCTGGGTCCCGAGGGCGGTGACGCGGGTGGCGAAATTATTGCGGTAGGCAGCCCAGAAGACATCATGCAAGCACCTCGTTCCTATACAGGCGAGGCGTTGCGTGAGTACGCGGTGGCAATGACACCGGACGCAATTGGTAGCACGCTCGCGGAAACTTCTGGAAAGCCCCTTCAGGCGGTACTCAAAGAGCGCCGTCGCGCAGCGACCCACATCGATATCTTGCATGCACGCGAGCACAATTTAAAAAACATCAGCGTAAGTATTCCGCACGATAAATTTACCGTCATCACTGGGGTATCAGGCTCTGGCAAATCGACACTAGCTTTCGACATCTTATTCAACGAAGGACAACGTCGGTATCTCGAATCATTAAACGCTTATGCGCGTGCCATCGTACAACCGGCTGGTAAGCCCGATGTAGATGCAATCTTTGGCATACCGCCCACGGTTGCTATTGAACAGCGCACCAGCCGCGGAGGACGCAAGTCAACCGTTGCGACCATGACAGAGATCCACCATTTTCTGCGCCTGATGTACATGAAACTTGGCACCCAAATGTGTCCAGATTGCCGTGTCAGCGTCGAGCCGCAAAGTGCGGACCAGATCGTAGCTCGTATCTTGCGTGACCATAAGGGTGAACGTATTGGCCTGCTCGCGCCGCTTGTTACGGCACGCAAGGGCTATTACACCGACCTCGCAAAGTGGGCTGCAGGCAAAGGTTTCACGCACTTGCGTGTCGACAATGCGTTTATCGGTACGGCAAAATGGCCTCGCCTCGATCGCTTCAAAGAGCACACAATTGAATTACCCGTCTGCGATCTCATGGTCGAATCAAAAAACGAAGCCGCTTTGCGTGAAGGCGTGCGTAGCGCGCTCGAACATGGCCAAGGTGTGATGAGCCTCATCTGGCCGCTCGACAAGCTTCACAGCGACATGACGGCCACACTTGAGCAGACACATTTCTCAGTTAAACGCGCCTGTCCGAGCTGCGGGTCGAGTTTCCCTGAGCCAGATCCGCGCATGTTCTCGTACAACTCGAAACACGGCTGGTGCACGGGTTGCTTTGGCACGGGACTTCAGCTCCAAGGCTTCGACGCAGAACAAACCGGCGAGGAAAACGCGTGGAACGCGTCCTATGAGGGCGAAACTAGGGTCTGTACACAGTGTCATGGCGCGCGCTTAAATCCGGTGTCGCGTTCCGTACTCTGGCGTGAAAAATCGATTGCCGAGCTCGCAGGCCTTGCAGTGTCTGATGCACATACTTTCTTCACCGGACTCGTCTTACGCGGGCGCGATGCAGAAATTGCGCGCGATATCCTAAGTGAGATTCGCGGGCGCCTGCAATTCATGCAAGAAGTCGGCTTGGGCTATTTGGCTCTTGACCGTGCAGCACCGACTCTGTCGGGCGGCGAAGCGCAACGCATCAGACTTGCTGCGCAACTCGGTTCCAACATGCAAGGCGTCTGCTATGTACTGGATGAGCCAACGATTGGACTGCACCCTCGCGACAATCGCATTTTGTTGGGCGCCCTATCTAAACTTGAGAAAAATGGAAATACCTTGGTCGTCGTAGAACACGACGACGATACGATTCGACGCGCCGAACATGTCATTGATATCGGACCAGGTGCAGGTGTACGTGGCGGACGTGTTGTCGCACAAGGTACGCTACAAGATTTAATGGATGCGCCTGAATCGACAACAGGTCGGTACCTACGCGAGCCCCTCAAGCACCCGCTACAACCGCGGCGCCCCATCACCAAAGACCTTCCGATGTTGACCGTAAAAGGTGCAAAGCTACATAACCTCCGACATGTCGACGCTCACTTTCCAATCGGTCGCTTGAGTGTTGTCACAGGCGTCTCGGGCTCGGGTAAATCAACCCTCGCGCGAGAAGTGCTGCTCGATAATCTCTCGGTGGCATTGTCGGTGCGTGGCACACCCGCCTGGCAGGGCTGCGAAGAAATTACTGGCTGGCAAGCGCTCGATCGAGTTTTAGAGGTAGATCAAACGCCGATTGGTAAGACCCCGCGCTCTTGCCCAGCGACTTATATTGGTTTTTGGGATGACGTGCGCAAACAATTCGCTGAGACGAACGAAGCGCGCATTCGCGGCTGGGGGGCTGGTCGCTTTTCGTTCAACACAGGCGATGGTCGCTGTCCGATCTGTGAAGGCCAAGGCATGCGCACGCTCGAAATGAGCTTTCTGCCCGACATTAAAGTACCTTGCGATGCGTGCGGCGGAGCGCGCTTCAACACCGACACGCTCGCGGTACGCATGCGAGAAAAACATGCAGGTCAGGTCCTGTCGATGGAAGTGGATGACGCAATTGGTTACTTTGCTGCGCACCCAAAGATTCGCCATCCTCTGCAACTCATGCAAGACGTAGGACTCGGCTACCTGACGCTAGGACAACCCTCGCCCACCCTATCTGGCGGCGAAGCGCAACGGATCAAGCTTGTGACCGAGCTTGCAAAAGCACGCATGACAGAGGGTGTCATCACAACTGGCAGAGCCTCTCGTTTACCTCACACGCTGTATGTGCTGGACGAGCCCACTGTTGGACTCTCCATGGCTGATGTAGAGAAGCTCATCCGCGTACTGCATCGTTTGGTCGAAGCTGGCAATACTGTGGTGGTGATCGAACATAACCTGGACATCATCGCCGAGGCGGACTGGTTACTGGATCTCGGCCCAGAAGGTGGCTCGGGCGGGGGTCGTCTTGTCATCGAAGGGACGCCCGAGCAAGTCGTGGGCGCTCGCAAGCGCTCGCATACGGGTGATGTCCTACACGAGTTCATGACACGCACATGACGCACTGCCGCTTTGAGGACCGCTTAGCGGGTGAGGCGCGGGTCTTGACGGAGCCGCTCTCCCGTATTGAAGCACGCACGCAACAAGAGCTACCCGAGGCCTTTGCGCGTATCGCACAAGCCCAAAAAGACGGTCACTGGATTGCGCTTTTGCTGGACTACGAATTAGGGGAATGGTTTGAGCCAACACTACAGGTCCATGCCAGCGAAAGCCATCCTAACCGCATGCAGGACTCCACGCCGCGCCTGACCGCTCTCGTGTTCGCGGAAATGACACTCGAGGCACCTTGGAGCGATGCCCTCCAGACTAGCAAGCACGAGCATTCTGCAGCGATTGAAAACGTAGCTCCCCTTCTTTCCAAGGATGCTTACATCGATCGCATTCAGACAATCCGTCAATGGATTGCCCAAGGCGAGGTTTATCAAATAAATGCGACGTTTCCAATGTTGGTTCAGATGCGGGGAGATCCCTCCACCCTTTACAAACGCATCGCAAACAAGCACCCTGTCGGACATGCCGCTTTTATCGAAGACGGTATGCGCACCGTACTGTCTTTCTCACCTGAATTATTTTTGGCGCGAACCGGCGACTGCCTGACGACCCGCCCCATGAAAGGTACTGCACCACGTTCAACGGATCCCGCTGAGGATCATGCCTTCAGGCAAGGCTTGGTAGCGAGCGCCAAAAATCGGGCAGAAAACCTCATGATCGTTGATCTGTTGCGCAACGATCTGGGGCGTGTCGCTCTCGCTGGTAGCGTCACCGCAAACCCACTGTTTTCCCTAGAGAAATACCCCTCGGTCTGGACCATGACTTCGACCGTTCAGGCCCGCGTCGCACCAGACACGGATCTGGAAGCAATTTTAAGAGCCCTCTTCCCTTGTGGCTCTGTGACAGGCGCACCAAAAATCGCTGCGATGCGACGCATTCAAGAGACAGAGGCTTCGCCGCGCGGACTTTACTGCGGTAGCGTGGGATGGCTAGCTCCTAATGGAGATTTCTCCTTGAACGTGGCGATTCGCACCTTGGTCCTTGATGCACAGAGGGGCACTGGCCTCTATCATGTGGGTGGCGGTATCGTCTATGACTCTGACCCCGCGCAGGAGTGGGAAGAATGCCACTGGAAGGCACGCATACTCGCTTGAAACCAAATAGATGACTAAGCCAACACCCGATCTGATAGAAACGATGCACGCTGATGAAGCGGGTGTCATTGCTTTAATCCCTGAGCATTTAATGCGTCTCGCTCGCTCTGCAAAAGAGCTTGGCTATTCTTATCCCGGGGACTCCGCTGTGCTTGAGACCATCAAAACTGCTTGCTCGGCGCACACAGGCAAATCGCTTCGCGTGAGATTATTACTCAGCGCATCCGGCGCGCTTTCGATGCAAGCGGTGCCGTTAGGCGCACTGCTCGGCACACCGCTGATTGGGCTGTCGCCTGTCGTGCTCAAGAGCCAAGAGCCCCTGCTTCAGCACAAAACCACACATCGCCCCTGGTATGACGTCGCTGCCGAATGGCTCAGCAAGCACCCCGCGTACTTCGATCAGATTTTTGTCAATGAACACGGAGAATTATGTGAGGGCAGTCGCTCAAACATCTATCTGCTGAGCAAGGGCGTGTGGCTCACGCCTCCCTTGCACTGCGGTTTGCTAGGCGGCACGATGCGCGCACGCCTGTTGCAGTCAGGTCAGGTGCAGGAAGCAGTCCTGCGCCTGAGTGATCTGTCTCACGCGCAAGCAATCCGTTTGTCGAATGGCTTGCGCGGCTGGTTTGAAGTCAAGCCGGATACCTCACTCCTTCCAGGGCATATCCTTCCATAGCTGTTGCAACATCTTTTCTGTATCCGCCAGTTCTTTTGCATACGCAGGCGGTGCCAGATAGCGGATTGGTGCAAACAACTCACCCGCCTTTTTGATGTACTCAGGATCTGCCGCAGCCTGCGCAACAGCCTTCACTAAGCGATCGCGAATCTCAGGTGGCAAGCCCTTCGGTGCTGCCAACCCGCGCAGCGAGGCACTTTCCATGTTGTAGCCCTGCTCCGCAAACGTTGGGGTATTAGGCGCTAATACCGTACGCTTAAGTGACATCTGACCAATCATGCGCATCGGTGAGCCGCCTTTGATGTAAGCCAGGGCCTCACCCACGTTAATCGCACCGACCACCAACTGACCGCTCACCACCGCAGCACGTGTTTCACCCGATCCTTTATAGGGAACATGGGTCAACTTCACACCCGCGGCTTTTTCAAAGAACAACATCGCGAGATGGTCATCGGAGCCGACTCCCGTGGAACCGACTGTGACCTTACCTGGATTGGCTTTGGCATATACGACTAAGTCCTTCAAAGTCTTGAACTCGCTCGATGTATTCACAGTAAAGGCACCGGGGTCATCAATCAAATTACCAATCAAGTCATAGTCCTTCCAGTTAAAGGTCGATTGGCGCTCAATTGGAATCGAGATCAAGTTAGGCGTGTTCAAAAAGCCAATGGTGTAGCCATCGGGTGCGGCCTTCGCTAGCTCGGCAAAACCGATCCCACCGCCCGCACCTGCCTTATTAGACACAACAATACGCGCGTTATTGCCCAAATATTTTTCAATATAGGGGGCAATCAATCGGGCAACCAAGTCCGTGCCACCGCCTGGTGCATAGGCGATGATCATCGTAATAGGCTTGTTCGGATACTGGGCTTGCGCACCACTGGACCACGCTAAAGCGGCTAGCAAAACCACGCCAGTCAGGCGACTCAAGTTACGGATGAAGCTACTCATACAATCTCCTTGTATATTCGTGCTGCTTTTTATATTTTTTTACTACTTGTCGTTTCTAAGCCGCATTAAATATAGAGCCCTTCTGACGACTTGGATGTTATGACTTACCCGAACATCTTTTTATAACGCTCAACGAATACCGGCCAAACTTCGGGATTGGCCATACGTGGCGCGCGCTCGCATCGAAACAACCCCTCTATTTGCTCGGCACCCATGCGCGCAGCATTGCGCCGCGCCTCGTGCGTGACACCTGCTGTGTGATAAGTTGCAGTCACGTTTGGCAAAGACAATAGCGGGTTATCGACAGCAGGAGGCTCGACCGTCCAAACATCTAGGCCGGCGCCAGACAGATGTTTGTCGCGCAACGCCTCGTATAACGCTTTCTCATCGTGAATCCCGCCTCGCGCTGTCGAAAGAAATACTGAACCTTTCTTCATCGAACGATATTGCTCAGCACCAAAAAGATTCAGGGTCTCTGGCGAGCGCGGACAATGCACCGACACGACATCGGACTGCGTCACTAACTGCTCAAAACTCACGGGTGTTGCCCCGCGCTTTGCGATTTCAGCGTCTGTTATTTTCGGGTCATACCCGATCACCTGCATCCCAAAGGCTTTCGCTAGGTGTGCCACGCGGGTTCCGATATGACCTACACCGACAATCCCGATCGTCAACCCTTTTATCTCGTTACCCATTAGATCTTCGCGGGTCGTGTAGGCATTGGCGCGCATCACACGATCAGACTCGGCAATGCGGTGCTTCACCGATAACAGCAGGCCGATTGCATGCTCGGCTACTGAGTCGGCGTTGCAACTTGATTGATTGACGACCAACACACCATGGCGGTTGCACGCCTCAAGATCGATGGGATCAAAACCCGCCCCCGATGCCGAAGCGCACAACAGATTCGGCAACTGCTTTAGCAGCTCTTCTCCTAACCACCACTGCTTGGGCACTTCGTCACGAGCAGCGCAAATATGATAAATCTGCGCCTCTTTGAGTGCTGCCAATGTTTTTTTATCGTCATCAGCATAGCGACAAATGGTTAGGTCAATGTCCTTGAATTTGGCGAGATGCTCGTCAAACACTGGGTTAATCCAAAAATCGAAGCGCACAACCTTTTTTTTCATTTCAGAACACCTTTGGCGCGCAGGCTTTGATCCACCCACTTACGATCCAAGGTTCCTTTGGCGATTTGCTTCAAAATGTCCTTCTCTTTCTTCTCAACCGCCATCACTAACGCAGCCAACTCGTCGGCGACATCAGGACGAATTGCAAAAACACCGTCATAGTCACCGACAATGATGTCACCGGGGTGCACAACCATGCCGTCGACCGAGACCGTGACGTTGATTTCGCCTGGGCCTTCTTTGTAGGGACCACGATGCGAGATCGCACGTGCAAAAACAGGGAAGCTACTTTTGCCGAGGCTATCAACGTCGCGAATTGGGCCATCAATCACAAACCCAGCGATTTTTTTACTAGCTGCAAGCGTAGACATAATTTCACCGATGATCGCATTCCGCTGCGCACCACCTGCATCGACCACAATCACATCGCCCGGTGCAGCCATATCAATCGCTTTGTGCACCATCAGGTTGTCGCCAGGCGCCGTCTTGACTGTGAAGGCACGCCCTAGAATCCGACCACCCTTATGAAACGGGCGCAGATCAACCGTGCCGTTTGTACGGCTCATGACGTCGCTGATGTTTGCCACTGCGAGCTTGGCAAACTTTTTCAATGTTGCATTACTGACCGTGTGCTTGTGCGTGTTGATCGCAAATCCGAGGTTAGACATAGTTACTCCAAATGAAATATAAAAAAGAAGATGACGCTTAATCTTTACGACCGACGTGCACTAGAAATTCAGGAGTCAACTCCTTAAGAGTGTTGACGCCCATCATAGCCATGTTGCGCGAGACTTCCTGCTCTAGCAACGAGATCGCGTGATCCACGCCAGCTGGACCACCCACCGCGGCAGCGTAGTTAAACGGCCGCCCTAAAAATACGCAACGTGCGCCTAAGGAAATTGCCTTGACGATATCACTACCTCGACGCACGCCGCTATCTAGCATCACAGGGCCGTCTTTATAAGCATCCAGAATCTGGGGCAGCATTCTCAAGGGCGCGACGGCACCGTCAAGCTGACGGGCTCCATGATTGGACACAATAACGCCGTCCATCCCATACTGTCGGCAAAGTGCCGCGTCAGCAGGATGCAGAATTCCTTTGATAACCATCGGTCCCTTCCATTGGGCACGAATCGCTCGAACATGCTCCCAATTCAAATGGCCACGTGAAGAAAAGTCACGCATGACGTTAGCGGACATGATCGGCGCACCACGGGTAGCAAAGGAGTTCTCAAAATGCGGCATGCCGTGGTTGATGAGTGTTTTCAAAAACGTGCCAAATAGCCAGCGGGGATGGGTAATACCCTGCCACGCCAAACGTACGCTGGGCCTGAGCGGAGTAGAGAAACCTGTCCGCACGTTGTTTTCACGGTTGGCTGAAGACGGAGTATCTACAGTAATCACCAATGTTTTGAAGCCCGCCGCAGCGACGCGATCAATCAAAGGGGCGATCTGTTCCGTTTTTCCAGGCAGATACGCCTGAAACCAAGCGTCTGGCGCTCGCTCAACCAACTCTTCCATACGAATCAACGAGGAGCCGCTCATGATCATCGGCACATTCGCACGTGCGGCCGCCTCTGCCAATACGATATCGCCGCGGTAGGCCGACATAGCAGTAATGCCCATTGGAGCCATACCAAAGGGTGAGCTGTACGTCTTACCAAAGAGCTCGACTTGCTGGCTGCGCTGCGAAATATCAACAAGGATGCGCGTCAGAAATTCATACTCTGCAAAGACATCGCGGTTAGCCCTTAAAGACTGGCCGTCTTCACACGCACCGGCTACATAGCCAAAAATCGGCCGAGGCAAACGTCTCTCGGCTTCGCGTTCAAAATCGGCGAGAGATAGAATTTTTGCTAGTGCGGAAACTTGCGTCATGAAATGCTGCCGTTTGAATACTCAGTTTTTAGGGTGATGCGCCAGTAATTGCTGAATAACCAG
>JBILJY010000215.1:0-4238 GCA_044376975.1 Burkholderiaceae bacterium | reverse complement strand
ATCCGTAGATCCGGGCCCCGCCTATCTTGGGTCTGGCGAAATGGCCACAAGCCCGGCCGTAACGAGAGGCGATCTCGCTGCGGTCCTGACTGCAGCACGACGCCTCAATATCCCTCTCATCATAGGGACTGCAGGTACCTCAGGGGCCGGGCCGCACCTCGACGCCACCCTCGACATGATTCGCTCAATCGCAGCGGAACATAAGCTTCATTTTCGTCTCGCCTCCATTCGGGCGGACCTCAAAGCAGATCGGGTCATTCAAGCCTTAGAGGCAAACACACTGGTCCCGCTCGGAGGAGATCTTTCCGTCTCGGCACAGGACCTGAGAGCAAGCACCCATATCGTCGGACAAATGGGCTGTGCTCCGTTTGAGCAGGCACTCGCCCTTGAGCCGGACGTCATTATTGCGGGACGAGCCTGTGACACAGCCGTCTTCGCCTCGATACCTAAAATGTTGGGCTTCAACATGGCAAACGTCATGCACATGGCGAAGATTATTGAGTGCACCTCAATTTGCTGTGAGCCCGGTGGCCGTGACGCGATGCTCGCGACCCTTGATGCCAAGGGCTTTGAGCTAGAAAGCATGAACCCAGACCGTCGTGCAACACCTCTGTCTGTGGCAGCACACAGCTTGTATGAACAAGCTGATCCCGTGAGCTTCACAGAGCCAGACGGCACACTCAAGGTGGATACCGCGACGTACCGGGCGCTAGATGATCGACGGACTTACGTATCGGGCGCGACCTGGCAAGACGCAACCCATACGACCATAAAAGTCGAGGCAAGCATGCTTGTTGGGCATCGAGCTGTCTTACTCGCCGGAACAGCAGATCCGAAGGTGATTCAACGGCTTCCTGAGTTAATTGCAACGGTTGAATCAACCACTCGCGCACTCGTGCCTGGCGAATACCAAATCTACCCGAGGCTGTATGGCATAGACGGTGTATACCCGCAGCAGAATAGGAATGTATCAACGCCCGTACGCGAATCATTTATTCTCATCGAGGTCATTGCGCAAACTCCAGACCTTGCGCTTGCGGCCGCCAAGACCTTTAAACAGTTCTTACTACACCAGGGGTTTAATGGCCGCCAGTGCACAGGTGGCAATCTGGCGTTCCCCTTCACTCCGCCAGAATTGGCCGCAGGAAAGGCCTATCGATTCTCTGCGTATCACGTGATGCCCGCAGCAGATCATCGCGAACTGTTTCCCGTCACGATAGAAACTCTTTAGTTAACAAAAAAGGACCAGCATGAAAGTTATGCCACTCTCGCTAGGCATTCACAGCGGAAAAAATGCAACGCTTCGCGCTCTGTTGGCATCGAAGCAACTATTAATTGCTCCAGGCGTATTTGACTGTCTTACAGCAAGACTCGCTGAAAAAGCTGGCGCAAAAGCCATCTACATGACGGGTTCTGGCGTCTCCATCACACGACTCGGTGCTCCAGACATTGCAGTGCTCTCGTTTGCTGAAATTCTTGACCAAGCAAAACGAATATGTGATGTGACTGCACTACCTCTAATCGCGGATGCAGATACAGGCTATGGCGGTCCCTTGAATATTATGCGCACGGTCAGAGAGATGGAACGCGCGGGCGTGAGTGCGATTCAGATTGAAGATCAGGACTGGCCTAAACGTTGCGGACACGAACCCGGTCGGCGAATTGTTTCGATACAGGAAATGGTCGGTCGCATTCGCGCGGCGGTCGATACGCGTCAAGATGAGCAAACGGTCATTGTCGCGCGCACCGACGCGCGCTCAAGCGAGGGCATCCAAGCCGCGATCGATCGCGCCAACCTCTATGCGGAAGCGGGAGCGGATGTAGCGTTCGTCGAGTCCCCGGAAAGCGTAGATGAAATGCGTCTACTCAATCAAGCGATTCAAACACCTACTCTTGCGAATCAAGTGGAGGGTGGCAGAACACCAATGCTACCCGCCAAAGAGCTTGAAGAGCTTGGGTATGGACTAGCAATCTATCCAAATTCAATTACTCGTGTTTTTGCATCAATTGGAAACACCTTATATACGGAGTTACTCAAGACTGGATCCACAAAATCCATGTCGAATCAAATGCTGGACCACCGTGGGTTATGGAATCTTTTTGAATACCCTGCTTTCATTGAGCTAGAAAACAACTACACCTCTAAGGATTCGTAGCGCATTTTTCCCTCAGATTGTTCTCTGGCTCCCCGGGCTTACATAATTAATACGTATGAAATGGTCTAACTTCAATGTAAGCAAGTCGTTACCGACGCCGCTCTATCACCAAATTTACTCGCACCTACGGGACTGCATTCAAAACGGTATATTTGCGCCAGGCAGCTTATTCCCGAGTGAGAGTCAGATTGAAAAAGAGCTTAATGTCTCGCGGATTACAGCGCGTCGCGCCATGGATGAACTATCTGCGCGAGGCCTAATTAGCCGCCAACAAGGCAAGGCCTCTCGCGTTGCTGCCTATCGACCAAGTACCCACCTGTTGGCCGGTGTGGAGGGCATGATTGAGAACAACCGCAGGATGGGTGATTCAACGACAGTCGAGCTACTCTCTCACGAGACCATCGCCGCAACAGACGAGGTTGCCCGCACGCTAAAAGTCAAACGCGGAGAACCTGTTTTATGGTCGGTGCGCGTCAGAAGTTTAGACGGCATCCCTTTCTCGTACGCTGTCACGTATCTGCCACAAGTCGTTACGCGACAAATCAAGTCCGAGCAAATGTCCACGAAACCCTTGTTAGCGTTGCTGGAGACGGCCGGAATCATTATTGGGCGAGCAGAACAAGTCATTAGCGCCAAGAACGCAACGCCTGCAGTCGCGCGCGCGTTGCATATTGAACCGGGAGAGGCGCTTCTTATCTCGGACAGAATTGTTTACGATCTGTCAGACCGACCCGTCGAATGGATCTCCGTTCAATATCGTCCGGACATCTATCAGTACGGTGTGGATCTTGAACGGACACAAACGGCAAAAGGCAATGTCTGGTCGACCTCAACAAGTAAAAGAGCAACCAAAGGCATCCATAAAGCTGATCGTACGACTGCAAAAAAAAGGGCAACTCGTCGTGAGTTTCCCTAGAACACCTATCCGATTTGTTTTAGGTCAATGCGCATACTGCATTGCTCTATTTTCCAAACTTGTTGTTCAGCTCTGCGAGCACGTAATCCATCGACTCGACATCGGCAAACTTCATATCCAAATCAAACATGTTTGCTTTATGTGCCTGAGGACTGCGATCACCACAAGCCTCATCGACAAGAATGACTCGGAAATTATGAGAAAAAGCATCCGACGCACCAGCGCGGACACAGCCAGAGGTGGAGATTCCACAGATCACCAGCGTATCAATCTTGTCGTAACGCAAGAAGCCCTCAAGCGGTGTACTAAAAAAGCAAGAGGGTTTGTTTTTAAGAACGACACGATCGATGGGCCGTGGTGCATACTCTGGTGGCCAGATGTCAGCGCGAGGATCGCTCGTGTACTGAAAAGCGTCCGGCTCAGCCAACTTATAGTTCCAAGCGCCGCGATAGGTTGGATGACTACGATCATCACGACGGCTGTAGTAGATGGGCAGATCTAAGCGGCGAAACGCTTGAGTCAATTGAATCAAAGAATTTTTGACTGTTGTCATATCCCGACCACACATCGAATACGATGGATCAACAAACATATGCGTGGTGTCAATGTTCAATAAGGCAACGCGCTCTCCCATTCCGATTCGTTGGGCAAACCCTCCTTTTCGGTATGTCTCGAGTTCCTCATCGGGAACGTATCCACGCCATTTTTCGAGCTTATCCATCGTGCGTCTCCTAGATGCTTGTTTGTATGATGATTAAATAGTATCTTGAGTCTTACCTACTGACAAGTAAATACAATCGGCTAAAGCTCTTTACTTGTGTGCCACTAAGAATACAAAAAAATCATTTCCCGGAGATAAAACATAATGAGTACTAAACCAACCATCGCAATGATCAGTACCGGCGGGACGCTCACCACAATCAGTGCAAATGGCGAACTCGACCTCTACGAGTACACGGCGACAGGGACGCGACTAAACGCAACAGAAATGCTTGAAAAGTTTCCCCAAGCAAAAACGATTGCTAACGTCATACCCGTTCAGTTTGATACGCTTCCCTCGACTGCAGTATCTTTTCCGCACTGGAAAAAACTAGCCTTAATGATTGATCAGCTTCTGGTCAGCACACCCAACCTACAAGGTATTGTGATCCTGCATGGCACCGCAA
>JBILJY010000045.1:0-14877 GCA_044376975.1 Burkholderiaceae bacterium | reverse complement strand
GCGCAAAATTCGAGGCGTACCGCAAGCGTCTATACCTACAGAGTACTTATGCAAGGGCAGCTATTTCACTTTACAAGGGCGAGCGCCCTTCACCAGATTGATTTATCCGACACCCCACCATGCAGGGCTCGGGGTACACCTCACCCTTGACCTGGGCGGCCAAGCCAAATTTGGACCAGATACCGAATGGATCGAAAAGGTCGACTATGACATCGACGCAAGTCGCTGCGATGGCTTTTACGAAGCGGTCCGCACCTACTGGCCTGGAATGCCCGACGCAAGCCTAGCGCCTGGCTATACGGGCATACGGCCAAAAGTTTCCGGGCCACACGAACCAGCCGCCGACTTCATGATCGTCGGACCAGCCACACATGGCGTGCCGGGACTCGTAAATCTATTTGGCATTGAGTCCCCCGGACTCACCTCAAGCCTCGCGATCGCCCAAGAGACTCTCGCACGCCTTCACGCTTAAAGTTACTTTCGGAGACAGCATGTCCCATCCCGTTCCAGACTCACGCGGTATCAACCTATTTGAAGCGGACTCGGGTAAGGACCTCCTTGCTTGCTATCTTCCACAGGATTTACATACGCATTTATTGCCGCACCTCAACAGGCTCGGTGCATTAGCTGGGTCGCTGCTTGATGAGTTGGCGGGCGTAGCAGATAAGCACCCACCAACCCTGTCCGTTCGTAGCCGCTCGGGCATCGATGTTTCCCAAGTCAATAAACATCCGGCCTACGTCGAGCTAGAGCGCTTCGCCTACAGCGAATTCGGACTCGCAGCGCTGTCTCATCGGGGTGGCGTTCTGGGATGGCCTACGGCCATGCCGCCTGCAGCAAAATATGCCTTGACCTATTTATTTGTTCAAGCAGAGTTCGGCTTGTGTTGTCCCGTCAGCATGACTGACTCCTTGGCACGCACTTTAAGAAAATTCGGCGATCCAAAACTCGTTGAACAAGTGTTACCGATGGTGACCACGCAGGACTTTGATGCCTTGCACCAAGGCGCGATGTTCATGACGGAACAAGGCGCTGGCTCCGACGTCAGCGCCACTGCTACTCAAGCCACTCAGAACGCCAAGGGAGACTGGATGCTCACAGGGGACAAGTGGTTCTGTTCCAATCCAGATGCTGGCTTCGCGATGGTATTGGCGCGCTCCGAGCCCGTCGACGGACTCAAGGGTGTATCACTCTTTTTGCTGCCACGTACACGCCCTGACAGCACGCCCAACAACTACCGGATTTTGCGACTCAAAGACAAACTCGGCACACGCTCGATGGCGAGCGGTGAGATTCGCCTTGAAGGTGCCTTTGCCTGGCTCGTGGGCGAACGCGGTATGGGCTTCAAGCAAATGTCCGACATGATTAACAACTCGCGTCTCTCGAACGGCGTACGCGCCGCAGGGTTGATGCGGCGCGCCTTAACCGAGGCGCTGTATGTTGCAAAAAATCGTCAAGCGTTTGGCAAACACCTCGCCGACATGCCGTTAATGCAGCGTCAGTTAAGCAAAATGGCCATGCTGACCGAACAAGCAAGAACAATGGTGTATCAGACAGCACAAGCTTTAGCTGCGGCTGATAGCGATCCTAGCAAGCGTCCCTTAATGCGCATTATGACCCCCTTGATTAAATTTCGCGCCTGCAGGGATGCGCGCAAAGTTGCAGGGGACGCAATGGAGGTCCGCGGAGGCTGCGGCTACATCGAGGAGTGGAGCGATCCGCGGGTGCTGCGCGATGCTCATCTTGGCTCCATTTGGGAAGGCACAAGCAATATCGTTGCGCTAGATGTCTTGCGAGCGATTCAACGAGAAGACGCCTTGCCCGCGCTGCGTGCCCATGTTGCTGGACTGCTCGCAGACGGTCTACCAGTTTCAGAGACCTTGGCAGCCCTGCAAGCGGAACGCATTGAACGCGCTTTTGCGTTTGCCGAGAGCGCCAGCGCAACCAATACTTCCGAGCAAGCGCGCCAAGCCGCGAGCGGCCTCTATCATGTTGTGACGATGGCCGGCATGCGCTGGGAAGCCAAACAAGCGGCCATGCCCATTCGGGCAAAGCTAGCCGACTTGGTTTTAAAGCACCGTCTTGCCGCAAGAGACCCAATCGGCGACACATCCTTAGTAGACAGCGACCTGTGTGACTGGCTCGGTGCCCCAATTTAATTGGCACGACGAGGAAAAATGCCCTTGCAACACGATATGATTAAGCCCATTCCTTTCACCATACATGACTAAAAAATAATGAGCCAAGCCCCTTCAGCCAAAAATCCCCGCACTGGCGGTCAAATTCTTGTCGGCCAGTTGGTCAGCCACGGTGTGAAGCACGTGTTTTGCGTGCCAGGCGAAAGCTTCTTGGCAGTGTTGGACGCGCTCGTTGATGTCAATATCGAAGTGACTGTTTGTCGGCAGGAAGGTGGCGCTGCCATGATGGCTGACGCACACGGCAAACTGACCGGACAACCTGGTATCTGTATGGTCACGCGCGGGCCTGGCGCCTCAAATGCCCTCGCCGGTATTCATATTGCCAAACAAGACTCGACCCCGATGATTGTTTTTGTCGGACAAATAGAACGCGGTATGCGTGAGCGCGAAGCGTTCCAAGAAATGGATTACCGCGCGGTTTTTGGACAAGCGGCGAAATGGGCAACCGAAATCGACGACCCAGCGCGTATTCCAGAAATTCTTTCGCGTGCGTTTCATGTCGCGACCTCGGGACGTCCTGGCCCTGTTGTGATTGCGCTGCCCGAAGACATGCTGGTCGAGCTCGCAACGGTGCCAGACGCGCCGCGCTATGAAGCGATCGACTCAGCACCTTCCCTCGGTCAAATGGCGGATCTCGCCAAACGTTTGTCACAAGCCAAAGCACCTGTCGCCATCCTCGGTGGTGCGCGTTGGAATGCAACAGCTGTCAAACAATTTGTTGAGTTTGCTGAGCGCTTCAAACTACCGGTTGCAGTGTCGTTCCGCCGACAAATGCTTTTCCCTGCGAACAGTCCTTGCTTTATTGGTGACGTTGGCATTGGACTGAATCCAGAGTTGCTCAAGCGTGTGCAAGATGCTGATCTGGTGCTGCTCGTGGGCGGTCGTATGTCCGAAATGCCCAGCCAGGCGTACACGCTCTTTGATATTCCAGTGCCAAAGCAAACGCTCGTCCATGTGCATCCAGATAGCGGTGAACTTGGGCGCGTCTACCGCGCAGCCGTCGCCATCAATGCCTCACCCATCGCCTTCGCTGCTGAGCTCAGCGGCTTGGCTACACCCTCGGCCACGCCCTGGGCTGCCGGCACCGCCGCCATGCACCAAAGCTACCTCAACTGGAGCGATCCCGTCCCAATCAAAACCCCAGGTGCCTTGCAAATGGGCGGTGTGATGGCGTACCTGGAATCCAAACTCCCCGCCGATGCCATCATGACCAACGGCGCAGGTAACTTTGCAACCTGGCTGCATCGTTTTCATCGCTTCACACAATTTGGCACACAGCTCGCTCCCACCTCTGGGTCGATGGGTTATGGGCTGCCAGCGGCAGTTGGTGCGAAACGTGTCGCGCCGGACAAACTTGTAGTTTGTTTTGCTGGCGACGGTTGCTTCATGATGCATGGTCAAGAGTTTGCGACCGCTGTGCAATACAACCTGCCACTCGTGGTCGTCATTATCGATAATGGGATGTACGGCACGATTCGTATGCACCAAGAGAAGCACTACCCAGGGCGGATTTCTGCGACGCAGCTTAAAAACCCGGATTTCTCAGCCTACGCACGCGCCTTTGGTGGCCATGGTGAACGCGTTGAAAAAACCGAAGAGTTTGGTCCTGCGTTTGATCGCGCCGTTGCAAGCGGCTTACCAGCGATCATTCACTGCCTGATCGACCCAGAAGCGATCACGCCAACAACGACTATCTCTAAACTTCGAGCTGCTGCCCAAAAAGCTTAGGGTCTTTCCTAAGCGATATAACCGGCCCCTCGTACAATTTTTATAGTTAATTATCTGGAGCACTTCATGGCCTCTGACGCCACCTTCAATTGGGAAGATCCCCTTTTACTAGACAGCCAACTCACGGACGAAGAGCGTATGGTGCGTGATGCCGCACGCTCCTATTGCCAGGACAAACTGGCACCTCGCGTACTCGAAGGTTTTCGTCACGAAAAAACAGACGTCAACATCTTCCCCGAGATGGGCGAGCTCGGATTGCTTGGTGCGACCATCCCGACCGAGTATGGCGGCTCAGGTTTGAACTATGTCAGCTACGGCTTGATCGCACGCGAAGTGGAGCGTGTCGACTCTGGCTATCGCTCAATGATGAGTGTGCAGTCTTCGCTCGTGATGGTGCCAATCAATGAATTCGGCAGCGAGGCGCAGAAACAAAAGTATCTTCCTAAGCTTGCTCGTGGCGAATGGATCGGCTGCTTTGGTTTAACCGAGCCTAACCATGGCTCTGATCCCGCAGGGATGGAAACGCGTGCGGTCAAAACTGCAAGTGGTTATTCGGTTACAGGCAATAAAATGTGGATCTCTAACTCACCTATCGCTGACGTCTTTGTCGTCTGGGGTAAATGTGTCGGCGGTGACCATGACGGACGTATCCGCGGCTTCATTCTTGAGAAAGGAATGAAAGGCCTGTCTGCGCCCGCTATCCATGGCAAGGTAGGCTTGCGCGCTTCGATCACCGGCGAAATCGTAATGGACAACGTTGAAATCAGTGACGAACAGATGTTGCCAGGTGTATCTGGACTCAAAGGTCCTTTCACCTGTCTGAACTCGGCGCGCTTTGGCATCGCCTGGGGCGCGCTGGGTGCAGCAGAGTTCTGTTGGCACATGGCCCGCCAGTACACACTAGATCGCAAACAGTTCGGACGCCCCTTGGCCGCAAATCAACTGATTCAGAAGAAACTAGCCGACATGCAGACCGAAATCACACTCGGCCTGCAAGGTTGCCTGCGCTTAGGCCGCATGAAAGACGAAGGGACTGCGGCTGTTGAAATCACCTCGATCATGAAGCGCAACTCCTGCGGCAAAGCCTTGGATGTCGCGCGCATGGCACGTGACATGCTGGGTGGCAATGGCATCTCTGATGAATTTGGCGTTGCGCGTCACTTGGTCAACCTCGAAGTGGTCAACACTTACGAAGGTACGCACGATGTGCACGCGCTAATTCTGGGCCGTGCACAAACAGGCATCCAAGCGTTTTTCTAAATAGTAAAAAGGCGTTCGCACCCGTGCGAACGCTTGAATACTCTGGAGAGAGAGTTAAACGCCGAGCAAGCCTTTAAGCTTCCTGACGGCACAATCTGGTGTCGTCAGTATTCTCGCACTTGTTTTCACTTCAGGATGCAGTGCAGCCTGCGCCATTGAAAACTGACCCAAGACGATGGTTGGATATTGGCTTAGGTCGTTGACGCGGTGAGCAATGAGTCGATCGTGCTCATGCCCCCGTTGCGCCAGCAGCGCGTCGAGCGCACCCTCCACCATAAACGAATCGACGTCGGGTTTAATACCCAACGCTGCCGCCATGTCAGACAGCTCACTGCGCAGCGCCTGCACCGAGGGGGTAAACGTCGTCAGCATGGCGGCTTTGCCACCGATCTGAAGCAACTCTTCGAAGAGCGCTTGATTGGGCGTTAAGATCGGAATTCGTTGTAAGGTCTTAAGATTGTTGATGGCCTCACCGAAGGCTGAGCAGGTAAACAATATCGCATCGGCACCTGCATCAACGCAGTACTGCCCAAGCCGTGCAAACCGCTCCACCATGCGCGGTGTCATCTTGCCGTCTGCCAGCATATCAATTGCTAGTGATTCCTCTAGCAAATTGACGATGCTCGCTTCTGGCCACAGCTTTTTGAAACTGCTCGATGCCGGCGCCATAGATACATCTACAGCATGAACTAAAAATATTCTAGGCGCTGCGCTCATCAAACTATTCCGGTTGAATACCTGCGTCTTTCACAACCTTCCCAGCTCGTGCAATCTCCGCATCCAACAACGCGGCTAACTCTTTGGGTCCACCAATCATGGGCGCTGCACCAATCGATCGGATTTTTGCATCGGTCTCCGGATCTGCGAGCACAATTGCCAACTCCTTGGCCAGACGATCAATGATGGGCTTGGGCGTCTTGGCTGGAGCAAATACGCCCACCCAGGCACTGTAGTCAAAGCCAGGCAAGCCAAGCTCAGCAACGGTAGGTAATTCGGGGGCTTGCTGCACTCGCGTCAAGCTCGTCACTCCAATCGACTTAATTTTCCCCGACCTGATATTGGGTACTGAGGTAGCCACGGGCTCGCAAATAATCTCCAGTTGCCCACCCATCAAATCATTGAGGGCCTGAGGCGAACTCTTGTAGTTGATCGTCTTTATGTCAATACCTGCGGCAGTCTTGAACATTTCCATACAAATCTTGGAACCAACCGTAGCCGTACCATAATTAAACTTTCCCGGATTAGCCTTTGCCAAGGTAATAAACTCTTGAAGCGTATTCGCAGGGACGTTAGGGCCTATGACGAGAATGTTATAGAAGTCCTTGAGGGCCATTGAGACAGGCTCAAGATCTTTGGTTGGATGAAACGGCAAGTTCTTGCGCAAATGAAAGTTAGCGGCCAAGGTTGTGCTTGACCCCAACACCAAGGTATAGCCATCTGGATCCGCTTTTGCGCCAGCATTCACACCAATGACGCCCTCTGCACCCGGACGATTTTCTACAACGACCTGCTGTCCTAAGCGCTGCGAGAGTTTTCCTGCCACGACCCGCGCCACGACATCGGTCGCGCCACCAGCGCCGAGCGGAACAATCAGCTTAATCGCCTTAGAGGGATAAACATCTTGTGCCATAACGCTCGCACCACAACCCAACATGATCGAAGTGATACCAACGATTGTTTTAAACAGCTTAGTCATATTTGTCTCCTTACCGGTTTACCAACATTTTTCTATTTTTTTACTAAAACTGACGTCATACCGTGGGGATCGACCCCCCATCCACAGGCAATACAATTCCGTTCATATAAGCTGATAACGGACTCGCAAGCCAAGCCACCGCATGCGCCACATCTTCAGGCTCGCCCTTGCGTGCCATGAACTCTGGATTCGCTGTGGAAATTGTCGCAAGTTGCGCGTTCAAGGCATTCAAGCGCTCCGACACGATCGGACCCGGTGCAATCGTGTTCGCACGAATCCCTTGATGCTGATACGCATCCGCAATACCCTTGGTAAGAAGATTGATGGCAGCGTTCATGCTGCCCCCAGGCAAATGCGCAGGCGACGGCAAGCGACCCGCCTTACCCGAAATATTGACAATCGTGCCCCCGCCCACTTCAATCATGTGCGGTAACACCGCACGCATTGTTCGAACATACACCATCAGCTTACTTTGAAAGGTCCGATCCCAATCCGCATCTGTCAGGTCAGTGAATTTTCCGAAGGTTGGTAACGCCGTCGAGTTCACCAATATATCGATGCGTCCCGCTTCGCGGACGATTGCATTTGCCGCCGCATCGACAGCCTCGGAACGCGTAGCGTCAAGCACTTGAATAGAAGCACGACCACCCGCCTGCGTAATTCGATCGCACACTTCCTGCAGCTTCATCTGGTTACGACCGCTCAACCAAACTTCCACACCCAAGTCAGCCAACAACACGGCAATGGCTGAGCCAATCGCACCCGACGCACCCAAAACCCAAGCGGATTTTCCTGCAAGCTTCAGATCAAGTCGGGGCGTGTTAGACATCGTTCTCTCTATATGTATTTTTCAACGGCTCTTTAACTTATGCCTCGCGTGCATCGTTCCACAGGGGGGTGACCCCTGTCAAGAACTTGTAGGGAACCAGACCAAATATCCAGTAATATCAAATCACTGACAACACAAGGCAGTTACTGCCACGTCGCATAAAAAGGAGACAATATGAGTGCTAACTTTTTATTTGGCTGCATCGCAACACTCGCAACAGTCATCGCTACAGCCAGTCCTGCAATATCGCATGCGCAAGGCGCACAGGACCGTCCGATCAACGTCATCATCCCCTTTGCGCCTGGTGGCGGCACTGACGTACTAGCGCGTCGTGTGATGCCCAAGATTGCCGAAAAACTAGGCACGACTACAACGATCGAAAACAAACCTGGCGCATCGGGTTCGATTGGTGCACAGTTCGTTGCACGCGCAGCGCCTGACGGAAAAACACTCCTTGTCGGTTCCGTTTCCGAGATAGGCATTAACCCCGGTCTGTATCCCAAACTGCCCTACAACGTTGACCGTGATTTTGTGGGAGTCACTGCGTTGGCTGCCGCACCTATGGTACTTGTCGCGCACCCGTCCTCTGCCGTAAAAACAGCAAGTGACTTAGTACGACTTGCCAAAGCCAACCCAGGAAAAATCAATTTTGGATCGGCAGGTGCGGGAAGCGGCGCGCACATGGCCGCCGAACTGTTTATCTTTGAAACGAAAATCAAACTGACCCACGTTCCCTATAAGGGCACCGGCGCGGTGACAGCAGATATGTTGGGTCAACAACGCGATATGGTGCTATTTGCCCCCTTGCCCGCGGTCGCCGGTATTGTGCGGTCTGGGCAGCTGGTCGCCATTGCGCAAACCGGCAAGACACGATCCTCGGCTATGCCGGAGGTACCTACCTTCATCGAGGCAGGCGTACCTGGTTTTGATATGGACTACTGGTATGGTTTAGTGGCGCCTGCGAAAACGCCAGCCGATCTTCGTAACAAGATTCACTTGGCAGCGCTCGATATCTTGAGTCAACCAGAGGTCATCACTGACTTAGCTAAGCTCGGTCTTGTGCCAACCATCACAACTGAAAAAGACTTCGCCGACTTCATTAAAGCCGATATGGCAAAGTGGGCGCGTGTTGTGAAGGCAGCAGATCTCAAGCTGGACTGAACTATTGGTGGGAATGCATTGGCCGGCCTGGAACATCCAGGTTGGCTATCAACACGCACCCGCTCTCAGATTCAGTAATAAACAGTGTTCGATTATCTTTTCCGCCATAGGCCATATTCGTTATCGCTAAGCCTTTGCATGATTCGATACGCATAATGGGCACACCAAGCGCAGAAAATCCCCAAACGATTCCGGCGCCAACGTGGGCTACCATCAAATTACCCTCGATATCCATTGCCATACCGTCCGGTCCCGTCCCGCCAGAGAGTTGGACAAATATACCTGTACGGACAAGCGCCCCCTCCGGCGTCAAATAAGAGCGCCACACAGCATTGCCGCGCGTTGCTGCAACGTACAGAAGCTTCTCATCAGGACTCATCACAATGCCATTAGGGCTTGGGACATTGTGTAGGAGTCTTTCAAGACGTCCAGCGACGTTCAAACGATAAACTTTTCCATTGGGATCATCGATACTACTTTGCCCTTGATCCGTAAAATAGATATCGCCTTGGCTTGTCAGGAACAGATCATTAAGGCCTTTGAAGCTCTCTGTCATATGGCGCTCGACAACCGGCAATAGCCCTCCAGTATTCGGATCTAGCAACAATAGCCCTAACTTATGATCCGTGACAAAAATTCTTCCGTCACGATGTATTTTCAAACCATTAGGCTCGCCGTTGTACTCACACAGCACCTCAATGTTGCCAGCGGGATCAACGCGAAATATCCGGCTGTAGGCAACATCAACAAGATACAAGTTGCCATTTAAATCGAATGATGGTCCTTCCAGAAAACAATCTGTCTTATCGCCACCTTTCGCCGCCGCACGCCGTTCGGCGTTGAGCTGACCCGGACGCCGAAGATGATCAGGTACTCGGAAAAAGACTTCTGTTTTGATGCTTGGCGGAGTCGGGTACATTACATTTAACCTTCTCTAAGATTAGCCAATAACCGTCCATAGCCAGGAATCGACCAGGCGCCACCTATTAAATTCATGGTG
Source organism: Burkholderiaceae bacterium (assembly GCA_044376975.1). Taxonomy (GTDB): domain Bacteria; phylum Pseudomonadota; class Gammaproteobacteria; order Burkholderiales; family Burkholderiaceae_B; genus Zwartia. The sequence continues at coordinate 5,005 of JBILJY010000045.1, read as the reverse complement.
GCCCAGATGGCGCAGCTATTCGTACTCAGCACGGGCTTGCCAGTATCTTTTTCAAGAGCATCGATGACCTCCAGGGTCATCCAGTTTCCGCACGCTAAAAATATCGCATTCGCCTCAGGGTGATCTGCCTGGCGCCCAAGATCATAGGCCGTTTGGGCAGAGAGATGGCCAACTTCGATGTTACTGACGATACCCATGGCCCTCTGTTGCAGCACCTGTACTCCACTTGCTTCAATAAATGCAGCAACGGTTTGATTAGTGCTCTCTCCCCAGGGCGCCGCCAAAACAATCTTTTTGATATTTAACAAAGTGAAAGCTTCAAGCATCGCTGTTGCGGCAGTCGTAGCTGGCTTGCCGCATGCTTGCTCGATACGAGCACAAATTTTCTTGTCATAGCCTTTCCCCAAACGAGTCGAAGGCGCTGTCGCAGAAAGTACGACCGCATCAACCTCGGCATCTTTGAGCTTCTGCGCCTCGGCCTCAAGCTCTTCAACGATTTTGATCGTGGATTCAGGATCTATATTACGCAAGGTCAGTCGTGCGCAATGTAACGATACGTCGCTCGGTAACACCTCAGCAAATTCAGGCTCCTGTGTGGTGTTCGAAGAAGGCAAAAGCAAGCCAAACCGTTTTGTCTTTTTTTTCATAATGCGCCTCCAACCACTGAGTTCGTTGCTACGTGACGACCTGCAAGTCGTCCGGAAATAAATGCCCAACCGAGATGATGTCCATGTCCCTCCAACAGCAAGCCACCTTGTCCCGCTGAGCCGGCTGCGTATAGGCCTGGGATGACAGAGCCGTTCGCATGAAGAACTTGCAATTGCTCGTTAACGTTCAACCCACCATCGGTGAAAACAACATAGCTTTTAACTGGCCCTAAAGCAAAAAACGGACCCTGCACAATGGCTGGACGTTCTTGCCGTTCGCTTTCGTTGTATTGCCGAACACTGGCCGACAGAGCGCTTGGCTCTACACCCATGCTACCTGCAAGACCCTCTATGCTGTCCGCTTGATGAAAAATATCGGGCCGATTACGTCGGTAGTCTGCGAGATAGGCATAAGCAACACCAGGCGCAGTTGAAATAAAGTAGGGCCAAGCGGAAAACTTCTCGGCCACCGATTGATCAAACACGATCCACCCAAGTCGGTCGGGTTGTTTGGCCATATCCCGATTGGGCTTACTCAATTCATCCGTGAATCTCTGGCCACGCTTGTTGATCAGAATGCCGCCCTGCTTATACAAGTCAGTCGAGGGGCTTACAGCCGTCGTGAGAAAGCTCATCAAGAACGGGCGCAGAATACACTTCGGTAAATAGTTAGCCGAGGCAGCGATCAACTGAGCTATCCACTTTTTTGGCGGTAGCTTTTGTAGCAAATTGGGACGCGTTGGAGCAATAAAGCGCATGATGGGTCCTCGTACGATGTCGCCATTGACGACTTTTGCGCCAATCTGCATCGCGATTCGATGCCCATCCCCCGTGGCGGTGGTATTGATCGCATCGACTAGAGCGACGTCGGGATTAGCCAAGCTTGCCTTCAAATCCGCCGCTGCGCTGTAATCACCACTGGCCAAGACAACTCCACAACGCGCCCGTATCTGCTGGAGCGTGCCGTCCGAGGTACGGACCTGTGCGCCCACGACACGGTCACCTTCCAGCATCAGACTATCTAACGCCGTATTTAAGCGAATGGCGACGCCAAGTTGCTGACAGTGGCGCGTCAAGTGATATGCAAAAGATTTGGAATTTGGTACGACGTTATGCATGCGGGCCACACGGTGTGGCGGCTCTTCCTCAGGACCTACAAAGACAACCCCTAGCTTCATCAACCAATCAATCATTTCTGCGGTGTGATCGACGAGAATGCGACGCAACTTTAAATTGTCGCGAGGCGCCAGCTCACCAGCATGCTTCGCCATATCCTCGAAGTGCGCATCTGTACTGTCTACAATTCCAGCTTTGCGCTGATGAGGTGTGCCTGTCGCCGTAATAGATCCCACAGACCAAGAGGTCGAACCACCTGTCTCAGCATTCTTTTCCAACAGAATGACTGCGCGTCCAGCCAGCGCCGCCTCTGAGGCCGCTGCCAAACCGGCTCCGCCCCCACCCACCACCAGTACATCTGTCTCAATCGTTGCTGCCACGTTATTTCTACCTTCAAGGAATAATTTTTTGTGATCTAAAGAAATCAAAACCTTCTATCCACATGTTCGTGGTATTGACGCGCTCATGAAAGCCATCCCGAGCGGCTTTATCCATAGAGGATACGACATCCCATTGCAATGACATCACATAGTCACCATAAGGCCACTGCGCCAGCGTTGCGAGGTCTGTCCTGCGCAACCCATATTTACTCACCATACCCGTCCATGTCTGCGCGTGCTGCCGCGCAAAATCAGCGAATGTAGAGTCTTCTGGCGTCCCCAACTCCATCCCAAAGTAGTCGGCAAAGAGCGGCCAAAGCTCAGACCAACTCATGGGATCGCCATTCACAATGTTATAGGCCTGATTTGCGCAGCGCTCGTCCGTCATCATCCAAGTCGCCGCCCGCGCCAAGGTTGGCAACCATGAAAATTGTGTTTTGGCTCTATAACTGCGCAAAGTGCCGGGATAAACAAGCGGCAATCCTAGCTCTCGCAAAATCGATGCGTATAGCCCCACGAGTAAAATCATGTTTCGCGCTTCATCAACGCGATAGTTACAAAATGCGTGCGGCCGAGAGATCGACCACGACCACTTTTTACCGCGTTGACGTTGCTCGAGCAGGCATTGCTGCTCGTAATAAAAACTATTGAAGTTTCCGCATGCATCATCCTCCTGATAGGGAGTACGACGCTCTTTTACGGTATGTCCATAGTATTTTGTGCCGTGCACAAGGTGAATATGCTGTAGATTTCCAGAAACTGAATCTAGCGCATTCAGCAAATTTTCCAACATGCGCACATTCGTCTCGCGTGACTCGAGCTCTCCACCAAAGTGATCGTAACGCGCTGCGTATAGAACATGCGTCACCGCTGACAGTGCCGCAATCTTGTTCAAACAGTCTTGTGCGTCTGTCAGATCAAGGGTCAACATTGGATATGGTGCATCTTTCTGGGGTGTACGTGCCAGACCAAGCGGATTCCATCCCTGTTGTTCGAACAAGTGCGTACCCACACTGCTACCAATTTGACCGGTCGCTCCTGCGATTAAGGTAAGGCGTGATGAATCCATGGCGATTCAGTCCGGTCGGTATATAGCGATATCGGCACGATGAGACAAGCCTTGCGCCTGCAGTTGAGAGACGACGCAAATGCCTCGATATGGCGTGGTGCGATCTAAGCCTACCGATCTTAACCACATAAATGACAACGCACTATCTACAAGCCCCGGCGAGGGCTGATCCGTAACCAGTAGTACTTCAGCATGCCTCAAATGCGGCGCAACGATAGCTGCACCGTCGGTGTCACCATCAAATAAATTACGCTTGTAGTAGCGCTTATCAATCAACTGCAACCAAGGTCCCATACCGCGAATTTTTTGATAGTACGGATCAACAAATACCTCGGGCGCTCGAATGGTATACATCGCAAGCGAAGGGGGCCAATCCGGCGTTTGCGTACGAAAGCGCTGGGCCGAATCGATGCCCTCAACCGTACACATGACTCGCAAATGCTCGACATACCACTCGCGCCAAGCTGGCTCACCAGCGGGATCTGTGATCCCGCTTTGACTCATGAAAATCATCTAGTTCATCTCAAGCCCAGAGTCCTTAATAACAGGGCCCCACTTCTTTGTTTCAGCAGCGATATGTGCAGAAAACAACTCAGGCGCACCACCTACTGGTTCGTATCCCATCTGGATCAAGCGCTCACGCATCGCTGGATCAGACAGAACTTTATTGAACGCAGCGTTGAGTCGCTTGATTGCTGCTTCTGGTGTTCCTGCTGGAGCCAGAAAACCATTCCACGAAGTGACCTCATACCGCGGTACAGCGACCTCTGCAATGGTGGGTAGTTCAGGAACACCTGGCGAGCGCTTGGCACTTGTGACGGCCAACGCACGCAGTTTTCCACTTTTAACGTGCGGCAACAATGGCGCAGGCTCACCAAAAATCAAATCAATTTCACCTGACAGAATCGCATTAGTCGCCGGTGCGCCTCCTTTGTAAGGAACGTGCTGCAGCTTGACACCCGCCATGTCTGCAAACATTTGTCCAGCCAAGTGATTGATTGCACCATTGCCGCTCGAACCGTAGGTAAGTTTTCCTGGATTCGCTTTTGCCGCCGCAATCACATCCGCAACGGACTTGAACGGGCTGTCTGTCCTGACCGTTAACAATTGTGGAACCGATGCCACGAAGACGATAGGCGTAAAATCGCTTTCTTCAAAAGGCATCGATTTATACAAGTGCCGATTAATTGAATGTGTACCCGAATATGCAAAAGCAATCGTGTAACCATCCGGGGTAGAGCGCGCAGCTGCTGTCGCACCAATATTTCCTGCTGCACCTCCTCGGTTCTCGATGAATATTTGCGTGCCAAGCTCATCGCCAACCGCTTTGGACAACAGGCGGGATACGACATCGGCGCCACCCCCTGGTGGCCACGGAACAATCAGCTTGATCGGTTTATCCGGATAAGCTTGTGCATGTGCGTTGACAGGTCCGAACACCAAACCGACTACCGCCAACAGTGCGTAAAAAAATTTATGCATGGTCGCTCTCTTTTAGTATTGTTGACGATCCGATGACTATCAGATCGTTTGTCTTTGTGAAATTTGCGCCACCTAGCATAATTTAAATTTTTCAAATCACCTACAAATTCCAGACACAATCGCAACTTATCTTATGAGGTTTACCTTAGGCGGCAGCACGTCCAAGCCGGTCCGCCGCACCTAACCATTGCGCCCCCTGAGGAACAGCCTCCCAGAGGATCCGTTCGTAGCCCGCCTGATCCAACGACCGCAACGTCGCATACAGCGCCTGGCCATATGCCGTAGGATCGCTGGGCATAGCTACCCAGTCG
>JBILJY010000044.1:0-14925 GCA_044376975.1 Burkholderiaceae bacterium | reverse complement strand
ATGGCATAATCAAATGCTGATTTATTAACACTAGACTGTGACTGACAGAGACAACGTCATGAAAAAAACCCTTTACGACAAGCTGTGGGACGCTCACGTGGTCCATGAAGAGGCCGACGGCACCACCATCCTGTATATCGATCGTCATCTTTTGCACGAAGTCACCAGCCCCCAGGCCTTCGAGGGATTGGAGTTAGCAGGACGCAAGTTGTGGCGTTTGAACGCGAACCTTGCGGTGGCTGACCATAACGTCCCTACCATTGACCGCAAAGAAGGGATCACTGATCCGATCTCCAAGCTGCAAGTGGATACCTTGGATGCGAACTGTGCAAAACACAATGTCATCGAATTCAAGATGAACGACCTACGCCAGGGTATTGTGCATGTGATTGGTCCTGAGCAAGGCGCGACGTTGCCTGGCATGACGGTTGTCTGTGGTGATTCACACACAAGCACGCACGGTGCTGTGGCGGCGCTGGCTTTCGGTATCGGCACATCCGAAGTTGAACACGTGATGGCGACCCAGACCCTGCAGGCTAAAAAGAATAAGAATATGTTGGTGCGAGTCGAAGGCACGCTTCCAACAGGTTGCACCGCCAAAGATATTATTTTGCATGTTATCGGCGTCATCGGCACGGCGGGCGGCACTGGACATGCCATCGAGTTCGCTGGCAGCGCGATTCGCGACTTGTCAATCGAAGGTCGCATGACCCTGTGTAACATGTCAATCGAGGCGGGTGCGCGGTCCGGAATGGTGGCGGTAGATCAGAAGACAATTGATTACTTTGTGGGTAGGCCGTTTGCGCCAAGTGGCGCGCTGTGGGATACGGCAGTTGCCTATTGGAAGACACTACGCTCGGATGAGGGTGCTCATTTTGACCGTGTGGTTGATATTGATGCAAAACAGATTGCCCCGCAGGTGACTTGGGGAACATCGCCAGAGATGGTGTTGCCTGTCACGGGTCGAGTACCAGATCCTGATCGCGAGAAAGATGACATGCGTCGAAGCGGTATGGAGCGTGCTCTGGAGTACATGGGCCTCAAACCCAATACTCCCATCGAAGACATCAAGATTGATCGCGTGTTTATCGGTTCGTGTACGACTTCACGGATTGAAGATCTTCGAGCAGCGGCTGCTGTTGCTCGGGGCAAGCGCGTTGCGAGTACGGTGCGTCAGGCGATGGTGGTTGCGGGCTCCGGCTTGGTGAAGGCACAGGCTGAGCGCGAAGGCTTGGACAAGATTTTTATTGAGGCTGGTTTCGAATGGCGTGAACCTGGTTGTTCAATGTGCCTCGCGATGAACGCCGATAGGCTCGAGCCAGGTGAACGTTGCGCCTCCACATCCAATCGAAATTTTGAAGGGCGTCAGGGGCAGGGCGGACGCACACACCTCGTTAGCCCCGCAATGGCTGCTGCTGCTGCCGTTGCTGGCCACTTTGTCGACGTACGTAACTTCCGGTAATCATCATGGACGCATTCACAACACATCAAGGCCTTGTGGCCCCTTTAGATCGTGAGAACGTTGACACCGATCTCATCATCCCTAAACAGTTCCTGAAGTCAATTAAGCGTACTGGATTCGGACCTAATTTGTTCGATGAGTTGCGCTACTTGGATCACGGTGAGCCAGGAATGGATAATTCCAAACGACCGCTGAATCCGGATTTTGTACTGAATCATTCCCGCTATCAAGATGCTTCTATATTGCTTGGCCGCAAGAACTTTGGATGTGGCTCGAGCCGTGAGCACGCACCTTGGGCACTGGCTCAGTATGGTTTTAGAGCCGTGATTGCGCCTTCGTTCGCGGACATCTTTTTCAACAACAGCTACAAGACCGGTTTTCTTCCGATCGTATTGTCAGAGCTTCAGGTGGCGCGTTTGTTCGATGAAGTGCGCGGCTTTGTCGGCTATAAGTTGACGATTGACCTAGAGAAGCAGGTAGTGATTGCCCCCGATGGACGCGGTATGGAGTTCGACATTACACCTCACCGCAAATACTGTCTTGTAAATGGGTTGGATGAAATCGGATTAACGCTACGTAAAGAAGAAAAAATTCGCGCATTCGAAGCAGAACGTCTTGCGCGTCATCCCTGGCTGGATGTTGTGCCGATTGTCCGTTAGACCTCGTTTAAACGGGCCGGTTTTCCGGCCCAATATTTTTGGATGTAGACATCATGACAAAAAAAATTGCGGTGTTGCCTGGCGATGGCATTGGTGCCGAAATTATCGAACAGGCCGTTCGCGTACTCAAGGCGCTGAGTATTCCGTTGGAAATTGAACATGCCCCGGTTGGTGGAACGGCCTATGATCTGCATGGGCATCCTCTGCCGCCCAGCACACTGAAGCTTGCGCAAGAGTCTCATGCCGTGTTGTTTGGAGCGGTGGGTGACTGGAAGTATGACAAGCTGCCTCGCGAACACCGACCTGAACAAGCGATCCTTGGATTGCGTAAGTCGCTAGGTTTATTTGCCAATCTGCGGCCGGCTATTTTGTATCCAGAACTCGCAAATGCTTCGTCGCTGAAACCCGAAATCGTGTCTGGTCTTGATATTTTGATTTTGCGTGAACTGACTGGCGACATTTATTTTGGAACACCCCGTGGCATTCGTACTGCGACTGACGGCCCGTTTGCTGGAAGCAAGGAAGGTTTCGATACGATGCGCTATGCAGAACCGGAGATTCGACGCATTGCTCATCTCGGATTCCAAGCTGCGCAGAAGCGCGGTCGTAAGCTATGCAGCGTTGACAAGGCCAATGTTCTTGAAACCTCGCAGCTTTGGCGTGATACCGTGATTGAAGTTGCCAAAGAGTATCCCGACGTTGCGCTGACGCATATGTATGTTGATAACGCTGCCATGCAACTGGTTCGTGCGCCACGCGATTTTGATGTCATCGTGACGGGCAATTTGTTTGGCGATATCCTGTCGGATGAAGCGGCCATGTTGACGGGCTCGATTGGCATGTTGCCCTCCGCGTCCATGAACGCCTCTGGCCAGGGACTGTATGAGCCAAGCCATGGCTCGGCACCTGACATCGCTGGCAAAGGCGTCGCAAATCCTATCGCTACAATTTTGTCGGCTGCCATGTTGCTGCGTTATTCGCTCGATAATGATGCCCAAGCTAAGCGCATCGAACAGGCGGTGCAGCGCGTCTTGCAGCAGGGTTTCCGCACCGCTGATATTTATGAGGCTGGTACGACAAAGGTTGGAACAGCCGCGATGGGTGACGCAATTCTTAAAGCGCTCGGTTAAGTTTTAATTAGCGTTAAAATGGTCACAAATTTGTCATTTATTTTTAAAAAAGCTCTGAAATGAAACACTCTGTCGGTTTGGTCGGTTGGCGCGGTATGGTTGGATCTGTGCTCATGCAGCGCATGCGCGATGAAGGTGATTTCGCACTCATTGACCCGGTATTTTTCTCGACTAGTAACGCTGGCGGAAAAAGCCCAACGTGGGCTGGTGAAACCGCTCTGCAGAATGCCTATGACATTGATGCCTTAAAGAAGCTCAACACCATCGTGACGGCGCAAGGCGGAGATTACACCGCAGAGGTGTATCCAAAGCTAAGGGCGGCGGGGTGGAAAGGCTATTGGATTGACGCCGCGAGTACGCTTCGTATGAAGGACGATGCGATTATCGTATTGGATCCGGTGAATCGGTCCATGATTGACGCTGCACTGAAGCGCGGAGTGAAAGACTTTATAGGCGGGAACTGCACGGTTAGTTGTATGTTGATGGGCTTGGCGGGTCTGTTTAATCAAGGCTTGATCCAATGGATGACGTCCATGACTTACCAAGCAGCATCCGGTGGTGGGGCGCAGCACATGCGCGAGTTGCTTACGCAATTCGGGTTGATTAACGCAGAGGTACGTACTGCCTTAAGCGATCCAGCCTCTGCAATCCTCGACATCGACAGGCAGGTACTTTCGATTCAACAGTCTGGTCGCCTACCTACAGAACAGTTTGGCGTTCCGCTAGCCGGCAATCTGATACCTTGGATAGACAAAGACCTAGGCAATGGGATGTCCCGCGAGGAGTGGAAAGGCGAAGCGGAGACCAATAAAATTCTCGGCCGCGGACAAGGCTTCGGTTCCACAGCGATTCCCATTGATGGGCTGTGTGTTCGTATTGGCGCGATGCGTTGCCATAGCCAAGCTCTGACGATCAAGCTTACGCAAGATGTACCGCTGGACGAGGTTGTTGACATCGTTGAAAAGGGAACACAGTGGGCGAAGGTCATACCCAACACCAAGGAAGATACGCTAAGAGACCTCTCGCCTGTTGCGGTGACGGGTACGCTTGATATCCCCGTGGGACGTATGCGAAAGCTATCGATGGGTAGCGACTACTTGGGCGCGTTCACCGTAGGTGATCAACTGCTCTGGGGAGCTGCCGAGCCGCTCCGTAGAATGCTTCGCATCACGCTGGGTCAACTGTGATGATTAAGGAAAAGACGATGCGTATTGGATCTCAGTTGGCGTTGGTATGCTTGACGTCGTTGGGCTTGGCAAGCACCACTTTGGCAGCAAAGCCCGGACACGGGAGTGTTATGTCACCAGCGGGTGCACCCTTGCGTGTCGAAATTCCGTTGTACGAGTTGACCGCATCGGACGCTGACGCCTTAAAGGTTACAGTGGCTGGAGCGCAGGCTTGGGCCGCTGCAGGGCTGACTGCTCCCGCACCTCTGTCGACCTTGTCGGTGCGTGTAGAGCCGGGTTTCACTCCGGGGTCACGGCGATTAGTTCTGCGCTCGTCACAACCAGTGAATGTGCCGATTGTGGATGTCTTACTTGACGTGACGCTTGCGAACGCGCGCTTGGCGGTGCAGTCTAGCTACCTGGTTCTCGTCAGTGCCTCGGGTCAGGGAAGTGTCCTTGTTGTCCCCGGCGATACCCTGTCGGCTATTGCACAGCGTTACGCTGTAGCAGGTGCGGATTTATACCAAATGCTTTGGGGACTCTACCAGGCGAATCCGAGCGCGTTCCTATCGCAGAATATGAATCAGCTTCGCGCGGGAGCCACCTTGTCAATACCAGACGCAAAAACGATACTGACGATCGATTCGAAGTATGCGTACGGTATGTTCCTCAAGCATGCGGCAGCCTTCAAACAAGGACGCGGAACGGCGGGACGTGCTATTCAAACCGGAACGGTTGCTACTGTTTCGGCCCAGTCTGAGTCGTCGATGCCACCCGCTGTTGTTGCGGTACCGACGCCAACGCCAGCACCAGCGCCAACGGTAACGCCAACGGTTGTTCCTGGGCCGACCGAGTCGGGGTCGGTTAAGCCGCCTGCACCGGTAGCGCAGCCGGCACCAACGGGCGATCAGTTGCGTCTGAGTTCAGCGGCACCGGGCACGTCGGAAGATGACGCTAAAGTAGCGGCTGCGCAAGAGCTCAAAGAAATGCAACAGCGCATTGAGTTGCTTCAACAGAACCTGCAGCAGCTGCGCGATGCTGTCCGCACGCAGACTGAGCCCGCGAGTACGCCACAAGCCACACAAAATACCAACAGCGCTGCAGTTGGATCGGTATCACGTCCTAACGCTGATGCAGGGCAAGTCGATCGCCCTAAGGGCCCAGACACCACACAGCGTCCCCCTGCAACGGGACTGGCTCGGGTGCAGCAAGCCGCAAACGACAATGTACTGTGGGTTGTACTGGGTGCTTCGGCAGTGTTGGCACTGCTCATGGCCTTGATGCTGCGTCGCGCTGGTACGCGAGAGAATAATGGTGCTTATCACGCCACAAACAATGCGGAAGTTTCAAAAGCGTTTGATCAAAAGCTTCAGTCTCTTGATCTGAATTTAGACTCCCCGGCAAGCGATACAAAGCCGGGCCCAGCTGTATCGGGGAAGGTGTAGTTGGACCATCGAGTCAGAGCGACGCCGTGAAGCGAATTGCTTTAGGTATCGCTTATGACGGCCAGGCTTGGCAGGGTTGGCAAAAGCAGCCGCACGGGCAAACAGTGCAGGACTGTCTCGAACTAGCCTTGTCGCGTTTCGCGGCGCAACCTATCGGTACCGTTTGTGCCGGACGGACAGACACCGGCGTACATGCGCTAGATCAGGTCATTCACCTAGATACGACGATCGAGCGTGCGCAAGAATCCTGGGTGCGTGGCACGAATGCCCACCTTCCTCCGAGCGTGGCCGTGCAATGGGCGCGGGAAGTCGACGCTACATTTCATGCGAGATTCAGTGCAGCATCGCGGACGTATACTTATGTGATCTTGAATACCCGCGTGAGACACCCGCTGTGGGATGGACGAGTGGGTTGGGTACATCAAAAGTTAGACGTAGCTGCAATGCGAGCGGCGGCGAACGCTTTGCTCGGAGAGCATGATTTTTCTAGCTTTCGTTCATCGCAATGTCAGGCGAAGTCGCCAATACGACAGATGCATAAAGTTGACGTTGCCCTTCAGGGGCAGAAAATTCTCGTTCGTTTAACAGCCAATGCATTTCTACATCACATGGTTCGTAATATCATGGGAGCTTTAGTGCAGGTTGGGCAAGGTCGGGAGGATGAGGGGTATATCGCCCGACTATTGTTCGCACGGGATCGAACACTTGGCGCACCAACGTTTTCTGCGCACGGTCTCTATTTGACCGAGGTGGATTATCCAGGTTACGAGTTCCCGCGCGTAAGTACAGAGGGCTTTAGTCTTGACAGCATAAACTTTGAAGACAAACTATGAGCAATAACAAACGCACGCGCATCAAGATTTGTGGGATTACCCGCGAAGAGGATCTTTTATGTGCCGTTGCCGCTGGGGCGGACGCGTTAGGATTTGTGTTTCACCCATCGAGTAAGCGTTACGTTAGCCCCTCGCGCGCAAGCGAGCTGTGTGCCGCACTTCCACCCTTTGTAACCAGCGTGGCGCTATTCGTTAATCCAGATCGTTCTTTCGTTGATGAAGTGATTCACGAGATGTCGCCTGCGACACTTCAGTTTCACGGGGATGAGACGCCAGAGTTTTGCTCAAGCTTCGGACGGCCATATTTGAAAGCGTTTCGAGTCGGAGCACCTGGGCTAGATACGAGTGCAGGTCTCGCTGCTCATTGCGCGGGCTATATTTCAGCGTGCGGATGGCTGTTTGACAGTTATTCACCTTTGTTTGGCGGAAGCGGACATGGTTTCGATCACGGCTTGCTTGGCGGCGTCAAGCAACTGCGCCAAGCACAGTCCATTATTCTGTCTGGTGGCCTGAATGCACTGAATGTGCAAGCAGCGATTGAAGCCACCCACCCCTGGGCGGTTGACGTAAGCAGCGGTGTGGAGTCAAGCCCCGGCATCAAGTCTGCGGACAAAATGTTGGAATTTGTCTCTGCTGTCGGTAAAGCGCGTTTGAAGATAGCCTTTTGACAGGCGGGCTGCTAAACCGATATAATCGTTGTCTTTACAGGCGGTTAGCTCAGCTGGTTAGAGCGCCACGTTGACATCGTGGAGGTCGTTGGTTCGATTCCAATACCGCCTACCAATTTTGGCCCGTAGCTGGTTGGCTGCAGGTATATGCAGGTGCAAAACAGCGGCTTAGGGCCGCTATTTTTTTGTTCACAGGATTGCTGATGGTCACGATCACATTGCCAGACGGTTCCCAACGACAATATCCGGGGCCCGTTACCGTTGCCGAGGTTGCACAATCGATCGGCGCGGGCTTAGCGCGTGCGGCCCTCGGCGGGCGAGTCTCCTTAGCCGGTCAATCCAAACTCGTAGATACGACGCATCGCATTGAACACGACACGAAGCTTGCAATCATTACAACGAAGGATGTGGAGGGTCTAGATCTAATCAGACATTCCACCGCCCACTTATTGGCCTATGCAGTCAAGGCACTGTTTCCTGACGCGCAAGTCACGATCGGTCCAGTCATTGAAAACGGCTTTTACTATGATTTTTCTTACAAGCGTCCTTTTACACCTGATGACTTAATTGCCATTGAAAAGAAGATGGCCGAGCTTGCGAAGAAGGATGAGGTTGTTACCCGAGAAGAGTGGCTGCGTGACGAAGCGGTTGCGTATTTCAAAGGTATTGGCGAAACCTATAAAGCAGAAATTATTGGCGCTATTCCAGGAAACGAGCCGATTAGTTTGTATCGCGAGGGTAACTTTATCGATTTGTGTCGGGGGCCGCACGTGCCAAGCACGGGCAAGTTAAAAGTTTTCAAATTAATGAAAGTTGCTGGCGCGTATTGGCGTGGCGATAGTAATAATGAGATGCTCCAACGCATCTACGGTACTGCGTGGGCAACAAAAGAAGAGCAAGACGCTTACTTGCATATGCTCGAAGAGGCGGAGCGACGTGATCACCGTAAGATCGGACGCGATCTCGATCTGTTCCACTTCCAAGAGGAAGGCCCGGGACTTATCTTTTGGCATCCCAAGGGCTGGGCGATCTGGCAACAGGTCGAGCAATACATGCGCGCGGTGTATCGCGACAATGGCTATCAAGAGGTCAAGGCGCCACAGATCCTGGATATTTCACTTTGGAAAAAGACGGGTCACTGGGATAACTATCGCGAGAATATGTTCACCACTGAGTCCGAAAACCGTGTTTACGGACTCAAACCCATGAACTGTCCGGGCCACGTGCAGATCTTTAATTCTGGTTTGCACTCATACCGCGACTTGCCGCTGAGGTATGGTGAGTTTGGTCAGTGTCACCGTAATGAGCCCTCCGGTTCGCTGCACGGAATGATGCGTGTGCGTGGTTTTACGCAAGACGACGGACACATTTTTTGTACAGAAGATCAGCTGCAAGACGAGTGCGCAGACTTTACCGCTTTGCTTCAGAAGGTCTATGCTGATTTTGGTTTCCATGAAGTGTTGTACAAGGTGGCGACCCGGCCGGAAAAGCGTATCGGTAGCGATGAGGTTTGGGACAAAGCTGAAACCGCGCTTATGGAAAGCCTTCGTCGTACTGGGTGTGCGTTCGAAGTTTCGCCGGGTGAGGGCGCTTTCTATGGCCCCAAAATTGAGTACACGCTCAAGGATGCCATCGGACGTCACTGGCAATGCGGGACCATCCAGGTTGATTTCTCGATGCCCCAGAGGCTTGGAGCAGAGTTCGTCGATGCGTCGGATCAACGGCGCGCGCCTGTGATGCTGCACCGTGCGATTTTGGGCTCGTTTGAGCGATTCATCGGCATGTTGATTGAAAACCACTCCGGCGCGATGCCGGCTTGGTTGGCGCCAGTGCAGGCGGTTATCTGCTGCATTTCGGAACCTACAGCCGATTATGCGGCGGAAATAGCACAATCCCTGAAAAAACAAGGCTTTAGAGTAGAATCTGATTTACGTAGTGAAAAGATTAACTATAAAATCAGAGAGCACAGTTTGCAGAAAGTCCCCTATATTTTGGTTGTTGGCGACAAAGAGCGTCAGGCCGGGGCTGTAGCTGTGCGCGGACGCGGCGGGGTCGAGCTAGGCGTTATGCCATTAGCTCAGTTCTCTGCCTTATTGTCCGAAGACGTGGCATTACGCCGCAATTCCGGTTTGACTGTATCGCAGTCAGCCTAATCCTTAGGAGTCGTCAACATCGCAACAGAAAAACCCCATCGCATTAACGGTGAAATCCGAGTTCCCGAAGTGCGCTTGCTTGGAATCGAAGGTGAACAACTCGGTATCGTAAAAATATTCGACGCCATTCGGATGGCCGAAGAAAACGAAATAGATCTCGTCGAGATCGCGCCAAACGCAGAGCCGCCCGTGTGTCGCCTGATGGATTATGGCAAGTTCAAGTACCAAGAGCAAAAGCGCCTAGCTGAGGCTCGCGCGAAGCAAAAAATTATTCAAGTCAAAGAAGTGAAGTTCCGCCCAGCCACCGACGAAGGTGACTACCAAGTGAAACTTCGTAACCTTAAGCGCTTCCTTGACGAAGGCGACAAGGCTAAAGTCACACTGCGTTTTCGTGGTCGTGAGATGGCGCACCAAGAACTCGGCATGCGCGTGCTTGAACGCGTGCGGGATGATCTGACGGACATGGCAGTCGTTGAAGCGATGCCTAAACTCGAAGGCCGGCAAATGGTCATGGTGCTTGCTCCTCGCAAGAAAGCGCCAGGTAAGGCCGAGGCTGCGGCTTAATCGATGCGGGTTCTATTTGTACTTGATCCGCTCGAGAGCCTAAACGCTTACAAAGATAGCTCTGTGGCGATGATGCGGGCCCTCGTGGCTCGAGGTCATACGCTTTGCGTAGCGATGCAGGGTGATTTGTTTATTGAAGCTGGAGAGGTTCGCGCCAAGGCAGGCTCAATAGAACTTGTTGAGGGTGCCGACTTGCACGCACGAGCGTGGTGGACTGAGACGCAGGCAGGGGTGGATACACCCTTGCATACCTTTGGTGCCGTGCTCATGCGTAAGGACCCTCCATTCGATATGGAGTATGTGTACGCAACGCATATGCTTGAGTACGCACAGGCTCAAGGTGCGAAAGTATTCAATAGCGGTGCTGCCATTCGTAATCACCCTGAGAAGTTGGCCATTACAGAATTTGCGGAATTTACTGCTCCAACTCTGGTGAGCCGGGACATGTTGCGTCTGAAGGCGTTTCACACTGAGCATCGCGATGTAATTGTTAAGCCACTTGACGGCATGGGTGGTACCGGAGTTTTTCGGTTGACTCCTAATGAAACGAATCGCAACGCGATTCTCGAGACCTTGACCAACGACGGTTGCCGAACCATTATGGCCCAACGCTATATTCCTGAGATCACGCAAGGTGACAAGCGGATTCTGTTGATTGGTGGAGAAGCGGTTCCTTATTGCTTGGCGCGGATCCCCCTTGCTGGAGAAACGCGCGGTAATTTAGCAGCGGGCGGGCGGGGGGTCGCACAACCTTTGTCTGAGCGAGACACGCACATAGCGGCTCAAATCGGGCCTAAGCTCGCCAAGCGCGGATTGTTGCTTGTCGGCTTAGATGTCATCGGCGATTACGTCACCGAGATTAACGTGACAAGCCCGACGTGTTTCGTTGAGATTACCGAGCAAACTGGGTTTGATGTTGGCGCCCGTTTCGTTCAGGCGCTTGAGGCCGCAGTTAGCCTAGCTGCGTAAGCGCAATGATTTCCATTCTAGTTGTTGCCCATGCACCACTCGCTACCGCGTTGGTATCTTGTGCCCGCCACGTTTTAGGCCGTGACCCCGAGGTCATTGCCTTAGATATTGAGCCGAACGAGTGTGCCCAGGATTGCTCTCCTCGGGTGGCTAAACTCATTACGCAGGCCGACCGCGGCGACGGTGTCCTGGTGCTCACTGATCTTCCTGGCGCTAGCCCCTCGAATATTGCAGTAAAAGCGAGTGAGGCCGCCCGTCTGGAAGGTACGGCCGCCTGTGTACTGGGTGGTGCGAACGCGGCGATGTTGCTGCGCGCCATAAACTATCGACAAGGCAGCCTCGAAGATGTTGCCGCGAGTGCGCTGGCGGGTGCCGCGCACTCCGTGTTGCGTGTAGACTAAGCAAAATTCGTAAGCCATCCTATAAACGGATCTCCAAACCTTATGCCTGCACTCGATATCGTTATCTCTAATAAACTCGGACTACACGCGCGAGCTGCGGCGAAACTCACACAGTTGGCGAGTCAATTCGCCTGCGAGGTCTTTATCATTAAGTCTGGGCAGCGTGTGAATGCGAAAAGTATTATGGGTGTCATGATGCTTGCTGCAGGGCTGGGTACGACCGTGACAATTGAGACCAGCGGGAGCGACGCCGACCAGGCCGTAGCAGCCGTTCAGGCGTTATTCAATGACAAATTCGGCGAAGGGCAATAAGACGCTAGCTGACCCAGCAAGCACACCGATGTTGTGCTTGTCTGGTCAGCGTGCCGCTCACGGCTACGCAATTGGTCGAGCGGTCGTGATGGGTGCAACCGCTCTTGAAGTTGCGCACTACAGAATTTCTGCCGACAGCGTCGTTGCAGAACAGTCGAGACTAACGGTCGCACTAGACACTGCACGACGTGAGATGCTCGAGCTAGCGGAAACGCTTCCGGAGGATGCGCCACGCGAGCTTGGCGCGTTACTCAATGTACATGGGATGTTGCTGTCGGACCCGCTCTTGGCTGATCAGGCCTTATCGTTGATCCAAGAGAAACTCTATAACGCTGAATGGGCATTGACCACGCAAGGGCAATTGCTCGGGGAGCAGTTTGCGGCAATGGAAGATGAGTATCTGCGTGAGCGCGGAGCCGACGTTCGGCAGGTTATTGAGCGAGTCTTGCACGTACTTGGTGGCTCACGTCCGATGTTGTCTCTCGAACGCGTTGGTCAATCTTCTGAGCCGCTGGTCGTTATCGCCCATGATATTTCTCCGGCGGATATGATCCGCTTACGAGGCGGACGTTTTGCGGGCTTTGCCACCGACTTAGGAGGGCCAACATCGCACACAGCGATCGTTGCTCGTAGCATGGATGTTCCTGCTGTCGTAGGACTCGGGCAAGTGAGAAGCCTCGTGCGTGATGGCGACGTTGTCGTGGTCGATGGCGTTCGTGGCACGTTGCTCGTCAATCCCTCAGTCCAAGCATTAGAGCAGTACCGCGTATTACAGAGGCAGCACGCCCAAGAGCGAGTTGTTTTAGCCCAGCTCAAAGATGTCCCGGCGGAAACACAAGACGGGATAACTGTTTCTTTACAAGCAAATATAGAATTACCCGACGAAGCAGAGAGTGCACTTGCTAATGGAGCGACTGGAATAGGTTTGTTTCGTAGCGAGTTTCTCTTTATTGGACGTAGTGAGCTCCCTACTGAAGAAGAACAGTACCAAGCTTATGCCTCTGTCGTAAGAACGATGCAGCACCGTCCGGTCACTATACGCACATTGGATGTCGGTGCGGATAAGGCACTAGACGGAGAAGCGACGGTGGCGACGAATCCTGCTCTTGGATTGCGTGCAATTCGTTATTGTCTTGCACATCCTGATTTATTCGCAACGCAGTTACGTGCGATTTTGCGCGCGTCTGCGCATGGCACTGTCCGGATTTTGATTCCAATGGTTGCCCATATGCACGAAGTTCGTGCGGCGCGAGCCGCGATCGCCAGTGCGATGGCGGAGCTCGACCTACGTGGCCAGTCCTACGCCAACAATATTGAGGTTGGGGCGATGGTCGAGATTCCTGCAACGGCGATTGCGATTGAACCGTTTGCCGATGCGCTTGATTTTCTATCGATTGGCACAAATGATTTAATTCAATACACACTGGCGATCGACCGGGCTGATAATGAGGTTGCAGGTTTGTACGATCCCCTGCACCCCGCGATACTGCGACTCATTGCAAACGTTATTAACGCTGGGATCCGCGTCGGTAAGTCCGTCGCCCTTTGTGGTGAAATGGCAGGGGATCCACAGCTTACGCGCTTATTACTGGGGCTGGGACTGACTCAGTTTTCAATGCATCCGCAGCAGCTTCTTTCAGTCAAGAAAGAAATTCTTCGCGCTCATTCGAATGCCTTGCGTGTGCAGGTCGCCACATCTCTGAACCGCGCTAGCTCAATCGATCCTGCTTCATTGCACTGATTTACGAGAGATCGCGGGATCGAGCTGCGCGATTGGCAGTGCTGAGGGCTAAAATGCGTTAACGACGACCCAACTTGAGAGTAGGCGATGCAAAAAAATCCTTGGTTTGAGGAATTTCAAAAGAACGTGGCTGACCTGATTGCACGCAGCCCAGCGGCAGATATCGAACGCAACGTGAAAGCGTTTATGGGCCAAGCGTTCACGCGCATGGATCTCATTACGCGCGAGGAGTTTGATGTGCAAGTTGCGCTCCTAGGTAAGGCCCAAACGCGTCTCGAGGCTTTAGAAACTCAGCTTCAGGCACTTGAACACCGCATTTCGATTTTGGAAACAAGTACGGACTAATGCGCTAGGCTAAGCCGAATCAGTCGATGGCCGATTCGTATTAACACCGCTTCATAATCGACCTCTTTGTGGAGGACGTATGTCGCTGGCGATTCTGCTCAGTCGTTCCTTAGTTGGTTTGGATGCACCACTCGTCAGAGTAGAAACGCATCTCGGTGTTGGGCTTCCTGCCTTTCATATTGTCGGACTCGCAGACGCGGAGGTTCGAGAGAGCCGAGAGCGCGTTCGGGCCGCGATCTTCAGCACGGGCCTTGCGTTTCCAAGCGGCCGGCTGATCGTCAACCTGTCACCAGCTGATTTGCCTAAAGAGTCCGGACGCTTTGATTTACCTATCGCACTGGGTGTGCTTTTGGTGTCAGGGCAAATTACAGTGGCTGCGCCTGGAATGTTGTCAGCGCTGGTGCTTGCCGGAGAGCTCTCGCTCACGGGCGCCCTGGTACCCACGCGCGGCGCGATAGCGCTCGGTCTCGCCGTGGCTCGCACCCAGCCCGATTGTGTGTTGATTCTTCCCATGAGTAACGCGATAGAGGCTGCAAATATTCCAGAACTACATGTTCTGGGTGCGAACACCCTTGCTGAGGTGGTAGCCCATCTGCAAGGCGACAATACATTACAACCCCTAGCGCCACGCAAGCTAACCTTGTTGCCGCAACCATCGTTATGTTTATCGGATGTGCGTGGTCAGACAATGGCCAAACGTGCTCTTGAGGTTGCAGCGAGTGGTGGACACAGTTTGCTGATGTGCGGTGCCCCAGGCGTCGGAAAAAGTATGCTCGCTAAACGATTGCCAGGGATTCTTCCGCCACTTACAAGCAAGCAGGCATTAGAGCTCGCAGCAATCTCTGCGTATGCTGGCTTAGATACAGCGATATCCAACCAAAGGCCAGTGCGCAGTCCGCACCATTCGGCCTCGGCAGTAGCCATCATCGGTGGCGGAGCTCGACCAACGCCCGGAGAAGTCTCGTTGGCGCATCATGGCGTGCTATTCCTTGACGAACTGCCCGAGTACGATCGCAAAGTACGGGAGGGCCTACGTGAGCCGCTAGAAAATGGGGTTGTTTGTATTTCTCGTGCAAA
>JBILJY010000214.1:0-4275 GCA_044376975.1 Burkholderiaceae bacterium | reverse complement strand
CATTGGTTTGTCGTACATGCAAGGTCGGATATTTTAAAAATGGTTTGACACGCTCCGTTACTAAAATTTGACCTCGATTAGGGGCCACCGGTGCGCGTAAGCCAACCATCGGAGCGAGATCGCGATTACCCAAGCCGGCCGCAAGTACGACGCGCTTTGTATCAAAAATCTCACGATTCGTATGCACCTTAAAACCACCACCGGACAGAGTATCCATGGCACTCACGCGCACGCCAGATATCAGTGTTCCACCGGCGCTCTCGAAACCCTTGACCAAAGCATGCAATAAACGCAGCGGACTAGCATGTCCGTCGAGCGGACAATAGACGGCACCCGCTACAGCTGGGCCAGTCTCAGGAATCATTTCTTTAACCTTGCGTGCATCCCAGACCTCGAACGGGTAGACACCATTCAGTTTCTCGCGCAAAGCCGTCAGACGCGTGACACGATCGGACAGCTCTTTGTCGTTCAAACTGATGGAAATACCGCCGGGTTGGGATAAGTCGGGATAGACGCCCGTGCGAGCCAGCAGCTCATCAGCGAAGGCTGGCCAAGCACTTGCCGAACCAATCGTCCAACGCGAGTAATCGGGATTCTCTAATCCTTTGCCCTGCACCCAAACTAGCCCGAAGTTTCCACGTGCAGCACGATACGCATCGTCACCCTCATCAAGCAAGGCGACGCGCTCCCCTTGCTTAGCCAAGCCATAAGCAACGGCCATTCCAACCATACCTCCGCCAATGACGATGGCATCCCAATCTTTTGAACTACTCATGTTTTTCCTGAGAGAACTTTATCAAGCCCGTAGAAACGATCGAGCGCCACCATCAAAACCAGCGTTAATACAATCAAAACAGTCGAAACCGACGCAAGCAAGGGATCGATCGTATGTGCGATATGGTTATACATTTTTACGGGTAGCGTTTCGGTAGAAGCGGATGCTACAAAGATTGACATGGTGAGTTCATCAAAGCTGTTGATAAACGCGAGGAGCCAGCCACCGGCAACACCCGGAAAAATGAGCGGTAATTCAATCTTGCGAAATACCGTCCAACCGGATGCCCCAAGAGATTCAGCAGCTTGGCTCACGCTTCGATCAAAGCCCGTAGCCGCCGCAACCACCAAACGCAATACGTAGGGCAGTACGATCACCGTGTGGGCTACCGTTAAGCCCCAGCCCGTACTGGCGCCACCAATCTGCGTCAAAAATTGCAATAAGGCGATCCCTAGAACAACATGCGGCACCATTAACGGGGACAACAATAAGCCCAGAATCGCATCGCGACCTTGAAATTGATGCCAGGCAATTGCCATGCCCGCTGGCACCGCTACCAGTGTTGCGATTGTTGCTGCGGCGGCACCTAAAGCCAAGCTGCGCCAGAAGGCATCGATAAAGTCCGGGGCATCGAGTATGGCCCGATACCATCTTAGTGAGGCCCCATCAAAGGGCATGGAGATGTAGCCTTTATTGGTAAACGAAACCAAGACGACCATCAACAGAGGCGCCAACATAAAAATGACAAAGAACCAATGAAAGACAACTAAGGTAAGTGGATTCCGTGTTTTCATCGGAACACCTGCTTCCAACGACGCTCTACCAAGCGGTTTGCCACCAAGGATACTGTCAAGACGATCACCACTAAGAGCACAGCAATTGTTGCGCCCAAGGGCCAATTTAAGTTTGCCAAAAACTCGTCATAAATTGTTGTCGGCACAACTTTTAGGCGACGACCTCCAATAATGGCCGGTGTCGCAAACGCGCTCGCTGCTGAGGCAAACACAATGAGGCCACCTGACAGCACGCCTGGAATCACTTGAGGAAAAACGATTCGCCACATGACTGTAAGCATGTTCGCACCCAACGATTCGGCTGCCTGCTCTGTGGCGCGATCAAGTTTTTGCAGGGATGCCCAAACAGCGAGCACCATAAAAGGCATCAACACATGCGTCAGTGCGATCACAACTCCTGTGAAGGTATATAGCATTTTGATTGGGGCATCGATGAAGCCAATCATTAGCAAAGTCTTGTTAATCAGGCCTTCGCTGCCTAACAGTACGGCCCAACCAAGCGTACGAACCACCACTGAGATCAGCAGCGGCCCCAACACGACTACCATCGAGACTGCGCGCCACTCAGACGACAGTCGACTCAACACATAGGCCTCGGGAACTCCAATGACGATACAGATCAACGTCACAAGAAACGCCATACCGAAGGTGCGCACGAAAATTACATGAAAGTAATCATCGTTCAGAACCTCCGCATAATTCGCCGAAGTCATCGTGCTCCCCATCATCTGCGCAGCGTCGTAGGGATAGAGACTCATCGACAGCGTCAACACCAAGGGCAGCGCGACAAATGCCAACATCACCAAGACACTCGGTGCTGTCAACCAGTAAGGCAGTGTGTTGCGTTGCTCTTTCATGCTTTACGATAGATTACGTGTGATGACTCGCGCATGCTCGGTGCGCCAACTCAAACCGACCTCATCCCCCTCCGCCACCGCTGGTAGCTCGACATTTGCTTGGGTGACTTGAATCAGCCCTAGATCAGTTTGAATTTGAAATAACCAGTGATGCCCCAAAAACAATCGTGCAGCAACGTTCCCACGCAGAATGGGATCCGTTTGGACAAAACCGATTTTTTCGGGACGAATGATGTAGTCGACATCGCCTTCACAGGCATCCGCGAGGCAGGGCAGGATACGCCCCCCCACCGCGATACCCAGCGCCACCCGCGCACCTTCGAAGACGTTTGCTTTTCCTAGAAAGGTTGACGAGAAGCGTCCATTGGGCTCCTCATACATCTCAACTGGCCGGGCTATCTGTTGAATCCGGCCTTGATTCATCAACACCACACGATCAGCAAGAGTCATCGCCTCGGCTTGATCATGCGTCACCATGATTGTTGTGATGCCAACACGCCGCTGAAGCGCGCGCAACTCGATCTGCATCTCTTCGCGCAGCTTTGCGTCGAGAGCGCCCATGGGCTCATCTAGAAGCAGTACGGGTGGCTGTATGACTAAGGCACGCGCCATGGCAACCCGTTGCTTCTGACCACCTGATAGTTCACTCGGATATCGTTGGGCAAAGGCACCAAGATGCACGAGATCCAGTGCCTCTGCGACCTGACGCTCCAAGTTGGGACTTGGCACTTTACGCATCTGCAAACCGAAGGCCACATTATCGTGAACCGTCATATGCGGAAACAATGCATAGCTTTGAAACACGACACCCAACCCTCGCTTGTTAGGCTTGAGATCCGTGATGTCTTTTCCATCAAGAACAATGCGGCCGACCGTCGGCGGAGTAAAGCCAGCCACCATCTGTAACGTAGTGGTCTTGCCGCAGCCAGAGGGACCGAGCAAACAAAGAAACTCGCCCTGCTCAACGGACAAACTGCAATCCTCCACGGCCGTGAAGTCGCCGTAACGCTTCACTAAACCCTTTAATTCAAGGAAAGCCATGGCAGGATCATCCGTCTAATACCTTAGTTATTTCTCGACAACACGATTCCAACGTTTCGTCCACTCGGCACGTTGTGCATTGATGATGTTGTAGTCCGCTGAGATTAACTTGTTGACTTTCTCAGGTCCAAAAACAACTGTCTCTGCAACCTTTGGGTCAAGCTTAGTGTTCTTATTGACAGGACCAAACCCAATACCATTCGCCATGAGAGCCTGCACATCCGCCGATACGATATGTTGCAAGAACTGTTGGCCCAGCTTTGGCTGAGGTCCACCTTCAACAACGCAGGCCGCAACCATCAACGCAACGGCCCCTTCCTTGGGGTAGACAAACTGAACAGGTGCACCTTGGTCCACGACAGACTGCACGCGCCCGTTACCCCAAACAACCAAGGCAGCTTCGCCAGTTTGCATCATTTGCGCCATCTTGCCTGGCGAAGGTTCCCACGCCACAACGTTTGGTGCAACTTTTTTCGCCATCACCTCAAAACCAGGGTCCATCTTGGCTTCGCCACCGCCGCTCAAACGGGCCATCATGACGAGCGTCAATAACCCATAACCGTTTGTGATAGGTGGGATGACGACTCTGCCTTTGTATTTAGGATCGGTGAGGTCGTGCCAAGAGGTCGGTGGTGCCCAGCCGTTTTTTGCAAAAATATCTTTGTTGTAGGCCAGGCCTGTCGCGATATAGGCAATACCAACGGACTTATCACCGATCATGCGTGCGTTTGGATAGAGCTCTTTAACCGTGCCCGCGTCTTCAACCTTGGAACACAGTCCCTGCCCCACTGCTTGATACATCGGACCA
>JBILJY010000043.1:0-15123 GCA_044376975.1 Burkholderiaceae bacterium | reverse complement strand
CCTTTGGGGTTCACCGCGAGGTATTCTTTAGTCCTTTGCTGATTCTCACGAAAATCTAGCTTGATGCCTTCATAATCGACGCCAATATGTTCGAGAACAATATGCGTTGCGAGGGCGCAGGTTTTAGGAGCATAGTAAAAACGTGGCTTCATTGCGGTCATCCGTTCGGTTTAATGTTAGTAATATCTTTACAGCCTGGGCACTTCGTCTTTTTTGGACGTCCTTTCAGCGAATCAAGCTCCTACATTCTCAGAAGACTGCGTCGACAATCTCCAAAATCCCGTTCTTCTCTCAAGATAGCGAATAAGTTGATCAAAAATTAGAACGACCGCCACGACAATCAAAATGCCTGCGAATACTTTCGCGCTGTCTAGAGAACCACGATAACGTGTAATCAAATAGCCAACGCCTTGCGCAGATGTCAGCATTTCTGCCACGACGACACCGACAATGACTAACGACCCGCCGACGCGAAACGCAGAGAGAATAGTAGGAATAGCTGCAGGAAGCAGTACTCTAAAAATAAGTTGCCGACGGGAAGCACCCAAGCTACGTGCAATCGTAATGTAGTGTCGATCAATCGTCTTCACACCAGCTAACGTACCAAGAAAGCATGGAAAAAATCCATAAATACTTGCAAAGGCTACTTTAGAGTGCATACCGATACCAAACCACGCAGTAAACAGCGGATACAGGATCACGATCGGCACCGCATACCCACTTGACGCAAGCTGCTGCGCAATACCGACCAAAGCTCTCGATGTAGACAACAACAAGCCAAGACCGATACCAGCTCCACAGGCGATCACAATCGCTAACCCGATGGCCTGTGTGGAAAACCACAGATGTGTCAGGTATTCGCTTAGCGATCCCCACAAAGCCATCAGTGCATCACTCAAGGGAGGAAGAAATAGCGTCGGTATATAGCCGAAGCGTGGCAGCAACTCCCAGCACAGGATCAAAATCACGACAAACAGCAAGCGAGTCGTACGCGGAGAAAACCTGTTTTGGTTAATAGAGCTCATCAATTCACCACCCACAACGCGCAACTACGAGACAAAAAAATCTTTCTAATGCTTTATTTGATTCCAAATGCGCTCTCTTAACTGAGCAAAACGTACCGTGGACATCATTTCATATTTACGAGGTCGCGGAAGATCAACCTCAATTCGATCAATTATTTTTCCTGGTCGCGCAGACATCACAATGATCTCATCGGCAAGATAGGCAGCCTCTGTCAAGCTATGCGTCACAAACACCACAGTCTTTTTGGTTTTCTCCCAAATTGACAGCAGTTCATCTCCCATCGTGATGCGTGTTTGCTCATCAAGGGCGGCAAAGGGCTCATCCATCATCAGTAGCGGGGGATCTTGGACGAGACCTCGCGCTATGGAAACACGTTGCTTCATCCCGCCAGAAAGCTCATGCGGATAGCGATCTTCGAATCCCTGCAACCCGACAAGAGACAACAGTTCTTGAGCTCTTTCTTTTCGAACTTTTTTTGGGACATGCTTTAAGGACAGCGGGAATTCAACATTTTCCAGCGCTGTCAGCCACGGATAAAGGCTCGCCTCTTGAAATACGACGCCCGCGATATCCGGATCAGGCGAAGTCATAGCATGTCCACTGCACAAGATCGTTCCTTGGCTGGGTGCAAGCAAACCCGCCATCATCATTAGCAAAGAAGACTTCCCGCAACCACTCGGTCCAACGATCACCACAAAGCGCCCTGCTTGAATCTCTATATTGATATCAATGAGCGCTGGAACCAGTCCATCGCGAGACTGATAGGTGTGGCTGAGGTTCGAAATCCGAACCATTGGGTCAGTACTTTGCATTATTTACTCGCGCCAGTGTTCAAACTTCATTTCAAACCATTGGATGGTTTCATTAAAAAGAATCGTTGCTACAGAAATAATTAGAATTCCAGCCCCAAGTTCTTTGAGCATGAAGTTCTCGCCCCAGTTGGCAATCATCTGACCAAGACCTACCTTCGACGCATACATTTCAGCCAAAATAATTCCAGTCACATTAAAGATCATTCCTAATCGAACTGCCTCAAGCAATATGGGCGCCATCGATGGTAGGTATACACGTGTGGCAATCTGCAGTCGACTAGCACCGAACGCACGCGCAACTTTCAAATGATCCGACTTAACTGAATCGACCGCAGCAAAGGTACAAATTAAAATAATAAAAATTGTTGAGAAAATACCGAAAGCGACTTTTTGGAACAAACCAATTCCAAATGCCAAGATAAACATTGGCAAAAAGACAGTTTTGGGTATCGAAAAGACTAAGTAGATGATGGGCTTGAGCACTTGTCCCCAGTACCGGCTCTCGGCAATGAAGATGCCAATCGTCACGCCGGCAGGAACTGCAATAATAAAACCTAGTGCAAGATGCTCAAGTGTCGCGTAGAGATGCTTGTGAAAAGCAGCGCTGAGTAAAATTTTTTCGGCTGCGCTCAGGACACCATGAATGCTTGGAACCAAATCAGGATTTACCCATTGATTCGCTAGGAGCATTTGCCATAAAAACAAGAACATCGCTCCAGAGATCGACCAAATCACCAAGCTGCGAAATATAGATTTAGTCATCTCTGGAGTACCGGCGTCCTATTTAAACAAGCTCTAGATCAGTCCTTTTTCTCCTTATCCCTAGCCAATAGGAACAAATTTATCAGTTGTGATTTCAGCTTGCGGCGCTAAATCTTTAAAGCCACCGATCACTGCAAGCTCCATCGCAAGCTTGACCTGCTCAGACGTGAACACCCCATTTTTAGAGAGTCGCATATAGGTCTCTTCAAACTCCTGCTTAGCTACAGCGGGTGCAATATTATTCACATCTGCGACGATCTTCATCGCTCTCTCTGGATTGTCTTGCATAAACCTGACAGAACCATAGATCGCCGCCAAGCTCGCCTTCAATGTTTCAGCCCTGGACTCTATGAATTTATCCGTCGTCACCCAACCCGTTGCCAAGTGCGAGGGAATAGCCGTGGAGTAATCCATCAACGACTTTGCCTGTTTGTTCTGCAAGACCTGAAAACTAAGCGGCGGATACACAACAGCCGCATCGACGTTTCCAGAAAGTAGGTTGGGCACTAAGCCACCACCGCCTAGAGGTACGCTCGTAAAGTCAATCTTCTGATTCGCTTTCGTCCAAAGCGCTAACAAATCCGATAGTGATCCCGCAGCAGTGATTCCAATTTTTTTCCCGGCCAGCTCTTTGATATTCGAAATCTTTGAATCAGCACGCACCAGCAATTTCCAGCCTGTGTTTGCTGTTGCCGCTAAGGACACCATACGAAATGGGACGCCTTTTTTCCTAGCGGTTCCTACTTGAGAAATCAGGCCAGGAATCATGTCCGCAGCACCGGCTGCCAACGCCTCAACGGCCTCTCCGCCACTGCGATATACAGTGAGCTCTGCAGCCAGCCCCATTTTCTTAAATAGTCCCTGCGCTTCCGCGGTCTCACAAATCACGCTTGGCCACCATGTCTTGGTAGCGAGTCCTATACGCACTTTTTGATTCGCGAACGCTACACTTGGGATAGCCGATATTGCCGCCAAGCTCGATAAGGTCAAAATAGTTTTTCGCTTCTCACTAGACTGAAGCAGAGTAGAGAATGCTCGAGATACCTCTTCGTTCTTCGACACGTTAAGTCTCCTTTAGAATTGAATGTATTTTGTTTTTTCGATCCTAAACGAGTTACGTACGGATCACAAGCACAATAATTAAGCTAAGTCTTTCTAAGAAACCAAGAAGTCTTATTATTGCGCTGCGCACTCCTTCCACCCCTAAAAGCCAAGACATGACGAGCCGCTGGACTGAAATCAAACAAGCGAGCGCCCTGCGCCATCCTGGCTTTCGTATGCTCTGGACAGCGACCCTGCTCTCTTCCACGGCACGTTGGGCTGACCTAGTCGTCGTGGGTTGGCTAACGCTAGAGCTGACCAACTCTGCCCTCATGGTGGGCATTGTGTCTGGCTGCAAGATGGCCGGCTATGTATTTGCTCCGATCATGGGGGTAGCGGCAGACCGAATGAACCGACACAAATTGTTGATTTTGGCATCGCTCGTAAGCGGTGCGATTGCCGTGCTGATGCTGACGTTACTGCTGACGAATGAAATGACTGTTGGCTATCTCATCGCCTTGTCATTAATCAGTAGTCTCACGTGGGCGCTTGATCACCCTACGCGGCAAGCGTTTATCCCAGATCTCGTTGGCCCAAAGAACCTCACCAACGCTATCGCGCTAAACGCTATCGCGACAGAGACAACCGTCATTATTGGTCCAGCGCTCGGCGGCTTGCTTATCCCAAGCTTTGGCATCAGTGGCGCATACGCCTTAATCACTGTTATTTGTATTTTTGACCTGCTGGCGTTATTGCGACTCAAGAAAATATCACCTACACCAGCGGATCTGTCAGGTGCTCAAACCTCTGAAGCAGCTCAGCAAAACAGCTCGCCCCTGACAAGCTTGCTTGATGGGTTTAAGTACGCCTGGGGCAACCAAGCTGTGTTCATGCTGCTTCTAATTGCTTTTATGCTGAACTTCTTCGTGGCACCCTATCGCTACTCTTTTTTGCCCTTGCTCGCTCGCTACGTATTGGATGCGGGTCCAACGGGGTATGGCTTGCTTACCGCAATGGCGGGTGTGGGTGCGTTGGTCGCCGGCTTGTGGGTTGTGTCGCTGGGAAACTACAGCCGCAGGGGTCGACTGGTCATCCTAGGAGGCTTGTTATGGCCGATTGCGATCTTTATATTGTCGCTGTCCAGTTGGTTTTACCTTTCCTTACTCATCGTCTTTTTAGCCGGTATCGCACAAGCCATTTGCTGGACACTTATTGCGACCCTCATCTTGAGCAATACCGAGCCATCAATGCGCGGACGCATCATGGGTCTGCGCACCGGCGTAGTGATCAGCCTGCCGTTCGGCAATTTCCTGGCGGGTGCAATTGCAGAGAACTTTGGCGTGACCGTCGCGATGGCGGGCTACGCCTGCTGCGCGCTTGTCCTAATGTTGCTGATTATCAGCCGAGCGCCTATCTTGGGGCAACTAAAGTAATCTAGCAGTATGCTTTCCCCCATTCAAAACACCTGAGGTCAAGAAACATGCTGTCATATTGGATGCAAACGGTTGATAACAAAACGGTACTCGAGCAACGCGATATCGAGCGCCCCACACCAGCCGCCAATCAAATTCTGCTGCGCCTACATGCGGCGAGCTTGAATCGTGGCGAGTTCGTGATTGGACACGGTTTGCACAAAGGCGGACAGGCGAGCCCCATTGGCATGGAAGGTGCAGGCGTGATCGCCGCTATTGGGAGTGACGTCAAGGGCTTTAAGGTTGGTGACAAGGTCATGGGGCGTTGCCGCGGCGCCTTTGCCGAGTATGCCACCATGGATAGCGTTGAAGTCATGCCGATCCCAGACTCGTTAAGTTTTGAACAGGCTGCAAGCATTCCGCTCACCTTTCTAGTCGTGCACGACATGCTCTCCTTGCAAGGAAAGCTGCGACCAAACGAATGGCTGCTCATCCATGGCGTATCGTCAGGGGTCGGCGTCGCTGCCTTACAGATGGGTAAAGCAATGGGTGCGAAAGTCATCGGCACGTCGGGCTCACCCGAAAAACTTGCCCGTCTGAAAGACTATGGCCTTGATGTGCCTCTGTGTTTGAGGGGATCAGGGTTCGAAGACGCAGTCATGAAAGCGACTGACGGTAAGGGCGCAAACCTTGTAGTTGATACTGTCGGTGGCTCAGTGTTTGCAGAGAGCATTCGCTGCATGGCATTCGAGGCACGCTTTGCGATGGTCGGGTATGTGGATGGCGTATTGTCTGCCGAGCTAGACTTGCTGGCCCTGCACGCCAAGCGTTTGCGCCTGTTTGGTGTGTCAAACAAACTACGCTCGGCAGCACAACGGGCAGAATTTTTACCAGCGTTCAAAGCAGAAGTTCTACCAGCGATTGCGGATGGCCGCATCAAACCGCTGGTAGACCAAACTTTTCCCTTTGATCAGCTCGCGCAGGCAAAGGAAATGATGGAAACCAACAAGCACGTTGGCAAGATCGTGCTGAAGATGCCCGTCTAATTAAGCTGCAGGCGTACGGATCAAATAATCGAAGGCGCTGAGGGCTGCTTTTGCACCCTCACTGGCAGCGATCACGATCTGCTTGTAAGGGACGGTCGTGCAGTCGCCTGCGGCAAACACACCTGACAAGTTTGTGTGGCCCTTGGCATCTACAACGATCTCACCGAACTTGCTGAGTTCAATGGTTTGTTTCAGGAACTCAGTGTTGGGCACCAAACCGATCTGTACGAACACACCAGCAAGCGCCACATGTTGCTCGACACCCGTCGTGCGGTCCTTGAAACGAATACCATTCACAACGCTTCCGTCGCCGGT
The DNA here is from genome assembly GCA_044376975.1 of Burkholderiaceae bacterium. GTDB lineage: Bacteria > Pseudomonadota > Gammaproteobacteria > Burkholderiales > Burkholderiaceae_B > Zwartia. The sequence goes on along the minus strand of JBILJY010000043.1, from coordinate 8,709 downwards.
GATTTCCATTGTTTGGGCGTTGGTGTAGACGGTCACATTAGGCAAACTGTAGAGCTTGTTCACCAACACGGCGTCGGCTTTAAGTTGATCTGCAAACTCAATCACCGTGACGTGCTCAACGATACCGGCCAAGTCGATGGCTGCCTCAATCCCCGAGTTACCTCCACCAATCACTGCGGTGCGCTTGCCTTTAAACAAAGGACCATCGCAATGCGGACAATAGGCAACGCCCTTGTTTTTGTACTCTTGCTCGCCAGGTACGTTGACGTTGCGCCAGCGAGCACCGGTCGATAAGATCACCGAGCGCGCACGTAGTGCGCCGCCGTTTTCCATTTCTACGGTCACCAAGCCTCCTGCGGTTGAGGCTGGAACAATCTTGCTTGCACGCTGCAGATTCATAATGTCGACTTCGTAGTGACGCACTTGGGCTTCGAGGGCTGCAGCAAATTTTGGACCATCCGTCTCTAAGACCGAGATGTAGTTCTCAATCCCCATCGTATCGTTTGTCTGACCACCAAAACGTTCTGCAGCGACACCTACTCGAATCCCTTTACGAGCGGCATAGACTGCGGCCGCGGCCCCTGCCGGTCCACCACCCACGATCAAGACATCGTAGGCATCTTTGGCATTAAGTTTTATCGCATCCCGTTGGGCCGAGTTTGTGTCGAGTTTTGCAACAATCTCCTCCACACTCATACGACCGGAACCAAAGACCTTACCGTTTAAGAACACCATTGGTACGGCCATGATTTCGCGATCAGTCACTTCCTTCTGGAAGGCGCCACCCTCAATCACAACGGTCTTGATCTTTGGGTTCAAAATCGCCATCGAAGACAAAGCCTGCACAACATCCGGGCAGTTGTGGCAACTCAAGGACATATAGACTTCGAAATTGAAATCCCCCTTGAGCGCCTTGATCGCATCGATCACATCTTGTTCAACTTTAGGCGGATGGCCACCCGTCCATAACAAGGCGAGTACCAGCGAGGTGAACTCATGCCCGAGTGGCAAGCCGGCGAAACGTACGCCATGATCGTTGCCAACAGGCGCGACGACAAAGGACGGCTTACGCGTATCGTCACCTGTCGTGTCAAGCGTGACCTTGTCTGATAGGGATATGATCGTCTCAAGCAACTGTCGCATTTCGACGGCTGTCTCGCTGTCATCCAAGGACGCGATCAGACGGATCGGCTGGCGAAGCATTCCGAGATATGTCTGCAATTGGGATTTCAAGGTGTCGTCAAGCATGCTGTTCTCCGGTAACGGGGCGAACTACCCCAACGATGGCTCAAAGGAGCATCGGTAAATGCAACGCCCTGCGCTATCGAGGGCGTTGAGGTCAAACCTAGTCTTAGATCTTGCCAACTAAATCCAGTGAAGGAGTTAGTGTCTTGGCGCCTTCGTTCCACTTAGCTGGGCACACTTGGCCTGGGTGAGCCGCTGTGTACTGAGCAGCCTTGAGCTTGCGCACTGTTTCTTTGACATCGCGGGCGATTTCGTTGGAGTGCACTTCCATTGTCTTGATCATCAGCTCTGGATTGATGATGAAGGTACCGCGCAAGGCTAAGCCTTCCTCAGGAATATGAACACCAAATGCATTCGTCAAAGTGTGTGTTGGATCACCAACCAAGGGAAACTTTGCCTTACCCACAGCTGGCGATGTCTCATGCCAGACTTTGTGCGCGAAGTGTGTGTCGGTCGTGATGATGTAGACCTCTGCACCGGCTTTCTGGAATTCGGCGTAGTTTTCTGCTGCGTCCTCAATCTCGGTGGGGCAATTGAACGTAAACGCTGCGGGCATGAAAATCAAAACCGACCACTTGCCTTTGAGGCTGGCTTCGGTAACTTCGATAAACTTGCCGTTATGAAAGGCTTGGGCTTTGAAGGGCTGTACTTGCGAATTAATGAGTGACATGGTGCTTCCTTTAGGTCGATTAATAAAAACAATTTAATTACTAAAATCAGTAGTTAAATTCTAATCAACAAGGTTGCACTGCACCAATTGTATGTTTTTATAGCGTGGATTGCTAAATACTATTGAATATAAAAACTTATTATTCAATAGCTATTAAAAACGCTTAAAAAGTGTAGGCAGATTCCATCTCACGGCGGATCTTGAAGGCCCCGGTATTTGGGTCCATCTGGACATCATCCCAGCACAGACTCTGCCCCTTGGCCACGGGGCGGATCACCTTGACGCTGTGTGCCATGCCTAGCGGCAAGCCCCCCATGCGTTTGGACGTGGCGGCGGGCAACAACTTTCCCCAGACGGTGTAGCCACCCTCACCGTCCAACATCTCTCCGACCTTCAAATCTCTCTTGGCTGTTGCCACTACGTCTGCGTTCCAGCCCGTCGCAACGCCTGTCGCCTCCCCGCGCAAGGCGACGCTTGCCACACTCATGCCGACCTCAAGTCCGATCAGATGCCAACGCTTGTACAGCGTGAAATAGCGTCCACTAGGATCGGTATGTGCTTTGTATTCCTCGAAGCAATTTTTGATGTAATCGGTTTCGGCTTCGACCGTGACCCACACACCCATCCGGATATCGTAAGGAATGACACGCCCGTCTTTCTCAAGACTTGAAATCACCTCGACCATGCCTTTGCGTTCCAGCACACCGCCTTCGCTAATGGGACGTGTCACGTACGGAATATCTTCGACACTTGCAGGCGGGTACAGCAAACCATTCGAAGGCACACCTAGCCCTGTCGCGTTCGACACAGCGGAACATTCGATTGAAGGCTTGGAGCCATCCAGAAAACTATTGAACATCTTTGGATTTAAGCCACCACGCTCGGCCTGCTCGGGCGTCAAGCCATAATGATGCCAAACGGTCTCGGGCGTTGATTCCGAGAAATGCGGCAACCATTTATGCCCGCGCCCAGCCGCGACAACCGGGAACCCACAGGTGCGCGCCCAATCCACGAGATCACAAATCAATGCAGGCTGGTCACCAAACGCAAGTGAATACACAACACCTGCGGCCTTCGCGCGCGAGCCCAACAACGCGCCACAAAACGCATCGGCTTCAACCGTCACATTCACCACATGTTTTTTATTCGCGAACGCTTCCAAAATATGATCGACTGCATGCATAGGCGAACCGGTGCATTCAACTACGACATCCACAGAAGGATGGCGCACTAACGCTTGCCAATCATCCGAAACAAACGTCGTCCCGTTTTTTGCCGCATCATCAAGTGACTTTGCATCTAGGCGCTGCGCCTCCCAACCAACCCGCGCTAGATTTACGCGCGCGGCTGCAGGAGATAAATCAGCGATGCCGACAAGATGCACCCCAGGTGTACGAGGTATCTGCGACAAGTACATCGAACCAAATTTACCTGCACCGATCAAGCCAATCCGAATAGGACGATTCGAGGCAGCCCGCTCTAACAGCTTTGCATGCAAGCTCATGCAGTTTCCTTCAGAGGCTCAAGTGAAGTTTGAAGCGCACTGCTTGGCATACCTTTTGCCCACGGAAGATCCACTGGATAGGGCTTTAACAAACAATCGTCGGGCAAACACTCGATTGGCGTGAAGTCCCGGTGCGCAATATATTCAGGGCGCTTATGACGACGAATGTGATTTGAGACAGCGCAAACACTCAGATAAACGCTATTGCGATTCCAAGGCGAAAGGTTGCTAGAGGACGCGTGCACCAAACAACTGTGGAACAAAATCATTGAGCCTGCTGGCCCGGTGGGACTGACGATTCCGCCATCCTTATCCCCAGCACGCCCGACAAGCTGACGAATCAAGTCATTATCAACTGTCCAAAGCGGATAGCTCGTGGTGGTGAGATCATGCTTTGCATTCACGACGCCTTTCTTGTGGCTGCCTGGAATAAACATCAAGGGGCCATTGAATGGATTCACATCATCTAAAAAGATCGCCACGTTCATCGCGCGTTCAGTCGGCATCAAATCATCGTTGAGCCAAGTACCGTAGTCCTGATGCCATTGCCACACATCACCCTCAAAGGCCATCTTGCCGTTGATTTTGAATTGATGCATGTAGAGTTTTTCACCAAAAAGGGCTTCCACTGGCTTAATCATGCGTGGATGACGCGCAAGCTTGGCAAAGGGCTCGCTATACATATGTGCGGCAAAATTGGTACGCACCGCGTCGCTGTCTTTTTCCCGAACGTTATAGGCTTCGCGACGGCTGTACAGTTCGGGCACTGCAGCATTCAACGCCTTGGTCTCTTCTGGGCTAAACAAGCCCGGAAAAAACAAATAGCCATCCTTGTCGAACTGCGCAAGTTGTTCCGGTGTTAGGTTCATGATTGTCTCTTTGTCGGGAGTAATACAACGTTTTTTTACTATACAAGAGGGGTGGTACAGGTACAAATTTGGTACTACCAAAGTGGCGTTTTACATTGCACCCAACTAAAAGGTGATGGACTACCCTTCGAGCTTGGTCGAAGCCCAAGCGGTGAGCAATGGCTTGCCATTTGTGGTGGTCCAAACCCCGAGGTAACGGTTGTAAAGATTCTTGTCCACGCCATCAGAATGAATCTTCATCCTGACTTTTCCTTCAACAATGACTGATGTACCCGCCACGCGTGCTGTCACCTCTTCGCGGTCGATCTGCAGGTACTGCACGCGCTTGGTTGCAACGCTGTCGACATAGCTCTCTTTCGTATCACGACGGCCACTTGCATGGGTATAAGTGAGACCGGCGTCGATCAAGGCAGCTAAACCGGGGCCATCTTTTGCCACTAACACCTTGCAGCGTTGTTCGTCTAGCTGCAAAACCAGTTGTTCCAGTGCTTTGATTTCTGCAGGGGTCATCATGGGGTCTCCTATTGCTCGTTTTAAGCTGAAATATTACTGTTCTTTGATCACAGTGATGTGTCCGCCGCAAGAAACGAAGCAGGCGCGATAGTTTTCGTCGCAGCGATAGGTATTAGCTGATGCCCAGCAACTACTCTGCAACCCTGCGCAGGACTTTGCATCGTTCTTATCTTTGGCTCGGCGAACACAGTTTTGATAGTTCCAACGATTCCGCTGCTCACAAGACTGACGATCGTTTAGTGCGCGTTGATTCTCATTACCAACACAGACCTCCCGCGCAATCGAACATTGCGCGACGCACTGGCGTCCCCCGTCTGTTGTGGGTGGATAGTACTCGTAGCGAACAACGCTACACGCAGATAACAAACCAATACTGCCAACCATTCCCAAGATGCGGGACAAGCGCGCCAAGCCCTTTGAGAAACCGCCAGCTATAAAAAATCTATGAAATCGCACACGTTACCTCTTAGGCATTGTCCTAGCCATATAGTGAAAGCTATCAGGCTGCCACCAGGGCATAAAAACAGCTCAGTTGATCCTATTTTTCTTTAGGAATTTGCTGAGCACGCTATTCATCAATTGCATTTCACGTATTTATTCTGATCCGCATCCAATAGATAGTTCTCAAACAATCAATTACTGCGCAATATTGATATTGCCCTGTTTGATCACATTCGCCCATTTAACAGTCTCGGCCACAACAAAGTCGGCCCATACCTGCGCCGACCGTAAATCAGGCGTTGAGCCACGCTGAACCAGAGCCTGCTGCATAGCGGGCTCTTTCATAATGGCCTGCACATCATCAGATACTTTCTTAACAATCGCGGCAGGTGTACCCTTTGGCATAAACAGACCAGCCCAGCCTACGCCAACAAAGCCAGGATAGCCTTGTTCGGCAATCGTTGGTACATCAGGTAGTTGTGGCGCACGCTCGCTAGACAGGGAAGCAATTGCCTTAAGTTTACCGGCCTGTATATGGGGCAACGACGACGCCATCGTATCTACCGCCAATAAAATATGACCGCCCAGCAAATCATTCATAGCTGGGCCACTACCTTTGTATGAAACGCCGCTAATGTCAATCTGAGCACGTTGTTTAAACAACTCGGCAGCTAGCTCTAGGGCGTTCGCACCAAACCCCCACGTCAACTTACCAGGCGCCTGCTTGGCTCCATCAACGAGCTCTTTTAGATTGTTATAGGGCGCAGCTGGATTAGCCAAAATAAGCCATGGCTGGGTAAAAATTCCACCAACCGCTACAAAGTCACGCTGCATGTTGTAGGGCAACTTTGGATAAATAGCCTCGTTGACAGCCGTCGTTGTGCTGCTGGCAAAGGTGATGGTGTAACCGTCGGGCGCGGAATCCTTGCCAGCCAGCATCCCCGGAATACTCGCACCACCCCCGCGATTATCGACAAAAACAGGTTGTCCCCACTTTTGAGTCAACCGCTCCGCAAGCAAACGCGCAATGATGTCAGTAGCTTGCCCGGCAGGGAAAGGGACAATTAATCGAACCGTCTTTGTAGGGTAGTTTGATGCTCCTTGCGCCTGAAGAGCGAATGGCGACAACCCACATATTGCACCTAGAACCAACGCTCCGATACGAACAAATACTTTCATGTCATCCCTTCACCTTGTCTTTATGCACGAAAATCGTTCGGTGGCTAAAGTCTTTGTCACGATTTCGTTATATTTGAAAGCTAAATTTTTGTTTAAATTAGTTAACCAGCCTGCCGGTAATCAGTTATTCGCAAATAGTGTCCGCCAAATAATGAATAAATACGCGACGACCGCTCAACTGATTCTAAGCTTAAGTCTGCTGATTGTCACCAGCTCAATCAGTTTTGCTCAAAGCTTTTCTTTTGTGGCTTTGGGTGACCATCCCTACGGAGTCGCAGAAAAATCCTATCCCCCCTACCGCGCCTTAATTGCGGCAATCAATCGCGTTCACCCGGCTTTCTCGATACATGTGGGTGACTTTAAGAGTGGCTCTACGGTATGCTCAGATCAAGAGTTTTTGGAGCAATTCAAACACTTCTCGATGTTCGAGCAGGGCGTGGTCTACACGCCAGGCGACAATGAATGGACGGATTGCCATCGCCGAAGTAACGGCAGCTACGACCCCATTGAGCGGCTAGGGAAAATTAGGCAACTGTTCTATAACCCCACAAAGTCGCTAGGCATGAACCCGATCACTTTGATCAGTCAGGCCCAGATACAGCCAGCGTTTTCGGCTTTCGTAGAAAATCAACGCTGGGTGTACAACGACGTACTTTTTGTCACGCTACATATTGTTGGTAGTAACAATAATTTTGAAGCGCGTGACCCTAAAGCTATCAAAGAGTTCTTTGAACGCGACGCAGCAAATATCGCATGGATTCAAGAAGCTTTTGATGAGGCCCGCAATAAGAACCACACTGCAATTGTCTTTGCCTATCAGGCTGACGTGCTGATTAGTCGCTCGATGTGGGAAGATTTTCCTGCCTGGTCCGGCTTTCGAAATAGCGTTGGTGAAACATTGTTGCCGCTGGCACGCGCATGGAACAAGCCTGTGTTATTGATACATGGCGACCGACATCAGTATCACTTTGATCAGCCTTTCAAACTTAATAACAAACTCATCGAAAATTTAATGCGACTCCAAGTCCCTGGCGCCTCAGATGTGAGAGCTGTTCGAGTGCAGGTCGACCCAACAGCCTCCTCTCCCTTTTCTGTAGAACTGATCACTCCCTAGTCGACTGGGCTTCCCCTAACCACGCATCGCTTTAAGCTGCTCTGGATAGCCTGAGGGATCAATCGATACATCAGGTTGGCAGCTGCGATCGCGTCCTGCTCCAGAGAGCCGCCCGTAAAAATTCCTAATGTGCGATAGTTATTGTTTGAGCCATTTTGTGACAAACCCTTTTATTTTTGGCGAATGCTCGTTAACCTAAGCAGAATAACTTAAAACATCTGGAGACCTACCATGGGCAAAGCTTCTGCTTGGCGTTTTATCGGACGGCGAACTTTTTTAGTCTTGTGCGGCGCACTATTTGCGACCCAATCAATGGGCCAGACGGCTTATCCCTCTCAACCAATTCGTTTGATAGTAAGTTTCGCAGCCGGCGGGCCTACCGATATCTTTGCACGCGTTGTGGCATCGAAGCTGGAAAAAGAACTAGGCCAACCTATCATTGTTGAGAACAAGCCGGGCGGCGGGTCAAATATCGGTTCAGAGTTTGTGGCTAAAGCCAAACCAGATGGATATACCTTGCTTGTTGGTACGGTTGCCAACGCCACAAACATGGGGATCTATAAAAATCTTGGCTATGACACGGCACGCGACTTTGTGCCGATCACACAAATCATGTCATCGCCAAGCGTACTCGTTGTGAATATCAACTTACCAATACGCACGTTAGACGAGCTCGTCGCCTATATCAAAGCTAGGCCTGGCAAACTTAGCTATGCATCTTCTGGTGCAGGCGGTATGCAACATCATGCTGGCGAGTTACTCAAGCTACGCGCAGGTATCGATGCACTTCACATCCCGTACAAAGGCGCTGCGCCGGCACTGACTGATGTGATTGGCGGGACCGTAGACTTTGGATTTAAAACGGCCAGCGGCGTAATGCCTGCGATACTAAGCGGTAAAGTGCGTCCCATCGCGGTTGCTGGCAGCGCGCGTCTCGCACAACTGCCAGATGTACCCACGATGGCGGAAGCAGGTATGCCAGATCTTGAGGCAGATTCTTGGAACGGCCTGTTCGCACCAGCCGGTACTCCGCCCGCAATCATCAAACGCCTCGCTGACGCGACCATTGCAATTCTAAAAACACCAGAAATCAAGGAGCGCTTTGCAGCAATTTCGGCAACACCTGTCGGCAGCACTCCCGAGGAGTTTTCAAAGTATGTGAAAGCCGAAATTG
>JBILJY010000213.1:0-4341 GCA_044376975.1 Burkholderiaceae bacterium | reverse complement strand
CAGCTTCGCCGATTGCTTCACCGGTCGCCTGTCCCGGCGTGATTTCGCTCCAGAAGCGTTTAACTCCGATCCCTAAGGCCAAGACTGCAAAACCGAACGTAAAACCGAACATCAACACGAGCGTGTTGTGCGGGAAGATAGCGTAGAAATTACCAGCGAGCGGCTCATGTAATAGCTTGCCTGTCGACAGGACCGTCAGCACTAGAAAAAGCGCGAGGCCAAAGGCCGCTGCAAGCGACACGGTTAGACCGTTATTTTTATACAGCTTACCTAGCGGAGCGGGCCACGCAAAGTCAGTATAGGTTTCCATCCGCACTTTGGCCATTGCTTGGGGTACGTTCACCATAAACTCATGGGGTGGTGCGTACTGGCAGGCATGTAGACAAGCGCCACAGTTGTGACAGAGGTTAGCCAGATAGTTCAAGTCAGCCTTGCTATCGAATTGCAGGCGACGTGCCATCGCTGGGAACACTGCGCAAAAGCCCTCGCAGTAGCGGCAGGCGTTACAAATCTGCATTTGGCGGGCAACCTCGGCTTCGTTTTCCGAGATGCCTTTGTTGTGCCACGAGATCGAGTGCTCAGTTTTCCCAGCTAGGTCTTGTGCTTCGCGGGTTAGGGATTCAAGCGGTTGCATGCTGCGCTCCTTCTTTTATTTTCTTTGCTGCTGCGGCAGCTTGCGTGCCGGCGATACGACCAAAGGCAGTACCGATCGACATACCCACTCCGGCGGTGTAGCCCTTGCCCAAGACGTTACCCGCGTTGATTTCCCCAGCCGCATACATATTGGGGCTAGCTTTACCGTCAAAAAAGACACTAGCTTTTTCGTCTGTGGCGAGACCGAAGTAAGTAAAGGTCACGCCCGGCCGCACGGCATAGCCAAAAAACGGTCCGGTATCGATAGGACGTGCCCAGTGCGTTTTGGCGGGAGTAATTCCCTCGGTGTAGCAATCGTCTTGAATGTTGTGGTCGAACGTGCCTTGGCGGCAAGAGGCATTGAACGCGTTCACGGTCTGCATAAACGTATCCACATCCAGTTCAAGCTTCGCGGCAAGCTCCGGCAGCGTATCCGCCTGGACGCCTTTAAATACGGGGGGCATGAAGCGTCCGACCGATTTTGCATCGATGATTGAGTAGGCAATTTGGCCAGGCTGCAACGCAACCAGACGACCCCAGAGCGCATATCGTTTAGGCCAGAAGTCCTCGCCTTCATCGTAAAAGCGTTTAGCTTCACGATTGACCACAATGCCCAGCGATACACAGTCAATACGTGTGCAGATGCCACCGTCATACAGGGGCGAGCGCGCATCAATCGCAACACAGTGCGCTTGCGTGGGGTCACCCATCGTGTCGGCGCCTGCACGCATCATGACCTTCAAGACGACGCCCATGTTGTAGCGTGTGCCACGGATTAAAAAATTATCTGCAGGCCATTCGCCGCGCTCGTTTTGGCCCCAGGCCTCGCGTAACCACTCGCGGTCGGACTCAAAGCCGCCGCAGCCGAGCACACAGGCATTACCTGGGTAGCGTTTGTCTCCCACTTTGGCTGCGATGAATTTGCCATCTTTGATCTCTAGGTCGTCGACGGGTGAGTCATACAAGATATCAATGCCAAGCTTTTCAGCGCTGTGGTAATAGGCGTTGATCAGAGCCTTTCCACCACCCATAAAGAACGCGTTGGTACGAGCAACGTGCAGCGTACCCGACAGTGGGGGCTGAAAGCGCACACCGTGTTTACGCATCCAGTCGCGGCAGCTGGAGGATTCGCGTATCACCATTCGCGCTAGTTTTTCGTTGGTGATGCCGCCTGTGACTTTGAGTAGATCCTGCCAGTACTCTTCCTCAGGGTAGGAGTCGACGAGGACGTCCTGGGGGCCGTCGTGCATGCAGCGCAAGTTGCGTGTGTGCTGTGAATTTCCACCGCGCCATTCTTTTGGTGATGCCTCGAGAATCAATACGCTGGCGCCAGCTTCACGCGCCATGAGCGCGCTGCACAAGGCAGCATTGCCACCGCCTACTACGATTACGTCCCACATATTCTTGCCTCGCGGTTTGGTTCGCGTTGAGTTTTTGAATGCTGAATGGTAAGCCGGCGGCGGGGGTTCGCGCCTGCCTAATTTGTGAGCGGTATTGTAGGGGAATGCGGGGTTGCGGGCGGGGGTGTCCTGATTTTGTATGGGGGATGTTTGGAAGGCGTGCGGGCGATTGGTTGACGGCGGGCTGGGCGGTGGGGCCCCACCGCCCAGCAAATCGTCAGCGTACCGATTACGATGTCGTAACATACCTACCTAGATAAGAACCTTGAGCTCCATGTTGAACAACACCACAATGGCCGAGCGAGTCGCCCAGATTCGCAACAGAATCGATCAGGCTTGCGCGCGCGCGGGACGCGATCCTGGGGAAGTAACGCTTTTGCCCGTGAGCAAAACCTTTGATGTGGCGGCGATTCGTGAGGCGATCGCTTTAGGGTTCACGAGATTCGGTGAGAACCGCACACAAGAAATCGCACAAAAAGCACCGTTGCTCGCGGATTGCGATGTGCAATGGGTGGTGATCGGGCAGCTGCAAACCAATAAAGCAAAAGAAGTGGCAAAGTTCGCGCATGAGCTCCAGTCGTTAGACCGCCTCGAATTGGCCGAGGCACTCGACCGCCGACTGCAGCAAGAGGGGCGTGCCATTGATGTATTGGTGCAGGTCAAAACCTCACCGGAAGAAACTAAGTCGGGACTTGAGCCCTCAGAACTATTTACATTCTTGCGACAGCTCGCGAACTACCAAACGTTGCGGGTGCAGGGGTTGATGACCATGGCCGTGCTATCTGAAGATACGCAAGCGGTTCGCGCTTGCTTCGCGCAACTCAAGCAGTTGCAAGGGCGTGCGCGCGAAGAGGCTATTGCGGGCGTATCGCTCGAACGCTTATCGATGGGCATGAGCGGCGATTTTGAAATTGCGATTGAAGAAGGCTCAACAGAAATTCGAGTCGGTTCTGCAATCTTCGGCTCGCGTGCTTAGGCTACTTTAAGACGAGCGTGCCTTGCATGACGGGCGAATGCCCCGCAAACGTGCAAAAGAATGCGTAAGTCTCGTCAGCTTGTAGTGCGGAAACTGCAAAGCTGACGGAGGCAGCCTGGCCGCCTCCAATCACCTTGGTGTGTGCAATTACCCGTCGGTCAGCGGGGTCGATATAGTCCTGTGCGGCACCAGCCAACATCCCTGTGCGGGCTACACCGGCCATGTCGGATTGTTTGGCGAGCACCCAGTTGTGTCCCATCGCGAGCACCGGCAAACGACCGCTGTGCGTAAGTGTCACGGTAAAGTCTTTGCAAGAGCGAGGCACTTCGACCGTTTGTGGCGTGTACCTTAAGGCGTCATCACTTTGAACCACGGCATTGCATACTTGTGCATGTGCGGTGGTTGGGACGCTTGTCAAAACTAACCCAATCAGTAATAGGGTTAGACCGTAATGTATCGAGGTTCGAATCATAGAATTGGTAATTTTTTAGGATAGCTAGCTAGGCATACGACTGACCCGACCATCAGGGTGACGCTGAAGATGGCCGGCAAGCTCAAGGTCGAGTAACGCCTCGTGCAGCACCGCAACGGCGACTTTTGTGCGTTGCTGCAACACGTCCTCCGTAATGGGATCGTAGCCGATTGCGTTCCATATTGGGGAGGATGGCTGGAGGGGGTTCTGTAAGGTCGGCTCTACGTGATCCAGCGCTATTTGATGCCAGCCTCCGAACTCCTGAAGGAGGTCGTCTGCGCAAGTCACAAGTTTGGCACCTTGTTGAATCAGTGCATGAGGGCCGCGACTTAAAGGAGAGTGAATGGAGCCAGGCAGAGCAAAGACTTCACGGCCCAAGTCGGTCGCCAATCTGGCGGTGATGAGTGAGCCGCTCTTGAGTGCGGCCTCGATGACAAGGGTGCCTCGGGTAAGACCGGCAACAAGGCGGTTACGTCGAGGGAAATTGCCGGCAATGGGTGCTGTGCCCAGGGCAAACTCGGAGAGCAGGAGCCCACCTTGAGCGACTATTTCTGCGGCCAGACCTGCATGTGTGGAGGGATAAATGGTATCAATGCCCGTGCCGAGCACTCCGATGGTCGAGGCGGCTGCCTCGCCGGCCCGCAGGGCGCCACGATGGGCTGCGCCGTCTATACCTTTTGCTAGACCGCTTACTACGCACCAACCACGCGCGGCCAAGTGTTGAGCAAATGCATGCGCATTTGCGACGCCGTCCGCCGTTGGGTTGCGGGTGCCAACGATTGCGATAGCGTTTGCTGCGAGGCGTTTGAGGTTGCCGAGCGCATACAAGACAACGGGCGCATCTTCTGTCTGGCGCAGGA
>JBILJY010000212.1:0-4347 GCA_044376975.1 Burkholderiaceae bacterium | reverse complement strand
CCCAAGTCGCGGACGAATTTGCGGGCTATTTGAATGCGATTGTCATCTTTCTAGGTGTGGGCTACGCACTGAAAGAAGGTGCTTTTATCCGCGTTGAAATTGTCTACGACAAGCTTAAAGGTGCGACGCGAAACTTGGCTCAGTGGGTCATTGTGATGACGTCTCTGATATTCGCAGTGGTGTTGACATACTTCCTAGCGATGCACACGCTATATGCGTTTGAGCAAGACATCCGCGCTGTATCGGTAGTCGAAACTCCTGAGTGGCTGCCTATGCTTGTGGTCACAGTTGGATGTCTCATCTTGGTTGTACAGCTGGTCATGTTCCTTGTAACGCGCTTCAAAAATCTTCCTTAGTAGGTCTTATGAATTCAGAATTGGTTGTCGCCTTATTGTTTCTGACTCTAGGCTTTCTTTTTATTATTGGGCAATGGACTGCATTTGCTTTAGCGGCCGTCGGGATCTTGGTGATCATGGTCACAAAAGGTTGGCTGGGCTTGCTCGGGCTAAGCTCTGTTGTCTGGAACAATTCGAATAGTTATATTTTAATTTCGATCCCCATGTTTTTATTAATGGGCGAAGTGATTCTGCGCAGCGGATCGAGTAAAAACTTCTACACCGGTATTGTAAAAATGACGCATCGGTTGCCGGGCGGTCTTTTGCACGCCAATATCGTTGCTTGTGCGATTTTCTCTGCCGTCAGCGGCTCGAGTGTTGCTACTGCGGCGAGTGTTGGTACAGTTGCCATCCCAGAGCTAAAGAAGGCAGGCTATCAACATGCTGCAATTTATGGTTCTTTAGCTGCAGGTGGCACGCTCGGAATCTTGATTCCGCCCTCGATTATCATGGTGCTGTATGCAGCGCTGGTTGAGGAATCTGTTGGAAAGATGTTTATCGCAGGAATCATTCCTGGACTCATGTTGAGTTTGATTTTTATGTTGTACATTGCGGTGAAGGTCTATCGTGATCCATCGATTGCGCCTCACATGGCGAAAGCGGAGAAGATGTCGTCGGAACTCGCCTCGAGCACTTTATCGAGCGCGCTGTGGGATGTTGTACCGATTGTGTCGTTACTCGTCGTTGTTCTAGGAGGCATCTACTCTGGTTTAACAACTCCCACTGAAGCATCGGCGGTCGGTGCTGCCGGCTCTATGCTGTTGGCAGCTGGGTACCGTAAATTGAATTGGGAAGTATTTCGCGATTCGGTGATGGCGACGGTCAAGACCACATGTATGGTGGCGATGATCATCATCGGTGCTCAGATTCTGTCGATGGCGTTGATTTTTTCCGGACTGAGCCGAGAGATCAGTGAATGGATCGTGGGGCTAGGGCTCAGCAAATGGGAGTTCTTTGCCATCCTGGTTGTGCTCTACATCATTCTCGGGTGTTTTGTAGACGGCATTTCGATGATCTACATGACGCTGCCGGTGCTGCTCCCTGTCATCAAGGTGTTTGGATTTGATTTGATTTGGTTGGGCGTCATCATCACTATTTTGATTGAGCTCGGTCAGATTACGCCTCCGGTCGGGTTAAACCTTTTCACGATCCATGGGATATCTGGCGGAGCAAAATTTTCTGAGGTGGTGTCTGGCTCCGTGCCCTATGTATTTTTAATGGTGATTGCAATCGTTTTGCTGACGATTTGGCCTGAGATTGCTACGTGGTTACCAGAAACGATGCGCGGAAAGTAGTTGCCTTGTTAAGCCTTGTTGCGGTGTAGAAATCGCAGCAAGGTTTCAGCGCAAGGGATCGCATGGGAGTAGGGAAGTCCATGCTTAGCATGTCCAAAAATGTGTAGTTCTGCGTTAGGTAACTTGTCACGCAGTTCGACCATTTGTGGGACAGGAACGAACGGGCTGCCATCCCCGTGCATAAGCAGCACCGGAATTCGAACGTCCTTGAGCTGTGGCCCGAGGTCTGCGCCAACAAGAATATCTCTCGCGATCACAATAGAGTCGATGGGATGGTTTGCTTGTTGCTGTTCAAACCATTGCCATTGTTCGTCGCTCAGGGCACCGGGATGAAATCTGGCGGCCATCATTTCTTTCGACCAGGCAAGTGTGCCTTCGTTACGCAAGAGAGTCTGCCATTGCGTCACGTTTTGCACGGCACCCCCTCTAAACGCGGCATTGCTCATGGTGAGCGTTCGAACGCGCTCTGGTGCTTTTAAAGCGGTTGCCAGCGCGATCGTTCCGCCAATCGACTCACCAATCAAATGGAAGTTTGTAGCCCCCACAGCGTCGGCGACCTGCAGCACATCTTGCGCCAGACTCTCGAGTGACCAACCATCTTGTTTGACAGCCGCAGCGGACCGACCGAAGCCGCGCATATCAAACCTTGCGATTTTGTAGAGCGGGGCAAGAACTGTTAGCCACTGCGACCAAAGTTCGTTGTTGGCACCTACCCCATGGTGAAAAACCAGGGTTTCTGCCCCGGCGTGGTGGGGCAGGGTCATGTCAATAAAATTGACATAGAGTCCATCAACGACTGATTCTTTAAATTGCATGTTTAGGTGTGTGAGTAAAGCGGACGTCCGGCGACGGGCATATCGGCCACTAAAATTGTGCCGGACTTCGACTCAGTGATGAACAACTGCTTGTTATCTTTGCCACCGTACGCGCAATTTGTAACGAGCAGGCCCTCCGGTGAGTTAATCCGAAGCATCGGTTCACCAATTGCACTAAACAACCAAACCGCACCGAACAAAACGTGACAGACGGCTAAGTTCCCGGCGGCGTCGACCGCCATGCCGTCTGGCCCTGCGCCTCCTGACATCTGTATGCCAACGCCTACTTTGCTTGCAGTGCCATCATGCATGATTGGCACGCGCCAGATGGCGTTATCTCGTGTTACGCATAAGTAAACGATTTTCTCGTCTGCGCTCAGTACGAGTCCATTGGGACTTGGCACATTATTGAGTAGGCAATCGAGTTGCCCATTGGTGCGCAAACGATAAAGTCGACCGCTGGGGTCTTGCAGGCCTGTTTGACCCTGGTCAGTGAAATAGATATCGCCATTGCTGGCGAAGAACAAATCATTCAGACCCCTGAAGCGTTGCAGCAGCGGACGATCGAAATGTGGCTCTATCTTGCCGGTTTTGGGGTCAAAGACCATGAGCCCGTTTTTATGATCGGTAATAAACGCGCGTCCGTCTTTATGAAATTTCAGGCCGTTGGGTTCACCATCGTATTCGAGCTCGAGACTGATATCGCCGTTAGGCGTAATCTTGAACAAACGTCCAAAGGGGATATCGGTTACCCACAGGTTGCCGCTACGGTCAAAAGAAGGTCCTTCCAGAAAGCTGGGCAACTCCGCTCCGTGGAACTGGACATCCGCAAAGGCGGATCGACGTCCGGGTTGGCAAAACTTATCGGGAAGGCGGGCGAAAACCCGTGCGGTGATGGCTGGTGGCGCTGCAAACATAGTGAGCTCCAAGTGGCGGAAGCGGTGAGATTCGAACTCACGGAGGGCGTGAACCCTCGCCGGTTTTCAAGACCGGTGCCTTAAACCGCTCGGCCACGCTTCCTGCGAGAAGGCCTGCATCATAAACGATTTATGGCTTAGTTTCCTAGTAAGACCCTGACAGGATACAATGCTGGGCTATCTGGCTTTTATTACTACGATCTTAGAGCGCCACCCCATGAGTAACACCCGTACGCGCCTAGTAATGGGCAATTGGAAAATGCACGGTAATCTGGCCCAGAACGCTAAGTTACTGGCTGGTCTGTGCGCGGCTCCTCGTTCGGCGTCTGGGGCACTGCTAGCGGTTTGTGTGCCGTTTCCTTATTTGGCGCAGGTGGCTCAGGCTTTGAAAGGCACAACGATTTCGTGGGGTGCGCAGGACATCAGTGCCCAAGCACAAGGCGCCTTTACCGGCGAAGTGGCAGGCTCGATGTTGTCTGACTTCGGGTGCAGTTGGGCCTTGGTTGGGCATTCTGAGCGCCGATCGCTTCACGGTGAAACGGATCAACTGGTGGCTGACAAAGCCCAAGCGGCTCTTGCAAGCGGAATGACGCCGGTGGTTTGTGTGGGTGAGTCCTTGGCAGAGCGCGATGCGGGGCAGGCTGTTGCGGTTATCACACGACAATTGGCACCTATTTTGGCGCTCGGGGCTGAGGCAGTGAAAAAAATGGTCGTCGCCTACGAACCTGTTTGGGCAATCGGCACTGGTCGGACGGCCTCGCCCGAGCAGGCGCAGGAAGTGCACGCGGCGATTCGGGCAGCGTTGGTCGCAGCCGGCGCTGGAAATATTCAGATTTTGTATGGTGGCAGCGTTAAAGCATCTAACGCCGCAAGTTTGTTTGCAATGCCTGATATCGACGGGGCACTCGTTGGTGGGGCATCTTTG
>JBILJY010000211.1:0-4361 GCA_044376975.1 Burkholderiaceae bacterium | reverse complement strand
CGAGGTCTACCATCTTGAAGGCGGGATATTGAAGTATCTCGAAACCATCTCGCCTGAGAACAGTCTCTGGCGGGGTGAGTGTTTTGTGTTTGATGAGCGGGTGGCGGTGACGCATGGCCTTGAGCGTGGAGAAAGCCGCTTGTGTCGCTGCTGCCGACAACCGTTTCCGAAGGGGACCTTTGAGTCTGATCAGTACGAGCTCGGGGTTAGTTGCCCCAGATGTTTTGATCGCACAACACCCGAGCAAAAGCGCACTGCACGGGAGCGACAACGTCAGTGTGAGCTGGCAGACGCTAGGAAAAAGCAACATATTGGCGCTAAGATGCCATTGCATCAACAGCGATAAATTTAGACTGGAGTGAAAATGAAGAAAAACATGATGGCGGTACTTGTTGCAGCTGCAGCAAGCTTAGGTTTTATGGGCAGTCAGGTTTTGGCGCAGGAGTTTCCGCCGTCCAAAGGGGTCACGCTCTATGTTGGGTTTCCTCCGGGCGGTGCCAATGACATTGCCGCACGTATCATCGGCAAAAAACTCTCAGAAAACATGGGTATTAAAGTTGTCGTGGATAACAAGCCGGGTGCGGGCGGCAACATCGCGACCAATACCGTTGTGACTGGGCCCGCCGATGGTTCGGTCATTATGCTTGGTTCTATAGGTCCGTTGTCTATCGCTTCCCATTTGATGAAGATTCCTTACGACCCCGTTAAGGATATCGCACCGCTTGCGATGGGTGGAAGCTTTCCCAACGTGCTGTTGGTCTCTCCAGAGTCAGGTATTAAAACGTTGAAAGACTTGGTGGATCTCGCAAAAAAGGAGCCGGGTAAGTTGACCTTTGCTTCGACGGGTGCCGGTTCGGCCTCGCACTTGCAAGGTGAGTTGTTTAACCAGCGTGCTGGTGTTGATATCGTTCACGTACCTTACAAGGGTGGTGGCGCTGCAACCGTAGATGTCATCGGTAATCGTGTCACAGTGTATTACTCAGCGCTACCTTCATCGGTTGCGCACATCCGTTCGGGTAAGTTAATTCCGATCGCAGTGACTAGCGCGAAGCGCGCAGAGTTATTCCCTGAGATTCCAACAATCGCTGAGTCCGGCTATCCAGGCTTTGATGCGGACAACTGGTATGCCTTCATTGCGTCGGCCAAGACACCTCCCGCGATACTCGAACGTTGGAATCAGGAACTGATTAAAGTGATCACTGATCCAGTCACGTCAAAAGAGCTGCTTGAAAAAGGCTTGACACTGACACCAGGCTCGCGTGACGACTTAGCAAAATACATTGCTAAGGAGTCAGACACCTGGGGCAAAATCATTCGTGATCGTAAGATCACCGTTCAGCAATAAGACGCAGAGCCTTAGTCTTCGAAACGTCCAAAACGTACGGTGGTTGCTCCCACACGTACGTTGGACGTTGACGGCATCACGAGCACGGTGTCGTCGTAGGGGGCAACGATACGTTGATCCCCATCTGTAGCAATCAAATCCCCTTTCTTTGCGATCACTTCCAAGCCCGTGTAGGCCTTATTAAAGGTGAAGGCTGTGGATTTGGCGACAACGGCCTCGGTCACACGGATGATGCGTTGTCTAGCGGCTAGCGGTTGCCGCAAGTGCGCTTGCGCGAAGTCCGCATCGAATACACCGAAATGTTTGAGAAACAGTAAGAGTGAGTCGTTGGCCACATCAACCGATGATTTCTCCCAGTGCTGACCGCACTCAATGAGCAGACCTGTGCGCGGGTCATTGGGCTTGCCAAAACCACCGCGCTCAATCATGCGCAGGCCAGCAGGGTGTCCGGTGTCGATCAGCAGGTTCTCTGGTAGCCCAAGCAGCTTAGAAAGTGCGGCGCTTTTCTCTCCGCCTTGTCCGGTTGCACCACACACCATAATAGGGGCACACGGCTCTGACATCGAGTGGATATCGAGCAGGTAATCACAGTCATCAACGAATGGGCGCAACGCACGAGCGCGTCGTAATTCAGCCGAATCACGACTACCCAGTAGGACGTCATCACCCCAGACACGGTTGTAATCTTCGTCTACAAAACGACTTTTGCTTGGGTTCAGCGGATCCCAGTTGGCAAAGGCCAGCATGTTGGCGAACGCAATCGTGAGTCGTCCCACCTTGGGGCGTACATTTTGCCGCATGAGCCAGTCAACCACGATTGCGCCACAAATCTCGTTTCCGTGCGTGAGGGCTTGGACCATCACGTGCGGACCGGGTTTGCCGGAGTCGAAGCTCCAAACATAGGGCACGTCCGTGTTGGAGTTTTCCCAGGCACTCAGGTCGGGTGCTTGCAATTCAACAGGATGGCTTCGTTTCATATGTTAAGAGGTAGGATCGTTAAGGTGACAGGCAGATAAACGCCCAGGACTAATTTCGCGAAGGGCTGGTGCTTCTTGGGCGCAGCGCGGCATCGCGTGCGGGCAGCGCGGGTGGAAATGACAGCCACTCGGGGGAGCGAGCGGAGAGGGGATTTCACCCCTAATCGGTACAAATGTTCTGTGCGTGCGATCGATACGGGGGATTTCCTGCAGCAAAGCCTGTGTGTAAGGATGGTTAGGCTCTGCAAAGAGTTCTTCTGTCGGTGCAATTTCAGCGACACGACCGAGATACATCACAACCACTCGGTTGGAGAGATGTCTCACTACGCCCAAATCGTGACTGATGAACATGTAAGTCAAACCGAGGTCATCACGCAAATCCATGAACAGATTCAGGACTTGCGCCTGGATCGATACATCGAGCGCTGCGACGGCCTCGTCGCACACCAAGAACTCCGGCTTCACCGCCAAAGCGCGAGCAATGCCGATACGCGCGCGCTGGCCACCAGAGAATTGATGCGGATAGCGTTGCATATACGTGGGATCTAAGCCGACTTGCTTCAGTAAATTCGCCACGTAATCACTGACCTCTGCTCGGTCAATCAAACCGTGTACGCGCGGTGCTTCTCCAACAATATCCAGCACACGCATACGCGGGTTAAGCGAGGCAAAGGGATCCTGAAAAATAAGTTGAATGGGTCGACGAATCCCGCTCAGTGTTTCGAGTGGCAATCCGCGGTAGCGCACCGTACCCTCAGTTGGAGTGTGTAAGCCGCAACCTAATCTGCCCAACGTCGACTTTCCGCAGCCAGACTCCCCCACGAGACCAACGACCTCCCCATCATGAATACTGAACGACACGTGATCGACCGCGTGCACGGTGTGGGCTTGAATATCTGCGCCAATGACTCGCGCAATTTTTTCAAAAATATCCAGCTTTCGACCAAAGCGCTTTGATACTTTTTCAAACGTTAATAACTCAGTCATCGCGAAACCTCGCTATGCTTAGTCACATGCCCAGGCATCAAAGGATGCCAACAGCGCACCTGATGTGCGCCAAGCGATGACATGTCTGGCATCTGAGTGCAGGCAGCTTGAGCATAGTTACAGCGTGCAGCAAAGGCGCACGAGGCACCCAGCTCGGTGATGGAAGGTGTCGCACCCGGAATTTGTCTTAAGCGCATGCCAGGTGTTGTCGTGGTGGGTACGGAGTCAAGAAGTCCACGCGTATAGGGATGGCGCGGATCATTTAATACGGCTTCAGCCGTGCCGTATTCGACAATTCGACCCGCGTACATCACGGCAATATGGTCTGCTAAGCCAGCCACCACAGCAAGGTCGTGTGTAATCCAAATCAGGGCTGTGCCGGAGTTGCTAACCAGTTGTTGCATCTCATAGAGAATCTGGCCTTGCACCGTGACATCAAGCGCAGTCGTTGGCTCGTCGGCGATGATGAGGTCTGGACGATGAAGCATTGCAATCGCGATCGCAACGCGTTGCCGCATCCCGCCCGAAAACTGATGCGGATATTGTCCAATTCGCTCGGAGGGCGAGGCAATGCCCACTTTACCTAAGACTTCAACCGCACGGCTGCGGGCAACCGCCTTACTGACCGCTTCATGCGCGAGCACAGTTTCGACCATCTGCGTCTCGACGGTCAGAACAGGATTGAGTGTCATCATTGGATCTTGAAAAATCATGGCGATACGCTTGCCACGCAACTTTCTCAGAGATTCTTGATCACACCCTACAAGTTCTTGTCCATCAAAGATAACGCTGCCTGAGGCGATACGTCCCGGTAGATCCACGAGTCCGAGAATAGAAAAGCCTGTCACCGATTTGCCCGAACCTGATTCACCCACCAGTCCAAGCACTTGACCGCGCGCGAGCTCGATCGAGACATCCGCGACCGCAGGGAGTAAGCCGTTGCGGGTATCAAATTCCGTTCGCAGATTTTTAATGGAGAGTAAGTTTGTCATCGTGAGAGCCTCGGATTCAGGATGTCACGTAACTGATCACCAACGAGGTTGATCGCTAGG
>JBILJY010000002.1:0-52455 GCA_044376975.1 Burkholderiaceae bacterium | reverse complement strand
TCGGTAGGAGCTACCCCCCAACTTTTGCTCTTTTGCCGCGAGCAACTAGATGACCAACACCAGAATTTGCTTAGCGAATGAATGTCACTTTGAGCAACCGTTAAAATCAAACTAGGGGTAAGAACGGGGGTAGTGTTATGTAATTAAAAAATAACACTTTATTATCAATGCTTTACAGTCACTTCTGGCGGAGGCGCAGGGATTCGAACCCTGGATGCAAGTTTTAGCTCACATACTCCCTTAGCAGGGGAGCCCCTTCAGCCGCTCGGGCACGCCTCCAAACCAAGGCAAGATTCTAGCATGGCTAGCCCCTGCCCTAGCAAACCGCAGATTAAGGCTTTTTCGCAGGTGCCGTCTCTAAACCAAACGCCTTGTGCAGCGCCCTCACCGCCAGCTCCATGTACTTGTCACTAATCACGACCGAGGTCTTGATTTCGCTTGTGCTGATCATATGAATATTGATGTTTTCCTGCGCAAGCGTCTTGAACATCAGACTTGCTACGCCGGCGTGCGAACGCATACCGATACCTACGATCGAAACTTTTGCCACCTTGTCATCTGACAAAACTTCGCGAGGATGCACGGACGGTGCGATCTTGTCTTTGATGACAGCCAAGGTCCGGGCAAATTCGTTGCGATGGACCGTGAAAGAAAAGTCCGTTGTGCCATCGACCGACTGATTTTGAACAATCATATCGACATCAATATTGGCATCGGCGACCTGACCCAAAATTGCAAAGGCAATGCCTGGCTTGTCCGGCACACCTAGCAAGGTCACTTTGGCTTCGTCGCGGCTAAAGGCAATGCCTGAAACAACGGCTGCTTCCATTTTTTCGTCTTCCTCAAAAGTAATCAGAGTGCCAGAGCGCATTTCTTCGTCTAGCGGAATATCGGGATCGGTGAGCGATGACAGTACACGAGTGGGTACGCGGTATTTACCGGCGAACTCAACAGAGCGGATCTGTAAAACTTTTGACCCGAGTGAGGCCATCTCAAGCATTTCTTCGAAAGAAATCACGCTCAGTCGTCGCGCATCAGGCTCCACACGAGGATCCGTTGTGTAGACACCATCAACGTCGGTGTAAATCAAACACTCGTCAGCCTTTAAGGCAGCGGCTACCGCTACGGCCGATGTATCAGAGCCACCACGACCAAGCGTAGTGATGTGCCCGTCATCATCGACACCTTGAAAACCCGTCACAACGACGACACGACCGGCATCAAGATCTGCACGGATACGCGTATCGTCGATAGACGTGATACGCGCCTTGGTAAAAGACGAATCGGTACGGACCGGAACCTGCCAACCTGCGTAGCTACGTGCTTGTAAGCCCGCCGCTTGCAAGGCAATCGCAAGAAGTCCGCTTGAAGCCTGTTCGCCGGTCGCGGCGATCATATCCAACTCGCGACCATCTGCGGTTTCAGAAAGCTCTTTAGCTAAGCCTAAGAGTCTATTGGTCTCGCCAGACATTGCTGACGGCACCACAACGACCTGGTGGCCCGCTGCGTGCCATTTAGCGACCCGACGTGCAACGTTTTTGATGCGTTCGACCGAACCCATCGACGTGCCGCCGTACTTGTGAACAATGAGTGCCATGATATTTTGAGCAAAAATGCCGCGAGGCAGGAGCAAAGTCCACTATTTTAGCCCGAAGACAAGGAAACCCGCCCCCGCAGGCACTGAACCCGATGCACGCCGTGCTGCCAGAGCAGCTCTCGATCATGCCCCAAGGCATGCAATTGGCGCAGTTGGCGCATTAACTCGGCCAACCGGCGTTCGCCTGGCATGGCAACACCCCGCTGGTTGAGCCAGTACCGTAAAACCAGAGCCTGGCGAGGTTCGCCCAGACTACGCCAGCGCTGCAAGCTAAAACTCGAGCCCTCAAGATCGGGCTCAAGCGCTTGCCAATCCGTGGCAGCCACCTCATCCAAGATTTGCGAGGTCTCTTGCGCTTGCTTTGCGTGTCTGGTCAAGGTCTGGCGCCAGGCAGGCCAACGAGCCTCCAGCACAGGAATGAGCTCTGCACGCAACGCCCCTCGGGCAAATTGCGCATCGATATTACTGGGGTCTGTAATGGGCTCCCATCCCGATCGCTCTGTGTATGCGCGGGTCTGAGCCACAAGGGCGTCTCGATCAATATCGAGCCAAGGCCGCACGAGCCGCAAACCACCCCGCAACACATCGGCGTGCATGGCACCCAACCCCAACACACCTGCGCCCCGCAGCAACCTTAGCAATACCGTCTCAGCCTGATCCTGCCGATGATGCGCCAGCAGAATCGCCTTCACGTCCTGAGCAGCCGCGAGATCGGTAAGCGCGAGGTAACGTGCATTCCTTGCTGCAGCCTCAATACCCAGGCCAGAGTCTTGCTCTACCGCCACGCGGCGCAAAAACAAAGGAGTATCTAAATCATCGGCAAAGACT
Organism: Burkholderiaceae bacterium; assembly: GCA_044376975.1. Classification (GTDB taxonomy): domain Bacteria; phylum Pseudomonadota; class Gammaproteobacteria; order Burkholderiales; family Burkholderiaceae_B; genus Zwartia. The sequence continues at coordinate 50,030 of JBILJY010000002.1, read as the reverse complement.
TGCAGGTGGGCAGCCCAGGCATCGGCTTGTGCATACAAACCATGGTGGACATGAAAAAAATACAAAGGGTGCTCTGCCTCGTTACACACTTGCTTTGCTACAAGCGCAAGAGCAACTGAGTCGATCCCACCGCTTAAGGCAACCGCAACAGAGGCACGAGGCGGCAGCGCTGCGAGTGACCTCGCCAGCGCCGCATGCAGCGCTTGGCCTTGTTCAGGGCTGGTGTCAGACGATACTGACAACCAAGCCTCTACGCGCGAACCTCTTGAAAGCGACCATAAGAAAGCAGCCGTTCAAGACGATGTTCAATAAGTTGCTCGGGAGTCATGCCAGAGAGTTGACGTAGTGCATCCGCGAGCGAGCGGCGTAATAAGCGCGCCATCACACGTGGATCACGATGCGCGCCACCAACCGGCTCATTCACAATGCGATCGATCAAGCCAAACTCTTTCAACCGATCTGCCGTGATCGCTAAAGCCGCTGCAGCCTCTGAGGCTTTATCAGCGCTGCGCCAGAGAATCGACGCGCATCCTTCAGGTGAAATGACCGAGTAGGTGGAGTACTGCAACATCAGCACAACATTACCTACGGCGATCGCCAACGCGCCACCCGAACCACCCTCGCCGATAATCGTCGAGATAATGGGCACACGCAGTTCAGCCATGGCATACAGATTGTGGCCAATCGCTTCCGATTGCCCACGCTCTTCTGCGCCGATGCCGGGGTACGCACCTGGTGTGTCAACAAAGGTGAACACAGGTAAGTTAAATTTTTCGGCGAGTCGCATCAAACGCATCGCCTTGCGGTAGCCCTCGGGGCGTGGCATACCGAAGTTACGCGCGGCGCGCTCTTTTGTATCACGGCCTTTTTGATGACCAATAACCATGCAGGGCGCACCGTTAAAACGTGCCATGCCGCCTACAATCGATAAGTCATCGGCGTACATACGATCGCCATGCAATTCATGGAAGTCAGTGAAAATCTCTCGGACGTAATCGAGCGTGTAAGGACGCTGCGGATGGCGCGCAACCATCGACGTTTGCCAGGGCGTGAGCTTGGCATAGATATCTTTGGCTAAGGTTTGACTTTTTTGCTGTAAGCGATTGATTTCATCCGAAATATCAACGGCCGAATCCGCCTGCACATAGCGCAGTTGCTCGATCTTGCCTTCTAACTCGCCAAGAGGCTGTTCGAACTCTAAAAAAGTATTACGCATATTTCTTTGACTCTTTGAACAATGACGCTAAATCAATATTCCACTGGAACGGGATCTAGACTACGCCACAAATACCATGTCGCCACAGTAGACCAAGGCTGCCAGCCCTGCGCAACTTCTCGCGCTTCAAAACGAGAAACGGGTTCACCACTGAAGTAGTGTAACGAGATTGCGTTGAGCAAACCGACATCATCCAGCGGCAAAACATCTGGGCGCTGTAAATTAAAAATCAAAAACATCTCAGCCGTCCACCGACCAATCCCGCGAATCGCAGTCAATTCGGTAATCACTGACTCATCATCCATCGTTGCCCATTTTTTGGGGTGTACAAGTTTTTCAGAAAAGTGTGTGGATAAATCAAGAATGTACTCAGCCTTACGGCCTGACAATCCGGCTGCGCGCAATTTTTCAACACCCGCTTTTTGAACCGAGGCCGGCGTTGGGCGCTTGCCACATTCCAGCAAAAGACGTTGCCACACTGACTCCGCGGCTTTCACAGAAATCTGCTGACCCACAATCGAGCGGGCCAGCGTCATGAAGGGATTGCCCCGCGAAACGAGGCTTATGTTTGGAAACTTCGGGATAAGCCTTTTCATGATGCGATCACGTCGCATCAGGTGCGCGACTGCCGCATCCCAATAGTCTGGCTTAATCGTTTGTCCGACGGTATCCGGCATATCAAGAACCTTAGGCACGACGCCACTGAGTCAACCCACCGGGCTTGTCATCAAGCTCGATTCCTGCGGCTTTCAGTGTTGCACGAATTTGGTCCGCTTCCGCAAAATTTTTGGCCTTTTTTGCCGCGGCTCGGGCAGCAATCAAGGCTTCAATCTCTGACTCAGACATTAAGGCCACGCCCATTGCGCTCTGCCCCGAAGAGGCTTCTTCGATCGCACGACGCGTATAACGGGTGACACTTTGAAAATAAACCGCTGGCTCTTGCTGCAACAAACCCAACACCCCAGCAAGCGCCTTTAACTGCGCACAAAGTACTGCATCTTGTGTGCGATTCACCTGACCAGCCAAATCAAATAACGCCGCGACTGCACCGGCGGTATTGAAATCGTCGTCCATCGCCTCACGAAAGGCAATCGCCTGCGGGGCGGACCAATCCACCTGCGCCGCTACACCCGGAACTGTGTTTTGCACCGTTTGATATAAACGATCCAGCGAGAGCTGCGCATCAATCAAATTGTCTGGCGCATAGTTTTGTGCGCTACGGTAATGATTACGCACAATAAAAAACCGCAGCATTTCCGCTTCACGCGGATTCACGTCGTAGTCCGACGACTCCTCCGCAGCACCCTCAGCAGCGCTGGCCTTACCAATCGTTTGACGAATTGTTTTGAAGTTACCCAATGACTTGGACATTTTGTCCGAATCAACCATGAGCGGACCGCAATGCATCCAGGTGTTGGCCAAAGTCCCACCGAAAGCGCCTTCCGTCTGGGCGATCTCATTTTCATGATGTGGAAACTTTAGGTCAGGACCCCCTCCGTGAATATCCAACGGAACGCCTAAGAGTGCCTTACTCATGGCCGAGCACTCAATGTGCCATCCTGGCCGCCCCCAGCCATAAGGGGACTCCCAACGGGTATCTGGAGGCTCGTTTTCTTTGGCGGATTTCCAAAGCACAAAATCCAAGGGATCGCGCTTTGAGGAAACAACAGCGACCCGTTCACCGGCGCGCAGATCGTCAAGCGATTTGCCTGACAATTTTCCGTAATCTGGAAAACCCCGAACCGCAAAGTTCACATCGCCATCCTCGGCCTGATAGGCCAAGCCGTTGCGCTCCAACTGCTTGATAATGCCAAGCATGTCACCAACGTACTCCGTTGCGCAGGGTTGATGGTCCGGCGCTTGTACGCCAAGTGCCCGCTCGTCGGCGTGCATGGCTTCAATAAAAAAATCCGTGACCTCGGCGATACGACGATTACTCTGCACAGCGCGCTTGATGATTTTGTCATCAATATCGGTAATATTTCGAACATAGGTCACCTGCAGACCTGAGGCTCTTAGCCAGCGCTGAACCACATCAAAGCTGACCAGCATTCTGGCATGCCCGAGATGACAGTAGTCGTAGACTGTCATTCCGCACACATATAGCCCAACCTGTCCAGCCTTGAGCGGAGAAAAGGGTCTTTTGGTCCTGGAGAGCGAATCGTAGATCTGGAGCATGCGATAGGGATAAAAAGGAGCTTTTGAGCCAATCGAGGCAAAATATGCCGTCTAGCGTTTGGCAGCCTAAAAGCAGAGCTAAAATGCAGATCGTCAAGTATAGCAATTGAGGATTGTCCACCTTGAACCTGCCCAAAAGCATTGTGTCCGTTTTAGTCGCTACCTGCATGGTGGCACTATGGCCCATGCACGCGCAGGCTCAGTCAACTTATACCGGAACGCCGGGGCGCAACATCAATCCGCTGACAAACGACCCCGTGGAGCCAAACGCGCGTCAAACACCTCGCCAGCAACTGCCCTCCGCCGTTCCTGGCAGCGGACCAGAGCTCATCATCGGTGACAAGCCACCCGAAGGGGGTTGGGACGGTCTTGCCAAAATACTGGATGCGATTGCGCCCGGGATCGATACTCGAATCCCTCTAAGCCCCGCACAAATTAGTCAGCGGATCGAAGGCTTAATTCGAACCGGACGACTCAAAGAGGCGCTAGATGTCGTGGAAAAACGTCAGGCTATCGAGGCAAACCGACACACCCCTGGTACAGATGTACAGCTTATGTTCTTGCACGCCAGGCTTCTGACGGAGCTTGAACGTCTGCCCGAGGCCGAGGCGATTTATCAGCGCATGACTATGCGTTTCCCCGAGTTACCTGAACCTTGGAATAATCTTGCAGATTTGTATGTCAAACGCGATGAGCTCGAGCAAGCTCGACGTGCGCTAGAAATGTCGATCATGATCAATCCGAACTCATCCATGACACAAGCCAATCTGGGCGATGTACAACTCATTTTGGCTCTCAGAGCCTACGAGCGAGCAGTCAAAGCTGGCGCAACCGACTTACGGCCACGCATCCGGTCAGTCACAGACATTATTGAGTCAACAAAAAAATGATCAACGCAACTTACTTGCGGCACGCACTGCGCACCCTGACCTTTGCAGGGCTTATGCCCTTCTTATTTTTGACCGCCCAGGCGGCACCTCCCTCAACCACGAACCAAAAACAAGGCGTAACCATGAGCACCAACCCACGCGTCAAAATGACCACTAGCCAAGGCGATATCATCATCTCTCTAGATGCAGCCAAAGCGCCAAAGACTGTTGCCAATTTTCTGGCTTACGTCAATGATGGTTTTTTTGATGGCACGATTTTTCATCGCGTGATCGATGGCTTCATGATCCAAGGTGGTGGCTTTGAGCCAGGCCTTAAACAAAAACCAACCAAAGCGCCTGTTGAGAACGAAGCCAACAATGGTCTCAAAAACAACAAGTACACCTTGGCGATGGCACGTACCCAAGATCCGCACTCCGCGACCGCTCAATTCTTTATCAACGTTGCTAACAACGACTTCCTAAACCACACCGCTCCCACCGCCCAAGGCTGGGGTTACGCAGTCTTCGGTGAGGTTGTCGAAGGCAAAGATGTTGTAGACAAGATGAGAGGCGTGGCGACTGGCAACAGCGGCTTTCACCAAAACGTTCCGACTACAGACCTGATCATTACCAAGGCAGCCGTCATTGAATAAGATTGCATTAAATGGGCCCGTGTGGCTCGCCTCCGATGTCCATCTTGGTCAGCACACTACCGGGACATCCGAAGCTTTTCGAGACTTTTTGAAACTCGCGTCGAAAGAGGCATCGGCTCTGCTACTGCCCGGTGACATCTTCGATGCGTGGATTGGCGATGACGTTGCCGTGGTGGCACCGCCATGGTTGGCGCTCGACCTGATGGCGATCAAAGCCTGCGCAGCGAAAATTCCCGTGTGGCTGGGTAGAGGCAACCGCGACTTTTTAATGGGTGAAGCCCTGACAGCAGGACTGGGCGCAAACTTGCTTCCCGAGCAAGTATTGGTCACGATCGCAGGTCGAACCATGCTCTTGAGTCACGGCGATGAGTACTGCACGGACGATGTCGCTTATCAGCAGTTTCGAGCGATGGTGCGCAACCCCGCCTGGCAAAGTGGCTTCTTGGCCAAAAGCATTCCTGAACGCCTAACGCTCGCTGCACAAGCTCGCGGCGAAAGCATGGTGGCCAATCAAACTAAGTCAAGCGAGATCATGGACGTAAACGCTGATGCCGTTGCCGCTGCAATTCGGGCGCATAACGTGTCCTTGATCGTGCATGGTCACACCCATCGCCCTGGCCGCAATGTACTCACGGTGGAGGGCAATCGTTGCGAACGCTGGGTCCTACCAGACTGGGATTGTGACCTCTCCGACGAACACCGCAAGCCGCGTGGCGGCTGGATGGTGATAGATGACGAGGGCCTGAGCCTATTTGACCTAACTCCTCGCTAGTCGGACGTCATATCCGATAGCGCAGCGAGTTTGGTGATGCGTACTAGGGCGATGCGCCGTCCTTCAATGCGCAAGACCTCGAACTTAAAGTGCGCATGTGGCGCCTTGAACTCACATTGATCCCCCTTGGCTGGCAGCTGCCCAAATCGAGACAGTAGATAGCCTGCGAGCGTCGTGAAATCTTCATCTTCATCCACCAGCCCCTCGGTATCAAGCACTTGCTCTAATTGATGCAAGTCGGCGGCGCCGTCTACCTCCCATTCGTTATCCCCGCCAGCAACGATATCTGGCGTTTCGTCCTCGTCTGGGAACTCTCCTGCAATCGCTTCAAACACATCGATGGGCGTAACCAAGCCTTGTATCGTTCCGAACTCGTCAGCGACAAGCACCAACTGTCCACGTGAACGCTTCAGGGTGTCCATCAAACGAATAATGCTGATGGTGTCGTGCACAATGATTGGCTCACGCAGGCTTGCTCGACGTACATTGCCGTGGATCAATAGATCCGCAATCATTTCTTTCGCGCGACCAATTCCGAGCACCTCATCAACAGAGCCACGACAAACAGGAAAGAAGCTATGCGGTACCTCTGCGATTTGTTTTTGAATCAACTGCGGATCATCGTCCAGGTTAATCCAGGAAATTTCTGTGCGCGGTGTCATGACAGAGTGAATGGTGCGCTCGGCTAAGGTCAAGACACCGCTCACCATATTGCGCTCCTCAACCCCGAACGTCACAGGGGCGTCTTGCTGTTGCTCGCTAGGTGCCTGCACCACTATATCTTCGGGTAAGGGCTTCCCCAACATGCGCAACACAGCCTCGGCCGTGCGCTCCCGCATTGGTCGCTTGGCCTGAAGCCTTAAACCGTTATGACGCGCAAATTGATTCAGCAGCTCTATCAACACCGAAAAACCAATCGCTGCGTACAGGTAGCCCTTAGGCACCTTAAAGCCGAACCCTTCGCCCACAAGTGAAAAGCCAATAATCAGCAGAAAACCAAGACATAGGACGACGACCGTGGGGTGTTCATTGACAAATTTTGTCAAGGGCTTGGAGGCCACCAACATAATCAGGACGGCAATCACCACGGCCACCATCATCACGGCAAGATCGTCAACCATGCCAACGGCTGTGATCACGGCGTCAAGCGAAAACACGGCATCTAGCACCACGATCTGCGTCACGATGACCCAGAAGCTCGCATAGACGCGCGCAGTCGTAGCCTGCTGACGATTGCCCTCAATGCGCTCGTGAAGCTCGAGGGTCGCTTTGAAGAGTAGGAAAAAACCACCTACGATCAAAATCAGGTCCCGACCAGACAAACTGATGGGACCCAACACAAGCCAAGGTTCGGTTAGCTGCACAAGCCAAGACATCCCGGCCAGCAAGCCCAGTCGCATGATGAGCGCTAACGACAGACCGATGATGCGCGCACGCTCTCTCTCTGCCGGGGGTAACTTATCGGCAAGAATCGCAATGAAGATCAAGTTGTCGATACCGAGAACAATCTCAAGTATGACAAGAGTTAATAAGCCGACCCAAATAGTAGGGTCAAGCAGCCACTCCATGGAGGGCTCCGAGAGTTTCTAACACTTCAATAGTAGCCGATATTCGCAATGCGCTGAAGCTACGAACACGCCACGTGAGGCGTCACTGCTAAACGACTATTTCGTGCGTTCGCCCTTCACCATACCAAGCATTTGCGTAAAAATCTTGGGAGTCGCTGCGATAACATTGCCAGATTCCATCCAGGACTGCTCACCATCCAAATCGCCAATTAAGCCACCCGCTTCCAACACCATCAAACTTGCGGCGGCCATATCCCATTGTTTTAGACCAAGGCCACAAAAGCCATCCAAACGACCCACTGCAACATAGGCCAGGTCCAAAACAGCTGAGCCGGTGCGCCTAACACCTGCACAACCGCGGGCCATTTCTAAAAAGCGCGTTGCAGAGGTCTCGTCGGGTCCGACCGAGCCAGGCCAGCGAGCGCCCAGTAACGCATCGGGGAATTTCAGTTGGGACGACACACGCATACGACGGTCATTTAAAAATGCCCCGCCCCCGCGGCTGGCCGTAAACAGTTCATTTCGTACCGGATCGTAGATCACAGCATGATTAATCTGACCGCGCTGGCGCAGGGCAATTGAAATCGCGTAATGCGGAAAACCATGAATGAAGTTCGTCGTGCCATCTAAGGGATCGATCACCCACTCGTTGGCTGCAAGCTCTCCTTCAGGCGTGTGACCCACCACACCTGATTCTTCGGCCATGAACGTGTGATCTGGGTAGGCTGTGCTGAGCACCTCCATAATGGCACTTTCAGCGCCACGATCGACTTCCGTGACATAATCGCGAGGCCCTTTGCGTGCCACTTGCAAGCGCTCGAGATCAAGGCTTGCACGGTTAATGATCGATCCGGCTCGCCGGGCCGCCTTGATGGCGATATTAAGCATCGGGTGCATATATGTGTCTATTTTTTAATAAGCTAAAGCGGGATTTTAAATGACTCCTGATTTTTCCCGTGTTCGCTTCATAATGACCGAGCCGAGCCACCCTGGAAACGTCGGCTCGGCAGCTCGAGCGATCAAAACCATGGGGTTTGACGATCTTGTGCTCGTCGCCCCAAAGACTGAACAAATTACTACCCAACCAGAAGCGATCGCTTTGGCAAGCGGCGCAAGCGATGTGCTGGCCGCCGCACAGACCGTTGAGAGCCTCCAAGAGGCGCTCGCCCCGATTACCCTAGCCTTCGCTCTCACTGCCCGCGATCGCGAGCTCGGCCCGCCCGCCTGCGATATCCGAGAAGCTGCCCACCTCACGCGCGCACACCTAGCACAGCATCCTAACGCGCGCGTTGCACTGATAGTAGGCACCGAGCGTTCCGGCCTAACAAATGAACACATCGAACTCTGTCACCGGGTCTGCCACATACCTGCCAATCCAGCCTACAGCTCACTAAATGTCTCTCAGGCTCTTCAGTTAGGGGCTTGGGAGCTGCGGTATGCCCTGCTGAACGCCCCAATCGCACCCAGCGGCATACCTGCCAGTCCTGTTGCCATTCGCACTAGCAAAGATCGCGGCGGGCAGCCTGCTAGCAGCCAGGCTGTCCAAGCTCTGCTCACCCACTGGCAAGAGGCACTTGAAGTAGTCGGTTTTTTAGACCCGGAACATCCTAAGAAACTCATGCCTCGCATGCGCCACCTCTTTAATCGCGGAGACCTCACTCAAGACGAGGTAGATATGTGGCGCGGCGTTTGCACCGCCATGATCGCGACGGCGCGTGGCGCCAAACAGGGCAATCCTTCTCGCTAAGCGGGTTAATTCAGTAGCAACTTGTGATTTACGCTAAGCTTTAAACATCATGTTTAACTCTTTGCGCGAAAACATTGCCTGCATTCTCGAACGAGACCCTGCTGCACGCAGCAAGTTAGAAATCCTTACTTGCTACCCTGGGCTGCACGCCATCATGGCACACAAACTTGCACATCGTTTATGGCAAGCAAAGTTTTACTGGCTCGGGCGAATGGTCTCCCATCTGAGCCGTATGCTCACAGGCATTGAGATTCACCCCGGTGCGACGATAGGCCGTCGCGTGTTTATTGACCACGGTTTTGGTGTGGTGATCGGAGAAACCTCCGAGATCGGTGACGACTGTACGATTTATCAGGGCGTCACACTCGGAGGCACGCGTCTTTATAAGGGAGCCAAGCGGCATCCAACCCTTGGTAAGGGCGTGGTCGTGGGTGCAGGTGCGCAAGTGCTGGGCGGCTTTACTGTTGGAGATGGTGCACGCATCGGATCAAATGCTGTTGTCGTCAAACCCGTGCCCGCCGGCGCCACCGCAGTCGGAAACCCCGCGCGCATCATCGAAGTGGATGCTGCCACCAGCACAACAGACTCCAGTGCAGCTACGACACCGGCGTCCACAACATCAACAAAGATCTCGCCCTGTGACTCGGACTGGGATGCCGCCCCCATCCAAGCCATGCTCGATAAAGACCCTGCCAAAACAGCATCAGGCGAGGGCGCGGCCTTCACAGCCTACGCCGTGGACCCCGCGGCAGCAGATCCACTTGTCAAAGCGTTACATGAGTTAATCACGCATGTATCAAAGCAAGATGCGCGCATTGCGCATCTCTGCCAAACAATTGAATCGATGGGCTCTAAAGTCGAAGGTCAGGCAGCCACGCTAGATGCTCAGCGCCTGAACAAATTGGTCGACGAATAGCACTTTAAAAAGCGAGGTCTAGCCCAGTCATGCGCCGCAGCTCATCTTGACCTGCACCAGAGACATCGTCAACCACACGCACAACGCCTCCCGGCTCAATCTGAAATACAGCGACATCTGTGTAAACACGCGACACGCAACGTAAACCTGTCAGCGGATAGGTGCACGTTTCAACAAGTTTGCTCTCACCTTCTTTGGTGAGCAGCTCCATCATCACAAAGACGTCTCGGGCACCAGCTGCTAAGTCCATCGCACCACCCACGGCAGGAATTGCACCTGGCTCACCCGTTGACCAATTTGCTAAGTCCCCATTGCGTGCAACTTGAAAGGCACCGAGCACGCAGATATCAAGGTGGCCACCGCGCATCATTGCAAACGAATCTGCATGATGAAAATAGCTTCCACCTGGCAGCAGGGTAACGGGCTGTTTGCCCGCATTGATCAAATCAAAATCCTCTTGCCCTGGGGCAGGCGCTGGCCCCATACCCAATACACCGTTTTCGCTCTGCAAGAAAATATCTTTATCTTTAGGAAGGTAATTAGCGACCTTGGTGGGCAAGCCGATGCCCAAATTAACAATCGCTCCCTCTGGGATATCGCGTGCAACGCGCGCTGCAATCTCGTCTCGTGAAATGCGTTTCATTATTTTGCTCCATCTGCAATTTTTACAACACGCTTGACGTAGACGCCAGGTGTCACGATAGCCTCTGGATCTAACTCACCAAGCTCGACGATTTCCATGACCTGCGCGATCGTGAGCTTGGCGGCCGTGGCCATCACCGGACCAAAATTGCGAGCGGTCTTGTTGTAGACCAAGTTGCCCCAGCGGTCTGCACGATGGGCTTTGATAATCGCGACATCTGCCTTGATGGGCGCTTCAAGAATGTAGTCATCCCCCTCAATATGACGCACTTCCTTGCCCTCGGCTAACTGTGTTCCCACCGCCGTACGCGTAAAGAAACCACCAATTCCTGCGCCACCCGCACGAATACGTTCAGCAAGTGTGCCTTGCGGAACCAGCTCCAACTCGAGTTTCCCCGCGCGATAGAGTCCATCAAAAACATAAGAGTCTGCCTGCCGAGGAAACGAACAGACTACTTTACGCACCTGGCCCGCTGCTAAAAGCGCAGCAATACCCGTATCGCCAGCGCCCGCGTTATTACAGACAATAGTGAGTTCCCGAGCGCCCTGGGCGATGAGACCTTGGATGAGCGCATTGGGCTGACCCGCCCCACCAAAGCCGCCAATCAACACTACAGCCCCATCCTGAATGCCGGCCATCGCCGCCTCTAGGTTTGGAACAATCTTTGAAATCATGATGTTTTACCTTGTGACTAAACGTCGTGTCTGCGAATAATTAATGAGAGATTATAGAGAACTCCCTCTGACTAAAAAGCAATCTCTGAGCACCCAAGCCAAACTAGGCCGCGTGCCTTACACTTAACATCTATTTGTTCGCACGCGTACGCCACACATTTCATGTCAGAACACGATCCTACTCCAGCCACCATCGAGCATCACACTCCGATGATGCAACAGTATCTGCGCCTCAAAGCCGAGGCGGGGCCACTGTTGTTGCTCTACCGCATGGGCGATTTCTATGAAATGTTCTATGAGGATGCGGAGCGCGGCGCACGCCTCTTGAATCTGACCCTCACGCGTCGAGGCTCGTCAAATGGCGTTCCCATACCGATGGCCGGAGTGCCCTTTCACGCCGCGGAGCAGTATCTAGCCAAACTCGTTGCTGCAGGCGTCTCAGTCGCGATCTGCGAACAAATTGGCGACCCTACAACAAGCAAGGGGCCGGTCGAGCGCAAGATTGTGCGGATCGTCACGCCCGGAACCTTAACTGACGAAGCACTACTTCCGGCAAAGACAGATCGCTGCGTTGCGGCAGTCTTTGTCCCCACGAAATCAAATAAGTCTGGTCGCGCCGGACTCGCTTGGCTCAACCTTGCCAGCGGCGAATTCAAAATTTCAGAATGTGCCGCAGACGCGCTCGATTCTGAATTGCACCGCATTGAGCCTGCGGAAGTGATCTTTGCAGAGGATTCCCAGCCAAGCTTCACCTTATCGTGCGCCACGACGCGCGTGCCCTCTTGGCATTTTGAAGCGGAACAAGCGCAAGCGCATCTGCTTAAGCACTTTAATACTCAATCGTTGTCTGGTTTTGATATTGATGACTTACCGATTGCGATTTGCGCCGCAGGGGCTTTATTGCGTTATGCAGGTCGCACACAAACACAGACCCTATCTCATATACAAAGCCTGAGTGCGGATCGCGCTAGTCAATACGTCCTCATGGATCCTGCGACACGCAGAAATCTGGAGTTAACACGCACCATCTCTGGCGAAGAAGCGCCAACCCTTCTATCCATCGTAGATGGTTGCTGCACCCCGATGGGAAGCCGCTTGCTCAGGAGGTGGATACACCATCCTCTACGCGACAATGCCCCAGTGCTTGCCCGTCAAACCGCGATTGCTGCGCTACTTAGCAGCAATCAAACTCGCGGCGAGCTATTGCATGCTGTTCCTCTTCTTCAAGCTCTGCGCACTGGGTTGGATAGACTACCCGATCTGGAGCGCATCGCGACGCGCATCGCCTTGCTATCGGTACGCCCCCGTGAACTGGCTAGCTTGCGCGATGCCTTGGGTGCCTTACCTGAGCTGCAAAAACAGCTGGAGACTGCCTCGCGACAGTCTGAGCGTCTAAGCGCTCTAGCAACGTATCTATGCCCACCGGAAGGACTACACGCACTACTCGCGCGGGCAATCGCTGAAGAACCCGCAGCACAAGTGCGTGACGGTGGCGTAATCGCCATGGGCATGGATGCCGAGCTCGACGAGTTGCGTTCAATTTCTAGCGACAATGGTACATACTTACTCGAACTCGAAGCGAGAGAACGTGCTCGTACAGGGATTTCAACTCTGCGTGTCGAGTTCAATCGCGTGCATGGGTTTTTTATTGAAGTCTCGCGCGCGCAGTCGGACAAAGTCCCCGAAGACTACCGTCGTCGTCAGACATTAAAGAACGCTGAACGCTACATCACGCCTGAGCTAAAGGTTTGGGAAGACAAAGTGCTTTCCGCGCAAGATCGCTCTCTTGCGCGCGAGAAATGGCTCTTTGATCAACTTTTAGAGCAACTACTTCCCAGCGTCACTGCTCTTGCAGGCTGCGCGAGCGCTTGCGCAGAACTCGACACACTGGTTGCTCTCGGGCATCACGCTCAATTGCACGAGTGGGTATCACCTAAACTACTCGAGCACGCAGGCATTGATATTGAATCGGGTCGTCATCCTGTTGTCGAACGATCTATTGAACGATTTACTCCAAACAGCTGTGTATTGAATGCACAACGTTCATTGCTTGTCATCACTGGCCCCAATATGGGGGGTAAGTCGACCTATATGCGACAAGTTGCCTTAATCGCACTCTTGGCACGCATTGGTAGTTTTGTTCCCGCACGCCGTGCGGCGATTGGCCCCTTAGACCGAATCTTTACTCGCATCGGTGCAGCAGATGACCTTGCGGGTGGTCGCTCGACCTTTATGATGGAGATGACTGAAGCCGCGGCAATTTTAGCCTCGAGTACATCTCAAAGCCTCGTCTTAATGGATGAGATTGGTCGTGGCACGTCCACCTACGATGGCCTAGCCCTCGCTTGGTCGATTGCGCAACGACTCGTCACACACAATCGCGCACTCACACTATTCGCCACACACTACTTCGAAATCACCCGCATGCCAGCTGAGCAGGCCAATACCGCTAACGTTCACTTGGCCGCAGCAGAATCGCCCACAGGTATCGTCTTTTTGCACGAAGTTAAAGATGGTCCAGCAAGTAGAAGCTACGGCATTCAGGTCGCACAACGTGCGGGGGTACCTGCTGCGGTCATTCGGCACGCGGCACGCGAACTAGAACGGCTTGAAGCGCAAGGTGCGCCTACGCCACAACTCGGACTCTTTGCACAGCCGAACGAGCCTACAGCGATGCTCGCCGAGGCGGCTCAAGATCAAGCAGCACAGGCGTTGTTGCGTCAGGCTCTGGCTGAATTGGATCCTGACACCTTAAGTCCCCGTGAAGCGCTTGATGCGCTATATCAGTTAAAAAATCTATTACCGTAGGTTCTCCGCCATGCATCCTGATAAGCCGCTCGACCTCTTAGGGGGCCTGACACCCTCCAAGTTCATGCGTGAATATTGGCAACGTAAGCCCTTGCTGATCAGGCAGGCCTTTCCCAATTTTCGCCCTCCCTTGAGCACGGTAGCTCTCAAAAAGATGAGCCGGCGTGACGATGTCGAATCTCGTCTGGTGTGGAAAGAAGAAAAGGTCTGGCAGATGGAACGGGGCCCCTTCTCTCGCTTACCTAAACCTAGCGAACCAAATTGGTCTTTGCTGGTGCAAAGCGTCGATATCCATGACGATGCAGCCTGCGCGCTGATGAATCAATTTCGTTTTGTGCCGGACGCACGACTCGATGACTTGATGATTAGTCTCGCAACAATTGGCGGAGGCGTAGGCCCTCATTTTGACAGTTACGATGTATTTCTATTGCAAGGCCAAGGGCGGCGTCGCTGGAGCTTCGGACAACAAAAAGACTTGACGCTGATCGATGGGTTATCGCTCAAGATCTTGAAAAAGTTCAAACCCGAAGAAACGTTTATTCTCGAACCAGGCGATATGCTCTATCTGCCACCTCAAGCTGCTCATGACGGCGTAGCGCTCGATAATGATTGCATGACAATTTCTATTGGATTTAGAGCACCTGATGAAGCGGCGCTTGCGCGTGGCATGCTGGAGGCTGCCGCCGATCAAATCCTCGCGCGCAGCGGCTTAGTTTCGGGCCCCTATGGCGAACCCGCACTTCCTGGCCCTTCTTTAGACAAGCTCTATCGCGATCCGTCACAACCGGCGGTCGCTCATCCCGCTGAAATCCCAACCCGCCTTCGCGATGCGGCAGTGCGTGCTGCCCGAAAAATTCGCTTTGATGAAACCCTTGCGACGCGTTTTATAGGTTGCTGGCTCACCGAGCCGAACCAAGCAGCCGTCTTTGATGACGACCCCAATTCAGAGGGCTGGGATGACGATACACCCTACACCCACTGGGCCCTAGACCGCCGCACACGTATGCTCTATCGCGAGCAACAACTATTTATTAATGGCGAGCTTGCCAAAGTGCGCGCCGAGCCAGGGCTTCGCCTCTTAGCGGATACGAGAGAGCTCCCGGGGGATTGTGCTGCCGCCAAACGGCTCTCCCCGCAAGCACGAGAGCAACTAGCCGATTGGCTTGACGACGGCTGGATCAAGCTCATCCGTAAGCCGTAAGCAACTTCACTCCGTTTTAAGGCATCCCGCTTTTTCGATAAAGCGGATGACCTCATCCAGGCCTTCGCCCGATTTGAGATTTGTCATCACCCAAGGGCGGTCAGCACGCATACGCGCCGTATCGTGTCGCATAACCTCCAGATTCGCTCCAACATAGGGCGCGAGATCTGTCTTATTAATCACAAGCAAGTCACTACGCGTGATCCCTGGTCCGCCCTTGCGAGGGATTTTTTCACCACCCGCGACGTCAATCACATAGATTGTTAGATCAGACAGGTCTGGACTAAATGTTGCAGCAAGGTTGTCCCCGCCAGACTCAATGAAAATCAAATCCAGATCAGGAAACCTCTTTTGCATGCGATCGATCGCTTCAAGATTGATGGAAGCATCCTCACGAATTGCCGTATGCGGACAGCCTCCGGTTTCAACACCCATGATGCGATCTGCCGACAGGGCCTCGGCCGCAACCAAAAGTCGCTCATCTTCTTTGGTATAGATATCATTGGTGACCACCGCCAACTTGTACTGATCACGCATACGCTTGCACAAGACTTCTACAAGCGTCGTCTTGCCAGAACCAACTGGGCCACCAATACCTACACGTAAGGGATTAGAACTTTGCATACATACTCCTTGTTCTCTTAGCTTCGAAATAAGCGGCTGTATTGTGTTTCGTGCCGAGCGCTCGTGATTGCCAACCCAAAAGCGGCAGAACCCGCTACCTCTGGCGCCGTGCCCTGTGCAACTCCGATTGCTGTCACGATATCGCCCTTTAAGCGATGCAATAAGGTCTGACCTTCTATTTGCCCGAGCGGTACGGATTTGACCGCTGCGAGCACCTGATTCTCAACCCAGCTCCATAGATAGGCAGATAATGCGAGATCCTGCGTCACACCAGACACAGCTGCAAGCGCAGCGTAGGCTGACGGATACACCCAGACAATCTCAGTGAGTGCCACTAAAGACTGGCCTTGCGGCCATTGTGCAAATAACTTTGCCATAGAATGACCCATTTGCACAGACTCGAGTCTAAATTCACCGGTCTCACGCAGCGCGTGCAAATGCTCGTTAATCTGAAGGACGCGAACCCAGTCCTGATCAGCGGCAGCTTGATAACAATCGAGCCACCAAGGCAATTCCTGTCTGGCCATATTTAGAACCAGACCATCCCGAATCCACACGTAGGCACTTTGCATATCAGTGACCCAGCGATCTTCGATGGCTTGTTCCAAGCCCTGAGAGTACGCAAACCCACCCACTGGCAGCGCAGGGCTTGCCAGATGCAGCGCCGCCAAAATGGCGTCAGCGTTTGTTGCGTGCGTGGGCTGCAATCGACAGCTCCTCACCCAGATTACCCATTGCCTGATCGTGCGCCTCGAGGCCGCACTCATCCGGATGCGAATGATGGTGATGGCCTCCCCCACCCTGTCCACTCGCATAAGCACCGCCTTCAGGGATAAAAGGCTCTTGCACCAACGTCACAGCCCCCCCAAGACCGCGCACCATCTCGGCGAGCACAGGATCAGGCTCAATCAGTACTGCATCTACTTTAAGCATCGCTCGCACATGACGGTTCGCGAGGTGATACACCAAACGCATTAACTCATACATACTAGTCGCTTGAATTTGCATGAGCTCCTGCACAGCTGCTTGCACGAGTACGCGTTCGCCCTGCTCTCCGCACAGTACGTCACCATGCTGCATCTGCTCACCGCGCGGCAAAAGGACGGCGACTGCGCGACCATTGGGGAGCATTGCGGCTAGTCGCGAACGCTGCCTGTCCTCAAGAGAGAGTGATAAAACAGGCCAAGGCTGTGGCCATACCCCCGTCTCCTGGAGCACCGCCGGATCATCGGCGAAACGTTTAATGGTCAAGGTAATAGCCATTCACGTCTCCTCAGAATAAGAAGTAGCGCTGCGCCATAGGCAACACCTTAGCGGGCGGGCAATCTAACAAAACTCCATCCGCATACACTTTATAGTTCTCTGGACTCACCGTGACTTTAGGTGTTGCATCGTTCAACTTCATATCTGATTTCTTTAGAGTCCGTATGCCTTGCACGGTGGCAATCTGTCGCCGCAAGCCAAGCTCGGCAGGCAGTCCTCTCTGGACCGCAACACCGGATAGGAAGGTAATGCAACTCGTTGCGATTGCGCTATGCGCAGCACCAAATTGCGGACGAAAATGAACGGGCTGCGGCGTAGGGATCGAAGCATTGGGATCCCCCATGGCTGCCATCGCGATCTGACCACCCTTGATGACTGTCGATGGCTTGACTCCAAAGAATGCTGGACGCCATAAAACTAAATCTGCCCATTTACCGACTTCAATTGAGCCAACCTCATGCGCCATACCATGGGTGATCGCAGGGTTAATCGTGTATTTCGCGATGTATCGCTTGATGCGTGCGTTATCGCTTGTCGACGGATCCGAGAATCCCGTTTCGCTTAACGAGCCACGCTGTTCGCGCATTTTGTGTGCGGTCTGCCAAGTGCGCATAATGACCTCACCCACACGCCCCATCGCTTGACTGTCAGACGAGATCATGGAAAAGGCGCCGATATCATGCAGAATATCTTCCGCCGCAATGGTCTCGCGACGAATCCGACTTTCAGCAAACGCAATATCCTCGGCGATAGACGCATCCAAATGATGGCAAACCATCAACATGTCTAAATGCTCATCCAAGGTATTGATTGTGAACGGCCGCGTTGGATTGGTGGAGGACGGCAAGACGTTGCTTTCACCACAAACGCGAATGATATCCGGCGCATGCCCGCCGCCCGCACCTTCAGTATGGTACGTGTGAATCACACGACCTTTAATGGCATCAAGCGTCGCCTCGACAAAGCCTGACTCGTTTAAGGTATCTGTGTGAATCGCCACTTGTGTGTCGGTTTCATCTGCAACCGTTAAACAATTATCGATTGCTGCGGGTGTGCTACCCCAGTCCTCATGCAGCTTCAAACCCACAGCACCCGCTTCAATTTGTTCATGCAAAGGACCAGGAACAGAGACGTTACCTTTGCCCAGCAGACCAATATTGATCGGATAAGACTCCATCGCCTGCAACATACGTGCAAGGTGCCAGGGTCCAGGGGTCACGGTCGTGGCGAAGGTACCTGTTGCGGGTCCCGTTCCACCACCAATCATGGTCGTTACCCCAGAGCTCAAGGCCTCTTCGATTTGCTGTGGGCAGATCAAATGAATATGGCTATCGATACCGCCCGCGGTGACAATCATGCCCTCAGCTGCAATCACCTCTGTCGCTGGTCCGATGACAATAGTGACGCCGGGCTGAATATCAGGATTGCCGGCCTTGCCAATACCTGCGATGCGTCCATTCTTGATACCAATATCCGCTTTAACAATGCCCCAATAATCAATAATCAAGGCATTCGTGAGCACCGTATCCACACAGTCTTTACTCATGCGTTGTGACTGTCCCATTCCATCACGAATAACCTTGCCACCACCAAACTTCACTTCCTCACCATAGACCGTGTAGTCTTTTTCCACCATGGCAAAGAGCGCAGTATCCGCGAGTCGCACGCGATCCCCAGTGGTAGGACCGAACATTTCTGCATACGCTTGTTTTGAAATCTTCATTTATCCAGAGCTCCCATCACAGCGCCTGTAAAACCATACACAATACGATCACCGGCCAATGCCACCAACTCAACCTCGCGCTCCTGTCCAGGTTCAAAACGCACTGCAGTACCGGCTGGAATATTCAAGCGGAACCCACGGGCAGCCTGCCGATCAAAACGCAAGGCCGCATTGGTCTCTGCAAAGTGGTAGTGCGAGCCAATCTGCACGGGACGATCGCCAGTATTCGCAACCGTAACTTTGCAAGTCGCACGCCCCACATTCATTTCGATATCCCCCTCTGCGACAAGCATCTGACCTGGGATCATTGGTGTTGTAGTCATCGCCTACCCTTATTGAATCGGTTGATGAACAGTGACAAGCTTTGTCCCATCGGGGAACGTCGCCTCCACTTGTATATCTGGAATCATCTCTGCAACCCCTTCCATGACGTCGGCACGGGTCAAAATGTGTCGACCGACGCTCATGAGTTCGGCGACGGTTTGCCCATCGCGCGCGCCCTCCATGATCGCTGCAGTGATCAAGGCGATTGCTTCTGGGACGTTTAGCTTGAGCCCCCGCGCACGCCGGCGCTCAGCGAGAAGCGCGGCAGTGAAAATCAGCAATTTGTCTTTTTCTCTTGGAGTTAAATCCATCATGACCTCTACACAACAATACGATTAAGTTGCCCACAAACGAGGAGCCACAGCCGGGCGCTCCAGAACAATCGGGCGCAGGCTCATCCACGCCGCTTGTAATATCAATTTGATATCCATTGCAGGAGCCAGAATACGACCAACAACGACTCTCTGATGCAATACGGTCCAGGCAACACCCTTTGCCTCTAGCCGCAACGTTTGCAAAGACGCTTCGCCCCACTCCTTGTCGCCCGGCAAGACCGCCCAAATCGTCGCAAAAGCAAAGTGGCCACGCAGTCCGATAGGCGATGCAAACAAAGGATCACCCCCCTGCAGCACCATACGATCGAGCCAAACTAAATCACCGTCAACATCCAAGCGTAACGTCTGCTTAAAGTTCCCCTCCGCAAAAGTCTCGCCTGATGCCTGACGCCCAAAAATCAAGTGGTCCCAACCAATCGTGGCACCATTTGCGGAAACACGAATAGCGATGTCGGAGGCAACACGCGCACGATTGAAGACAATTGTTTCTTGAGGTAGCCATTCGAAATAACCATCAAGCGTCATGTCGATCTGTTGCGAGGCAACGGTGTCGGACTCGGCGCCATACCATTTTGCAGCAGAAGGTGTTGTGACCAAGCCGTGACTGCCGACCTCACAGGCGACCTGCACCTCGAGCTGATCTCCTGCCGCGATTCCGCCTGGCGGATGCACAATGATCGCATGACAGGGTGACGCCCCCTCGGGATACAACGCCTTTTGAATCCGAAGCGGACCGAAATGCTTATGGTGCAGGCGTGTTTTACCCAGCTCGGACGCTGGAGCAAGACTAAAGTCCAGCTCAAGTCGAGCTTGCCAGGAAGACCAAAACGCCGCTTCGCTCATCGACTCGGACGGTTTTGACCAACGCATTTGTTGGTAAAGGTGCATGCAGAAACCATAAGCAAGTATGATGCCCGAAAGCATACCCAAACGGGCAAACGGACGGCTACTTTCAATCGCCGCAAAATCTTTCATCACGTACTAATTTGCACCAAATTGGCTCATAGATAGATCCAAAATGGTGCATTGATTTTGGACCGTACGGCAATGTCTAATCACAACGAAAAAAACTCACCCGATACACCACAACCAACATCAGTCGGCATCAGTCGGCGCGAAGCCTTCTGGTTTTGGTTCAAGCTCGGGTTTATAAGTTTTGGCGGCCCTGCAGGGCAAATTGCCATGATGCACACAGAGTTAGTGGACAAGCGACGTTGGATCTCCGATAAGCGCTTCCTGCATGCCCTAAATTTTTGTATGGTCCTGCCGGGACCAGAAGCTCAACAACTGGCGACCTATCTTGGGTGGCTCATGCATCGCACTTGGGGGGGTATCGTCGCCGGAACGCTCTTTATCCTCCCCTCGTTACTCTTGATTGTTTCTTTATCTTGGGTCTATATGGCCTATGGTGACACCAAGATCGTCGCTGGCCTTTTTTATGGAATCAAACCCGCGGTCACCGTTCTAGTCATCCAGGCGAGCTACCGCATTGGCTCACGCACACTCCACAACCCCTGGCTCTGGACGATTGCGGTTCTATCTTTCTTAGCGCTTTTTGTCTTTGACTTGCCCTTTCCGTTGATCATTGCGGTTGCAGCACTGATCGGCTGGTTAGGTGGCAAACGATCGCCCGAGAGCTTCTCTGTCGGCCACGCAAGCACAGCACATAAGCAATCGTCGACGATTGCAATCATCGACGATCACAGTCCACAGCCTCCACACACACTGTTTAGCTATCGCAGGCTGTACATGATTCTGAGTGCTGCCGTTGTGCTCTGGTGCGTACCCATGCTTGCCATGATTATGCTTTGGGGCTGGCACCACACCATCACACAGATGGCTTGGTTCTTTACCAAGGCTGCGTTGCTGACGTTCGGTGGTGCCTATGCAGTGTTGCCCTACGTCTATCAGGCGGCCGTTGAGACCTTTGCTTGGCTTACTCCTACCCAAATGATTGATGGCTTGGCGCTCGGCGAAACCACCCCTGGCCCGCTCATTATGATCGTAGCCTTCGTAGGTTTTGTGGGTGCCTTCGTGCAGAGCGCTCTAGGACCAGATCACGCGGTATTGTCTGGCATCGTCGCCGCTTGCGTGGTGACCTGGTTTACGTTTCTGCCTTCATTTATTTTTATCTTGGCTGGCGGCCCTTTTATCGAAAGCACGCACGGAAAACTAGCGTTCACCGCTGCGCTCACGGGTGTCACCGCTGCCGTGGTGGGTGTGATTACAAACCTTGCTCTGTTTTTTGCCATGCACGTAGGGTGGCCCGACGGCTGGGTAGGCGGCTTAGATCTCAAGGTCGCTGCTATCGCCGCAGTCGCGGCGGTAGCGATCTTTATTTATAAGAGAGGCGCCATCGAAACAATTATCGGCGCAGCGCTTTTAGGTTACTTCGTTGCCAACTAGACGCTTTTAATTCTCACGCAAGTGGCAAGCCACCATACGCCCCGAACCCAGCATCGTCTGCTTCGGCTCCTCAGTCTTGCAGCGAGCAAAGGCATCAGGACAACGGGTGTGGAAGTGACAACCGCTCGGACGTTTCACCGGACTCGGAACATCACCCTGCAACACAATCCGATTGGTCTTTTTTTGTGGATCAGGAACCGGCACCGCAGACAGCAAGGCAACCGTGTAAGGATGCTGAGGATTGGAAAACAGCTCCTTCCGATCCGCGAGCTCGACGATTTTTCCAAGATACATCACGGCAACGCGGTGTGTCATGTGCTCAACGATCGCCAAGTCATGGCTAATAAAGAGCAGGGCTAAGCCGAGCTCTTTCTGAAGGTCTTGTAACAAGTTAACGATCTGCGCCTTCACCGAAACATCCAGTGCAGAAACCGCTTCATCGCAAATAATCAGATCGGGTTCTGCCGCCAAGGCACGCGCAATACAGATTCGTTGACGCTGACCGCCAGAAAACTCATGGGGCCAACGCGATCCCGCATCTTTTGATAAACGTACTTTCTCTAAAAGCTTGGCAACGCGTTCTTCAACTTCTTGTTCGGACTGACACAAACCAAAATTACGGATTGGCTCCGCAATAATGTCATGTACGCGCATGCGAGGATTGAGACTTGAAAACGGATCTTGGAAAATAACCTGAATGCGCTTGCGCAAGGGGCGCAACGCACCAGCGCTTAAGGAATCAATCCGAACGCCATCAAGCAGCACTTCGCCCGAGGTCAAGTCAAACAAACGCAAAATAGAACGACCAACCGTAGACTTCCCGCAACCAGACTCGCCGACCAACGCAAGGGTCTCCCCTTTTTGAATGGAAAACGATACGCCGTCAACGGCATGCACATTACCCGTGACTTTGCCAAATAGCCCAGTCTTAATGGGGAAAAACTTTTGAAGCTTGCGAACTTCTAACAACGGCGCAGTAGAGGACATGGACATGCTAGTAACCTGATTCGTATTAGTCATTGGCGAAGGCAATCTCACCTGCGAAGTGACAGGCGACCTGATGGCCGTTGTCGCGCATTTGCATAGCGGGTGCGATTTCGTGACAAGGTTCTTTCGCCAGAGGGCAGCGCGACGCAAAAACGCAACCCTTGATCTTTTGCTTCAAACTAGGCACCAGACCAGGGATTTCTTTTAAGCGCATCGAGTGACCATCAAGAGACGCGCCCAGCTTTGGTACCGCGCCAAGCAAGCCCTGGGTATAAGGATGCAGAGGCTTAGCAAAGAGTTCCCCTACCGGAGCCTCCTCAACCTTACGACCGGCATACATCACCATCACACGTTCGGCTACCTCTGCGACCACACCCAAATCGTGTGTGATCAGTACGATCGCAGCGCCAATTTTATTCTTCAGATCAGCCATCAGATCTAGAATCTGAGCTTGAATCGTAACGTCCAAGGCTGTAGTGGGTTCATCGGCAATCAATAGCTTAGGGTTGCAAGCTAGCGCCATTGCAATCATGACACGCTGACGCATGCCGCCAGAAAGCTGATGCGGATATTCATTCAACCGTCGCTGCCCTTCGGCGATACCAACCAAATCCATGAGTTCGGATGCGCGCGCCATAGCCTGCTCTTGCGTGATGTCCTGATGCAAGCGCAGCGTTTCGCACAACTGACGCTTAATCGGCAACACCGGATTCAAGCTGGTCATGGGCTCTTGGAAAATCATGGAAATCGCATCGCCTCGAATGGCGCGCATTTCTTTTTCCGACATTTTGAGCAGATCTTGACCCAAAAAACGAATGGAGCCAGCAATTTTTCCGGGAGGCTCGGGGATCAAACGCAGGATCGACATCGCCGTCACAGACTTGCCGCAACCGGACTCACCAACGATTGCCAGAGTCTCGCCCTCGTTGACAACAAAACTCACACCATCAACTGCTCTATTCACACCATCAGGGGTGCGAAAGTGTGTCTGAAGATTTTCAACTTCTAGTAAGGCCAAGAGATATCTCCAATCAACTTGTTTTCGACTTGCGGGGATCCAACACATCACGGAAGCCATCACCCATTAGGTTGACAGCCAAAACAGTGAGCGAAAGAAATACCGCAGGGAAAAAGATGATGTAAGGCTTGATCTGAAACAAGGTCCGACCATCTGCCATGATGTTGCCCCACGAGGGGATGATCGGTGGCACACCCGCACCAATAAACGAAAGAATAGATTCCGTAATCATCGCCGAGGCACAGATGTAGGTGGCCTGCACGGTCAACGGTGCCAAGGTGTTGGGCAGAATATGCCGCCAAATCAACATCGGCATACGACAACCGCACGAAATCGCTGCGTCGACGTAGGCTTGCTCCCGCAGAGACAACACGACGCCGCGCACAAGCCGAGAAACCCGTGGGATTTCAGCGATGGTGATCGCAATGATCACGTTCTCTACACTCGCTCGAGTCAACGCCATCAGAGCAATCGCCAGCAAAATCGGAGGAATGGACATTAAGCCATCCATGATTCGCATGATTATTGAGTCCGCGCGACGGAAAGTTCCAGAAACCAAACCAATACACAGCCCAATGACTGAAGCGAGTAAGGCGACAGAGAAACCGATAATCAATGAAACACGCGCTCCGTAAAGAACACGTGAATAAATATCACGACCAAACGCATCGGTTCCAAACCAATACTCAGCGGAAGGCTCGAGATTTCGATTGCGCGGGGCAAGTTCTGTCGGATCAACCGTACCAAGCAAAGGTGCTGCGACCGCAATAAACAACATGACGAGCAGCAAGCCAGCACCAAAAGTGATGGTTGGGTTATTCAGCAAAAAACCAGTCCAACCTTTGCGTTGGCGGCGAGGCTTTAAGAGATCCGGTAAATCGGGGGCAGCAGCAAAACTAGTCATTAATAACGTATCCTCGGATCGACGATCGTATAGATCACGTCAACACAAAGGTTGACCAACACATAAACAAAACTGAATACAACAACCAGTCCTTGAATGAGGGGGTAGTCACGACGGACAATGGCGTCGATTGTTAAACGCCCCAAACCAGGAATCGCAAAGACACTCTCTGTGACGACCGCACCACCGATGAGTAGAGCTATACCGATACCAATGACGGTGACGACTGGCACGGCTGCATTTTTGAGCGCATGTAAAAACAAAATGCCCATCTGCCCCATCCCCTTTGCTTTCGCAGTGCGTATATAGTCTTGGGACAAGACCTCAAGCATCGTGGCACGGGTAATGCGTGCAATCAGCGCGATGTATACAAAGCCCAACGCAATCGCTGGCAGCACAAGATGCTCGAAC
Source organism: Burkholderiaceae bacterium (assembly GCA_044376975.1). Classification (GTDB taxonomy): domain Bacteria; phylum Pseudomonadota; class Gammaproteobacteria; order Burkholderiales; family Burkholderiaceae_B; genus Zwartia. The sequence continues at coordinate 24,790 of JBILJY010000002.1, read as the reverse complement.
CAAACGCCAAAACCCTTTTTATAGGAAACATAGCCTTGCACAGGGAACCAGTCCAACTCCAAGGATAAAAAGAAACTCAGCAAATAACCCACTACAAATACGGGTACCGAAAAACCAATCACCGAAATCGCCATGATCCCGCGATCGATCCAAGTTCCGGCCTTCCAAGCAGCCAAAACACCGATTGGCACTGCAATGGTGACCGCCAAAGTCACAGTAAGGAGCATTAACGAAAGCGTGGGTTCTACTCGCTGGCCAATGAGCTCAATCACCGGCATACCGGTAAACATTGATGTACCCAAATCGCCTTGAAGTAAGTTGAAGAACCATTCAGAGAATCTGACGAGAAACGGCCTATCGAGGCCAAGGCTCGCACGAATTTTTTCTACGTCAGCGGGACTGGCCTGATCGCCGGCAATAACGGCCGCAGGATCGCCTGGTGCGATGTAGAGAAGGCTAAACACAAAAAAAGCCACCACCAGCATGACTGGAATGGTCGCAAGTACCCTTCCAAATATATAGCTAAACATATTGATTGTTTATCCGTGCTTCTAGATTGGATTCACTGTGGCGAATCAAATGGGTCGATACCCGCAAAGATATCGACCCTAAACGACTCAGTCCTAACTTAGGCTTTTTTTACACCGGTGAACCATGGCAATGGGCCAGAGGTGATGCCGCTGAGGTTTTTACGCCAAGCTTGGTAGGAAAGGAAGAACCCCGTGGGGATGTACACAACTTCTTCCATCGCAGCCTTATTAATATCCTCGAATGACTTTTTCTCAGCTTCGAGAGTCGAGGCATCAAACCAAGCATCCACGCCTTTTTCCACTGCCGGGACGTTGGGCCAGCCGAACCACGCCTTGTCGCCGTTTGCACGTACACCAACGTTACCTGCAAGTGTTGCTGCATCAGCACCGGCGTGCCAAGTATGGAACATGCCCCAACCCCCTTTGCCTGGCTCGTTTTTGGATGCACGACGTTGGCCCACAGTACCCCAGTCCGTTGCAACGAAGTCAACCGTCATACCCAAGCGCTTGAGGACGTCCGCAGTGATCTCGCCCATACCTTTAGTGATTGCTTGGTCCTGTGCAACCAAACATGTCACCGGTTGGCCTTTGTAGCCGGACTCAGCCAACAACTTCTTGGCAGCTTCCATTTGCGGGCCCTTCTTCAGCACCTCACCACCGGCCTCTGTGTACAAGGGCGTATCGGGTGTAAAGAAACTAGCGGATTTCTTCCAAAGCTTCGTGTCCGATCCCACGATCGCACGCATATAGTCCTCTTGGCTGATGGCCATTTGAACAGCACGGCGCACCTTCACATTATCAAACGGGGGGTGAAGGTGGTTCAAGCGGAACGAACCGATGTTACCCAGCGGATCGGCGATGTCGACCTCGATATTGCGATTACGTCTGAGCAAGGGAATCAGGTCAGGCAAGGGGGTTTCCCACCAGTCGATCTCACCGCTTTGCAAAGCCGCGGAAGCCGTTGCGGGATCAGGCATGATGATCCATTCGATACGATCGAAGTGAATGATCTTGCCGCCAGACATCCAGTTGCCAGGCTCACTGCGCGGCTTGTAATCAGCAAACCGCTCGAACACAGCCAGCGCACCAGGCTTCCACTCATTACGCGCAAAGCGCATTGGGCCAGAGCCTATGTACTCTTCGATCTGCTTGAACGGATCTGTCTTTGCGATGCGCTCAGGCATGATGAAACAAATCGGTGTGCCCACTTTACCCAAGGCAAACAACATCTTTGGATACGGCTTAGAAAGAACCCATTTGAAAGTCGTGTCATTAACCGCCACAAGTTCCTTCTGAACGGCCTTGATCATCAAGCCCATTGGGTCTCGGGCCGACCAACGAGTAATACTGGCCACACAGTCCGCCGCACGAACAGGCGAGCCGTCATGAAACTTTAGGCCAGAGCGAAGCTTGAAGGTCCATGTCAAGCCATCGGCCGACATTTCTTCGCTTTCAACCATCTGCCGCTTTGGCTGCAGCTTGTTATCAATGCCGTACAACGTATCCCAAACCAGCTGGGATGCATTGCGCACCACGTACTGCGTGCCCCAAATTGGGTCAAAGTTAGCCAAGTTCGCCTGCGGCACGAACTTCAATACTTTGGTCGAACCTTGCGAAAACGCTGGGGCGCCGATAACGCCAGTCGCCGCTACGCCCAAGCCAGCCGCGCCTTTCAGTAAATCACGTCGATTGAGTTTCATGTATGACTCCAAATAAATTAAACCGTGCAACAGCTTGAAAGCAATAACCGTGCCACAAAAACTAATGGATCCACTCGAGCTTAACTTAAATTGGGCTCGCACCCAGCCGCTTTGGCAATCGCCAACTGTGCGGTAAGAAAAACCGTGAAGAGACGGCTACTTTGTAACATAATGGTGCAATCTAAAACATACAAGTAATCCCTCATGAACTGTGATCTCCTCCTGAAGAACGGCATTGTCATTGATGGCTCGGGTAAACCCCGATATCGAGCTGACATCGCCATCAAAGACGGCAAAATTACTGCGATCGGTTTAAACCTGCAGGTTCACGCCAGCACGACTGTCGATGTGGCGGGCGCCTCAATTGCCCCGGGCTTCATTGACGTACATACACACGATGATCGACTCGTACTGGCCGATCCGTCCATGGAACCAAAAATAAGTCAGGGTGCCACCACGGTGGTCACTGGCAACTGCGGAATCAGTCTGGCGCCGCTTGGTAGAACAAATCCCATTCCACCCATCAACTTGGTCGCCAATGACAACCCAAATCAGCGCTTCAGCACATTTAAAGAATATTTTGAAGCACTAGAAAAAACGCCCTCATCAATGAACGTCGCCTCGCTCGCCGGACACACCACGATGCGTACCGTCACGATGCAAGACTTAGACCGCCCAGCAAATGAAGCCGAAATCGCGCAAATGCAGAAGCTGGTCCAAGAAGCGCTCGACGCGGGCGTGGTCGGCGTATCGACCGGCTTGTATTACGCCCCCGCTCAGGAAGCGACCGCGAGTGAAGTACAAGCAGTTTTTGAGCCTTTGCGCGGAACCACCGCCGTGATCGCCTCACACATCCGGGACGAAGCGGAGCACGTACTTGAAGCGATGACCGAAGCGATGTCGATTGCCAATGCCTTAGGCGTGCGTCAGATTATCTCGCATCACAAAGTCAATGGTCGTGCCAATCACGGACGCTCAACCGAAACGCTCGCGCTCGTTGATGAGGCACGCACCCGCATGGATGTTTGCATGGACTGCTACCCCTATGTGGCTTCGTCGACCATCCTGCGCCAGGACAATGTGGAGCAAGCCTCCCGCACACTGATCGCTTGGTCAACACCGAAGCCAGAAACCGCTGGACGCTATGTGGACGAATTGCTTAAGGAACAAAATCTCGACTTGACCGAATTCTTGGCTTCGCTGCAACCCGCAGGCGCGATTTACTTCTCGATGGACGAGGCTGATGTAGAGCGCATCATGGCGCACCCAGAAACCATGATTGGTTCCGACGGGCTGCCGCACGACACCTTCCCTCACCCGCGACTTTGGGGCGCCTTCCCGAGAGTGCTTGGCCACTACTCACGCGATCGGAAAATATTCCCGCTCGAGACCGCAATTTATAAGATGACGGGCATGCCAGCCGCAAAATTTGGCCTAAAAAATCGTGGCCTGATTGCTGAAGGCTATGCCGCCGACCTCGTCGTATTTGATCCCGAACAGGTGCGCGATTGCGCAACCTTTGCGGACCCCAAGCTACCTGCGGCAGGCATTCAACGGGTATACGTCAATGGAGTGACTAGCTGGCGCAACGGCGCCTCAACCGGCGCGCGCGCCGGTCAGGTCATCCGGCGTAGCTAAGCAAGACAGACTTACTTCAGCAGCACTTCCTGGGTCATGCGATCGCGTAAGCGGTCCATGAAACCCAGGCATTGTTCCAGTTGGCTAATTTCGATATATTCGTTGGGCTTGTGCGCCACCGCGATATCGCCAGGTCCAACCACCACACAGGGGATACCTGCCTTATGCAGCCAACCCGCGTCTGTCGCGAACGATACACGTCCCAACAAATTGTTTTTAACGAGCGATGTGCCTAAGTAAGTGATGGGTGCGTCTTCGGGTGTTGCTAACGGCGCGGAATTCGAAATCGTCTCGAAGGAAATATCTGCGTCGGCGGAAAACTTTCGCATCTCAACCTTAAGCATTTCAGCGTGCTCTTGAATCTGTTGAATCAAGGCGTCAGAATTACCCTGCGGGAGGGTGCGGCAATCAAAAATGAACTCACAGTCTTTTGCAACAATGTTGGGCGCCGTGCCACCGTGGATTACTCCCGTTTGCATCGTGCCATGCGAGATTTTAAACATGGGATCAAACGGACCGTCTTTTTGAATCTGCAACGCCATCGTACGAATTTTTTCAATTAAGCGCGCTGCATATTCGATTGCACTAACCGCCTCAGGCGCCATCGAAGAGTGCGCCTCTAAACCACGGACTCGGCAACGCGTCACGCGCATCCCCTTATGCCCCGTCATCACCTGCATCCCAGTTGGCTCGCCCACAAAACAGCCAGCAGGATGAATTCCCGCCTCTGCCAAATCACGAATGAGTGTTTGAACGCCAATACAGCCGACCTCTTCGTCGTAGGTCAAACCAATATTCAGTGGTTGCTTTAAATCGCTATTCATAAACGCAGGCAACATCGCCAGCGACGCTGCGATGTAGCCCTTCATGTCGACTGCGCCGCGGCCATAAATCTTCCCGTCTGCGATATGCGCTTTAAACGGATTGGTGTTCCAAGCCTGGCCATCGACTGGCACAACGTCTGTATGCCCGCACAACACGATACCGCGTGCTTTTGGATCACCCAACGTGGCGAAGAGGTTCGCTTTGCGTTTTTCTGCATCGTAAGACAAGCGGACCGGTATACCCAAGGCCTGCAAATGATCACGAACATACTCAATCAAGCCAAGATTGGATTCCCGACTTGTGGTGTCAAAGCCGACAAGTGTTTGAAGAAGCTCGATTGTTTTCTGAACGGTCGGGGTGTAAGTCATAAGTCCACTTTATTGAAGGCAATGTATTTTTATACCACTGCCCGTCCTTGGATCACCACCTCTGTGGGTGCCGATTAGTCAAAAACAAAGCAGATCGTCTATTCTTTCGTATCGTTTTGATTTTAATTGCCTGTCTTTATATAGGGTTAGCCATGAATACCCAGATTTCGAAGGGAAATGGACTTGCGTTGTATCCCAACCCAATCGCCTGTAGACCACAAGGCCAGTATGGTCAAGATAAGGAAGCTATCCTGAACCGGGCTGGCTTTGATTCAGCAGAGAAAGAAATATCAGGATGGCCGGGCTATCACGCAACAAATCTCCATACCCTCCCCTTACTTGCCCAGAAAATCGGGATCGCAGCGCTTTACTACAAAGACGAGAGCACGCGCTTCGGACTCAAAAGTTTCAAAGCCCTGGGCGGCGCCTATGCCGTCTTTCGCCTAATACAAAAAGCAGTCGCTGCTAAACACAACGGCCACTTACCCACACCCAAAGAAATTCTATCGGGCAAGTATGCCGATATCGTCTCTACGATGACAGTCACCTGCGCAACAGACGGCAATCATGGGCGCTCCGTTGCTTGGGGCGCGCAGCTGTTTGGGTGCCGTTGCGTGATTTATATTCACGCCACCGTCAGCGAGGGTCGTCGTGCGGCGATAGCTTTCTACGGTGCAGAGGTCATTCGCGTAAAGGGCAATTACGATGACTCAGTACACCATGCAGCCGAGCAAGCCGCTCAACACGGCTGGACCGTTGTTTCTGACACGACCTATGAAGGCTATCGCGACATTCCCATCGACGTGATGCATGGCTATGGCGTCATGTCACGCGAAATCATCCGGCAACTTGATCACAACCCGCCCACCCATGTGTTGGTCCAAGCGGGAGTAGGAGCACTCGCCGCATCGGTGTGTGCTGCTTTCTGGCAAGAATGGGGCGCAACGCGTCCGACCTTTGTCATCATTGAGCCTGAGCGCGCAGATTGCTTTTTTCAGAGTGGCTTGGTGGGGAAACCGGTTGCCGTACTTGGTGATCTGGACACCGTGATGGCGGGCCTCGCCTGCGGAGAGGTCTCGCCTGTGGCCTGGGATATTCTGAAGCACGGCATTAACCACTACGCTACGTTATCGGATGCGCATGCACTTGAGGCCATGCGCGTCTTCGCTCAGCCGCTAGGCAATGATCCGAAAATCGTGTCGGGCGAAACTGGCAGTACCGGACTCGGGCTGCTGCTCGCAGCGCAAGGCAATGCACAAATCTGGAGCGCGCTTGGACTAAACGCTCAGTCGCGGGTCTTACTGATTGGTAGCGAAGGTGATACTGATCCAACAATCTATAAAGAAGTCGTCGGCCGCTCCGCTGAGGAGGTGCTTGCATGAACGCAGCACAACTGGCTATTAATGGCCCCCGGCTCATGCGACAACTCGAGCAGCTAGCCGAGATCGGACGTACTGAAACAAATGCCTGTTGCAGGCTGGCGCTGACGGACGATGATAAGCTAGGTCGCGATCTCGTTGTTAGTTGGATGAAAGAACTAGGGATGGCGGTCACGATCGACCCCATTGGTAACATTTTTGGTACGCGTGCTGGCTCGCGACCAGACCTAGCGCCTGTCATGACAGGCTCTCACATCGACACCGTACGCACGGGCGGTGCGTATGACGGTAACTATGGCGTCCTGGCGGGCCTAGAGGTCGTCGCCACGCTGAACGAGGCAAAGCAACAAACGCAACGCTCACTTGTCGTTGGCGTTTTTACAAACGAAGAAGGTGCTCGCTTCGCTCCCGACATGCTGGGATCACTGGTATACGTCGGTGGTATGCCGCTGGATGAAGCACTAGACCTCAAGGCGATTGACGGTCCGCGATTAGGTGATGAGTTAGCGCGGATTGGCTACGACGGCAAAGCGGACCTAGGCGCACATAAACCTCACGCCTTTATTGAACTGCATATTGAACAAGGGCCTATCTTAGACATAGAAGGTGTAAAAATTGGTGCTGTCGAGAACCTGCAAGGAATCTCGTGGCAGGAGCTGACGATCGTAGGCCAGTCTAACCACGCTGGCACAACGCCAATGTATTTACGTCACGACGCAGGTTATGTGGCGAGCGCGATTGCCACTTTCGTTCGTGATCTGACACGCAAGATGGGGGGACACCAAGTCGGCACGATCGGAAAAATAGACCTCATCCCTAACCTGATCAATGTGATTGCCGCGCGCGCCACAATAACTGTTGATCTGCGCAATACGGACGAAGGTTTGCTGCAACAAGCCGAATACGCTCTCGCTACCTATCTTAAGGAGCTCGAGCAATCCGAGGGCGTCGCCATCACTGCGCGGCGTTTAGCTCGCTTTGAGCCCGTCTCTTTCGATACGGCACTAGCCGATCGCATCGCACACCACGCACAAGCGCTAGGTCTTAGCCAACAGCGCATGACCTCAGGCGCTGGGCACGATGCACAAATGCTTGCTCGCATCTGCCCAACCTCGATGATCTTTGTGCCGAGCGTGGGGGGCATTAGCCATAACCCGGCGGAGCATACCGACCAGGAAGACCTCATTGCCGGTGCCAATGTATTGTTGGCATCGCTGACCGAACTCGCAAACTAGGAAACATTGACATGACCCGAATCGTTACCGTCGGCGCTGCACAGCTAGGTCCCATCCAACGCGCACATTCACGCAAAGAGGTCGTCGCGCGCTTACTGTCCTTGCTTGAACAAGGCGCTCGCCACGGCTGTGATCTCGTTGTCTTTCCAGAGCTCGCGCTCACCACTTTCTTTCCGAGATGGTTTTTTGAGTCACAAGCTGAAATCGATACCTTCTACGAAGCGCAAATGCCCGGACCAGAGACACAAGTTCTTTTCGATACGGCACGTAAACTGAAGATTGGATTTTATTTAGGCTACGCAGAACTCACACAGGAAGATGGCCGCACCCGTCGCTTTAACACCTCGATTCTGGTTGACCAAACCGGAGCGATTGTCGGCAAATATCGCAAAGTTCACTTGCCAGGTCATGCCGAGCACGAGCCTTGGCGCCAGTTCCAGCATCTGGAGAAGCGCTATTTCGAAACGGGTAATTTAGGCTTCCCGGTTTTTCGAGCCTTTGGGGGAATTATCGGTATGGCAGTCTGTAACGATCGACGCTGGCCTGAGACCTACCGTGTCATGGGCTTGCAAGGCGTCGAGATGATCTTGATTGGTTACAACACTCCCGTCCATAACCCCCCTGCCCCTGAGCATGACAACTTGTCGCACTTTCATAATGAACTTGTCATGCAGTCTGGCGCCTATCAAAACGGTACCTGGGTCGTCGGCGTTGGCAAAGGCGGACGCGAAGAAGGCGTCGACCAAATTGGCAACTCAATTATTGTCGCTCCTTCAGGGGAAATCGTTGGCGCCTGCAGCACACTAGGAGACGAACTCGCCATTGCACGTTGCGATCTTGACTTGACGCTTTCTTACAAAAACTCAGTATTTAACTTCGCCAAGCATCGTGAGCCACATGCCTATGGGATGATTGTCGAGCGTAAAGGCGCGATCATTAGTGTTTAGTCCGCAAACTTTACTCGAACGCGCTCATCTGCGCGTCATCGAACGCAATTGGCTCTCAGCCAATCAGATCGTTTTTTATGACTCTGACCATGAGGCGAGCGTTGTCGATACCGGGTACATCAAACACCAAGAGATGACCTTGGCGTTAGTCCGTGAAGCTTTGGGTGGACGCAAGTTAACCCGGATTTTGAATACGCATCTACACGCCGATCATTGCGGCGGTAACGCGTTGTTAATCAAGACCTATGGCGCAGACCTACTATTGCCGAGCGCCTCTTTTGAAGCGGCGAAACAATGGATCCCGCTTGCTGCTGACTTTGCCTCGCTCGCCCAGCGCTGTGAGCGCTTTACACCGACCGCAGCACTGCAGCCTGGCTTCTCGATTTCACTCGGCACACGCCCCTGGGAAATTCATGCTGCACCGGGGCATGACCCAAGCTCAATCATCCTTTTCGACCCTGTCGAAAAAATCCTAATTTCTGCCGATGCACTCTGGGAAAACGGCTTTGGCATTATCTTCCCAGAACTTGACGGGCAAAGTGGATTTTCTGAGCAACAAGCTATTTTAGATCTCATTGAACAACTTGCGCCCCATGTCGTGATTCCTGGGCATGGGAAGATCTTTACCGATGTCGAAGCTGCGATCGGACGAGCCCGCACACGACTTGGTGCGTTGCGTGCTGATCCTATCAAACACGCGCGTCACAGTCTAAAGGCGTTGATACAATTTTTTTTGCTAGAGCTCGAGTCCACTACACGCGAGGCCTTAGCGCTTCGTCTTCACGGTGCCAAGCTTATTGGCAACATCTGTGCTTTGAGCCAGATGCCACAATCGCAAGCGATCGACTGGGCGATAGATAGCCTGATTGCGGGTGGACACTTAACTGAACTTGATGATCGTATTGTGCTGACCTAGTGCGTCCACCGAGCTACAAAACAGCTCAACTGTAGTCTCGGGCATCTTCAATGAGCTTTCCATCGTCGGGCAGTGCGCCGGCTGCGACAAACTGAATTTCGGCACGCAAGCGCGTCACCTCGCGCACAACTTCTGCCACTTGCAGCGCAAGGTCCGCTACAAATGATCCTGGGACAAGCTCACAACGCACCTCCATCTTGTCCTCGCCGATTCGCCCCGTCAGAACGAGGCGGGCTTTTTTGATCTCCGGAAAGCGGCTCGTAATTTGAGCGACCTGCCCTGGATGCACAAACATCCCTCGTACCTTTGTCGTTTGGTCGGCTCGTCCCAACCATCCTTTGATTCTTAGATTAGTGCGACCACACGCAGCAGGCATGCTCAACGAGTCAGGGTGAAAAGCGGATAGATCACCCGTTGCAAAACGAATCATCGGATACTCTTTAGCGAAATGCGTCACCACTACCTCTCCGGTCTCACCGAAAGGCATCGGCGTTGAACCACCGGGCTCGACAATTTCAACAATAACCTCTTCATCCACGATCAGACCCTCGGCCGGGACTGAGCCCTCATACGCGATCACACCGAGCTCGGCCGTCGCATACGCCTGGCTCACCTTCACCTGATGCTGGGCAAACCACCCGCGCAGCGAAGGGGTGAGAGCTTCGCCTGAGACTAACGCCTTTGTCACGATGGCATTTGGTGAGCCTTGCTCTAGGCATTTCTCAATCAATATTTTAAGAAACGAGGGCGTTCCGACATAACCGTTTGGCCTGATCTGTAACATCGCCTGCACTTGCTGTTCAGTTTGTCCGACACCACCCGGAAACACCGTACATCCAATTTCGTGAAGTCCACCCTCTAGGATCCACGCACCCGGAGTACCGTGATAAGAGAAACCGTTATGCACGATATCGCCTGATTCAAAGCCTGCAGCACGTAAGGCTCGGGCTGAACGAAAGTAGTCTATGCGCAGGCCTTGGGGCTCATAGATCGGTCCCGGTGATTGGAAAATTCGGCGAAGCTGGTCAACAGAGACGGCTAGTAGTCCACCAAGCGGCGGACTAGCCGTTTGAATTTTAAGTAGATCTGCTTTTCGAAGAACAGGAAGCGCCGAAAGCGCCTGCAGACTGTCCACGTGATTGACTTGTATAGCCGAGAGTGATGTAGCGTAGTAAGGTGCGTTTTTTTTAGCGTGCGTCAAGGCACTTTGTAAGGCGAGTGCCAAGTCGGCATCGCGTTGCTTCGGTGAGCGCAGCTCTAATGGCGTGAGGGTCGTATTCAAGCAAGTCAACCTTACATTTAAATATAGCGAGATAATTTATGCGAGCCAACGCTTGCGGCGTTTATAGCTCTTTACTTCCTTAAATGATTTGCGCTGTCCGCCGCCCATCCCTAAATAGAACTCCTTAACATCTTCGTTATTCCGCAGCTCCGCGGCCGCTCCATCCATCACGATACGGCCACTCTCCATGATGTAACCATAATCAGCATATTGCAGAGCCATATTGGTATTTTGCTCAGCCACCAAAAAAGTGACACCTTCCTTTTGATTGAGATCTTTAATGATCTCAAATACTTCTTCAACAATTTGCGGCGCCAAGCCCATCGAGGGCTCATCCAGGAGCATGACATTAGGGTTTGACATGAGCGCACGGCCAATCGCACACATTTGCTGTTCGCCGCCCGAGGTATAGGCCGCCTGCGAGGTCCGTCGTGTCTTTAACCTGGGGAAGTAGGTATACACCTTTTCTAAGTTTGCACTGATCTGCGCTTGACTCTTTAAAATATAAGCCCCAGCTAGCAAATTTTCTTCGATCGTAAGATGAGCAAAGCAGTGTCGACCTTCCATGACCTGCACCACTCCGCGCTTAACAAGATCAGCTGGTGTCAGGTTTTCGATCCGCTCTTCCCTCAAGGCGATGGAACCTTTGGTCACCTCACCACGCTCAGCACGCAAAAGATTAGAGATCGCACGCAAGGTCGTGGTCTTACCAGCACCGTTACCACCCAGAAGGGCAACAATTTGGCCTTGAGCGACCTGCAGCGACACACCCTTCAAAACGAGAATCACGTGGTTGTAGATAACCTCGATGCCGTTCACATTTAAAACGATCGCAGGACTATTCATAGACAGCATCTCTTCATGGAGTGTGGAATCTATCCCCGCCGGTCCGATGAGGACCAGCGGGGATAAGCCTTAGCGCTGGCAGTCCTCTTTAGAGCGACGGGTCATCTTTTTCTCCGCAGCATATTTTTCAGCCGACGCTTTGACCATCGGATCAATCAGACTCTTGTCTGCTTGAAGCCAATCGGACGTCCAAACAAACTTAGCACCATCCCAGGTGTGGACACGCGCCCACGCCGATCCCATGTGATCACTACAAGTCGTCGCCACAGGGCGCATCACACCTTTGAAACCTAACGCATCCAGATTGGCTTGAGTCAGGTTCAGGTTTTCATAACCCCAGCGAGCTTGCTCTGGCGTGACAGGCTTACCTTTTCCAAACTTCGCCTGCGCGGCACGGGCGCCCTCTACTGAAAGCATGGCACCAACAACGCCACGCATATAGAGCACTTGACCAACTTCGTTACGCGGACCAACTCCCTGGCCTTTGTCATACACCATCGATAGAATTTGCTTAACCACATCAGACTGTGGTTCGGCGCCGTGCTGCATCATGACCGCGCTATAACCTTTAGCGGCAGCACCAACATCTTTTAAATCAGGCTCAGCACCAGACCACCAAGTGCCAAACATCTTCTCGCGAGGGTAACCCACCGCGATCGCTTCACGGATAGCTGTCGGCGTCATGACACCCCACGTTTGTAGAACGACATAGTCAGGTCTTTGTTGACGCACTTGTAGCCAGATAGCCTTTTGCTCAACACCTGGTGCTGGGATTGGAAGCAATTGCAATTGAAAACCATGTTTTTTGGCACGCTCTTCCATGATTGGCAACAGCTCTTTTCCAAACGGGCTGTCGTGATAGGCAACAGCAATTTTTTTACCTTTCAGCTTGTCCCAACCACCTTCCTTGTTGGCGATGTGCTGCAGCACAGTATCGCCCGCAACCCAATAATGTCCGATCAGAGGAAAGTTCCACTTGAAGATATCTCCATCAGCCGAATCGCTACGGCCATAGCCGGAGGTGATCATTGGAATCTTGTCAGCAGGAATCTTCTCAGTTAACGCGAAAGTGATGCCAGTCGATAGTGGCTGGAATACCGTAGCTCCACCATGCTTTCCTTTCAACCGCTCGTAACACTCAACGCCTCGGTCAGTTGCATAAGCGGTTTCACACTCTTCAACAAGTGTCATTACGCCATTGATGCCACCACGCGCATTCACAAGCTTCATGTAATCGGCGTAGCCATTGGCAAATTGTGTTGCATTGGGCGCGACTGGGCCCGTGCGACCGGTCAAGCTCGGAAAAAACTGCACCTTTTCCTGCGCGGTAGCTACTGATGTGCCCACCACACCCGTCAACCCCGCGGCTGCGAGGGCGAGTCCTAAAGCAATCTGTCGAAATTTCATGGATTGTCTCCTATTGCATTAAACACCGGTTAAAGCAGCGAAAGCCCTAGCTCTCTGGGTGTCGTCAGAGTACTGAGGTACAAAAAATCAATGCGGGAATGGCCACAGACGCAGCTTCTGTTTTCCGATACTCCAAAGCTTGGCTAACCCATGCGGCTCGGCGATAAGGAACCAAACGATCAACCCGCCGAAGATCATGAACTCGGCGTGCGAAATCATTGCGGTCGAAACGGTTACCCCAACAAGACTGCCAACCCAAGGTAGCGCTTGGTTTAGAAATATCGGCAAAATCACAATAAAAGCCGCCCCAAAGAAGCTACCCATAATGGAGCCCATCCCGCCGATAATCACCATGAAGAGCAACTGGAACGAGCGATCAATCGAAAACGCGGCCGGCTCCCAAGAGCCCAGGTGCACGAAAGCCCACAAGCCGCCTGCGACTCCGATAATGAACGAACTGATCGCAAAGGCGCTGAGTTTGGCATACATCGGTCGAATGCCAATAACCGCAGCAGCCACGTCCATATCGCGAATCGCCATCCATTCACGGCCGATCGCACCGCGCACCAAGTTCTTGGCTAAGAGTGCGAACGTCGCTGTAAAGGTGAGACAAAATAGATATTTCTCAACCGGCGAGTCGATTGTCCAACCCAAAAAACTGAGATTAGAGACCGCAACAGATCCCGAAGAACTGCTGTTGGTAAACCAACCAATTCGGGCAAAAGCCCAGTCGCAAAAAAACTGTGCTGCGAGGGTAGCCACTGCGAGATAAAGCCCCTTGACACGTAGGCTCGGAACACCGAACACGATTCCGACCAGCATCGCGAAAAAACCACCCGCGAGTAACGCTAAGACTAACGGCATGTCCTCGATTCGAACAAAAACGTTATAGGCCATGTAGGCGCCCACAGCCATAAAAGCGCCCGACCCCAACGAAATCTGTCCACAGTAGCCCACCAAGATGTTTACACCGATGGCCGCCAGGGACAAGATCACAAACGGAATCAGAATCGCTCGGAAAAGATAGCCATCGGCAAGAAAGGGGACGCCGATAAACGCAAACGCAATCAACGCCAAAACAGCCCAGCGATCTTGCGCAATCGGAAAAATCTGTTGGTCGGCTCGGTAAGCAATCTTGAATTGGCCGTTTTCTCTGTAGAACATGCTGATCCTCCTACACTCGGTCAATAATCTTTTCACCGAACAAACCTTGCGGTCTGAACAGCAGGAACACAAGCGCTAAAACGTATGCGAACCAAATTTCAATACCGCCACCCACCAACGGCCCCAAATAAACCTCTGAGAGTTTCTCACCAACACCAATAATCAGACCACCTATGATGGCCCCTGGAACGGACGTCAACCCCCCAAGAATGATGACCGGAAGAGCTTTGAGTGCGACGGTAGTCAAGGAAAACTGAACGCCAATCTTAGAACCCCAGATGATGCCCGCAACTAACGCAGTGATGCCTGCAACAAACCAAACAATGACCCACATTCGATTAAGCGGAATACCGATTGATTGTGCGGCCTGATGATCGTCTGCAACGGCTCGCAATGCCCGTCCAGTTGTCGTCTTCTGAAAGAACAACGACAGCACAGCCACAAGAGTCGCAGCAATCAGAGCCGCAATCAGATCTTCCTTATTGACCAGCAAGCCCCCTTGAAATAAGTTATCCAAGACAAATATCGGCTCTTTGGGCATACCAACATTGATACGGTAGACCGCGCTACCAAAAATAGTCTGACCAAAGCCATCAAGAAAATACGTGATGCCAAGCGTTGCCATCAAAAGTGTTACGGCTTCCTGATTAACCAGATGACGCAACACCAGGCGCTCTACCAGCCAAGCAAAAACCAGCATGCACATTGCCGCCAACACAAATGCAATGATGTTGGCCAGCAGCAGACTTTCAAAACCTAACCAGGCTGGCACCCACTCAGAGAAACGCGCCATGGCCAGTGCGGCAAACAGCACCATGGCGCCTTGAGCAAAGTTGAACACGCCAGAAGCTTTAAAAATCAGTACAAATCCAAGAGCAACCACTGAATACAGCACTCCCGCCATTAGGCCGCCAAGCGTGGTCTCCAGGAAAAATGCCATCTATATCTCCGTGTTTAGTGTGATGTGCCTAGATAGGCTTGAATCACTTCGTCGTTGGCACGCACCTCATCAGGTGTACCGTCACCAATCTTTTTTCCGTAGTCCAACACCACTACGCGATCACTAATATCCATCACCACACCCATGTCGTGCTCAATCAGGACGATGGTTGTACCAAACTCATCTTTAACATCCATGATGAAGCGACACATATCCTGCTTTTCTTCTACGTTCATCCCTGCCATGGGCTCATCGAGCAACAACACCTGAGGCTCCATTGCCAGCGCACGCGCAAGATCGACTCGTTTTTGTAAGCCATACGGAAGCTGACCAACTGAAATCTTTCGATACGCCTGAATCTCTAAAAAATCAATGATGTGCTCAACTTTCTCGCGATTGGCGATTTCTTCGCGCTCTGCAGGCCCCAAACGAAGCGCTTGCAACAAAATATTGCTTCGAATGTACAAATTACGCCCCGTCATAATATTGTCGATGACGCTCATGCCTTTGAAGAGCGCCAAGTTCTGAAAGGTGCGCGCGATGCCCATTTTGGCAACTTGACGACTATTCATATGACTAAAGGTCTGGCCACGAAACGTGATTGAACCTGCCTGGGGCGTATACACCCCATTAATACAGTTCAGCATCGAGCTCTTGCCCGCTCCATTTGGACCGATGATCGCTCTAATCTCATGCTCTCTAACATTAAAGGAAATATCCGACAGCGCATTGACTCCTCCAAAGCGCAAACTAATATTTTCAACATCTAAGATGACATCGCCAATTTGCCGATTTGCCATTTACGATCCTTGTTTTCTTAAGAACACAGGTCCGACGCGATTGACAGTCCGTTTAACGGTCGTCATGTCTTTCCCACGACAAACGTGGGGACCTCGTGTATCTTCAACGTTGCCGATACCTTGCCTTCCCGTCCATCTTCAAAGCGCACTTGAGTCTCGATGAACTGCTCGGACAAACCGCCGTATATCGCACTCACTAGCGGTGCATACTTGCTCTCGACAAATCCACGCCTTACCTTCCGAGTGCGCGTCAACTCATCGTCATCGGGATCAAGCTCCTTGTGCAACACCAAAAACTTAGAGATCTGAGCATGCCCGAGCATCGATTCTTTAGACAATTCTTCGTTCATCTTTTCAATACAGCCACCGATGAGTTCAGCCACAGCCGAATTACCCGTCAAATCCACATAGCCACTGTAAGCAATGTTACGGCGCTCAGCCCAATTTCCAACCGCTTCAAGATCGATATTCACAAATGCACTTATCGTTTCGCGTCCCGAGCCAAACACAACGGCTTCTTTAACAAAGCTAAAGAATTTCAGCTTGTTCTCTATGTATTTAGGCGCAAACACTTTTCCATTTGCTAGCGTGGAGACATCTTTTGCACGATCGATAATGCGAAGATCTCCGTCGTTATCGATAACACCAGCATCTCCTGTGCGGAAGTAGCCATCTGCGTCAAACGCCTCATTGGTGGCCTCTGCGTTTTTGTAATAACGATCCATCATAGACACGCCACGCACTAATACCTCGCTGTTGTCTCCGATACGAATCTCAACGCCGGGGGAAGGCTTTCCAACCGAGTCATATTTAACCTCGCCGTCTCGTTGAATACACACATACGCGCATGTTTCCGTTTGTCCGTATAGCTGTTTTAAATTCACACCGATAGACCGATAGAATCTAAATAGATCTGGACCAATCGCCTCCCCCGCTGTGTATGCGACACGAATGTTGCTCATACCCAGGGTATTGCGTAACGGGCCATACACGAACATATTGCCTAAGGCGTACAACAGGCGCTGCCCCAAGGACACCGGCTTGCCATCCAATAGATTAGAGCCGCATTGCCGTGCAACACCCATAAAGTAATCAAACATCTTGCGCTTGATACGACCAGCATCTTCCATGCGAATCGTGACAGAAGTCAGTAGCCCTTCGTACACGCGCGGTGGTGCGAAGTAATACGTTGGACCGATCTCTTTCATATCTGTACTGACAGTCTCTCGCGACTCAGGACAATTTACTGTAAAGCCTGAGGCCAGGCACTGGGCCATCGAAAACAAAAAATCGCCAACCCAAGCCATTGGAAGATACGCCATGACACTATCCGCCGGAGACAGCGCATCAACCTCACAGGCGCCTCTGCCGGCACCGATCATCGATGCATGTGTTTGGCAAACGCCTTTAGGCTTGCCCGTCGTACCCGACGTGTAGAGAATCACACTCACATCGCTGGGCTGACCAAGTGCAACTTGCGCATCAAAGTGGTCAGGCTTTGCTTGATTGAAACTGCGCCCTGTCTCCAAAAGCTCATCAATAAAGCAAAGCCTTGCGTCGTCATAGCCCCGCATCCCTCTTGGATCGAGATAAAAAATATGGCGTAGTGCAGGAATCTGATCTGCTATTTCAAGCAGCTTATCGACTTGCTCCTGATCCTCTGCAAACGCAAAACCGATCTCCGCATCCTGCAACACATATGTCATTTCTGTTGCGACAGCGTCCTGATATAACGGCACAGCAGTGCCGCCAAGCGCATGTGCAGCCAGCATTGCCTGATATAAGCGAGGCCGATTGTCACCAATGATGCCGAGGGTCATACCGCGGCCAAAGCCCTTGCTTGCGAGTCCGCCAGCCAGTTCGCGCACAGTCTTGGCTGCGTCTGCCCAAGATTCCGTCTGCCAAATGCCAAGAAACTTCTCGCGATACGCAGGATGCGTTGGCCGTACCCGCGCGTGTGCAAGCAATAGTCGAGGAAACGTCGCATCGCGCGTTAAGTCGAAATTTTCTTGAGGCTGGCTAGACATGCGTAAATAACCTTTTGGTCTGATGCAAGCATATGCAGTTATAAAGCATTTGCTATTGAAACGGCTTGAACTTGCGTGATCCTTACGTGCATTTAGGCTGAGGCATAAAACAGTGAGAGCAATGGTGCTTTGCACCATTTTTTCTTCTTGTTCTTTCTTCGCGTTCTAATCTTTTTTCCCTACACTGCGAGCTATCGACCACAAACCAAAAAGAGAAATACCGTGAACGCACCAGACAACCAACGCTTTGCTCGTATCCATACTGATCAAATGACAGCGGATCAGAAGATTTACTTCAACTCTCTCATGGCTGGTCCGATCTCTGGCACGGGGAGCAAAGGCGTCGTGCAAGGTGCAACCAGCCTAGGCGCTCCATTCAACGTTTTTTTGCGCAGCCCAGTCCTAGCCGAACGCATGCGTAAGGTCGGGGAATATCTTCGCTTTGAAAGCACGATCCCGAAACGTCTCAATGAGTTTGCAATCCTGATCACCGCGCGCACCTGGACGGCTCAATACGAATGGTATGCACACTTGCGATTAGCACTCAAAGAAGGCTTGAATCCTTCTATCGGGGAAGAGCTTGCTTTGGGTAAGCGCCCCTCCAGTATGCAAGCCGATGAAGAAGCTGTCTACAACTTCTGCCATGAATTACATACCAAGCACGGCGTGAGCGATGCACATTACCAAGCAGTCCTCGATCTCTTTGGCGAACAAGGGGTCGTGGATTTGATGGTCGTAAGTGGCTACTACGTGATGGTTGCCATGGCGTTAAATGTAAATCGCTCACCGCTACCTGAGGGAGCCATACCAATTCCCGACCTGAGCAAATGAGCGACTAAGGACGATTGAAGGCATGATCGCCTTCAATCTTAGTTCCGTTCGAGGTTCACGGAGTCAGCCGTGACTTTCCAAATCTCGAGCTGATCTTTATTAAACTTTCCCATTTCAGCTGGGGTAGAGCTTTGCACCTCAAAAGCAATCTTGCCAAGTGCATCGCGCACATCCTTACGCGCCGCGACCTTCTTCATGGCTGCTGCAACACGGTCGACTACCTCCTTCGGTATGCCAGCAGGTCCAAACAGACCCGCCCAAGGCACAATGGTCATGCCCTGGATCCCGACTTCTTCCGCGGTAGGAGTATTTGGAACGAGCGGACTTCGATTAGGTAACGAAGTCATTAGGACTCTTAATCGTCCCTCTTCAACTTGTTGCAACGCGGAACCTGGCGTTCCTAGCAGCACCTGAATTCGACCCGCGATCAAATCAGTCGTAGCGGCCGCATCTCCTTTGTACGGAACATGAACCATGTCAAGCTTGGCCTTTTGCGCAAACTGAGCAGTCGTCAAAATGCTGGTGCCGTTACCACTGCCATAATTCACTTTGCCAGGATTTGCCCGGACATACGCCAAAAACTCTGCCATATTTTTAGCGGGCAAGTCGGCATTTATAAACAGAAAGAAACCAAATTTGCCGACCATAGAAATAGGCGTAAATGCGGTCAAGGGATCATAAGGAGGCACCTTGCGCATCGTCGGCGCCGCATTCAGGCCTGTCGTCGTTGCAAACAGCAAGGTGTAGCCATCGGCAGGCGAGTTAATTGTCGCCATTCCAGCAATGGCGCCATCAGCGCCACCGCGATTGTCAATGATGATGGGCTGCCCCAAGTCCTCTGAAAGCGCTTTCATCACGATACGAGCCGTCATGTCAGCAGCGCCTGCTGGCGGGAAGGGAACAATCATTTTGATGGGGCGGTTGGGATAGCTCTGGGCGAGACTCGCCGCAGTCAGTCCACAGAAGACCAGCGCCGAAAGCCACACTTGAAGAACTTTCTTCATTTATTTACTGCTCCTTTAGGCTAAAGAAACTAAGTCATATTTTGATGTAATACCAGCAGAGAGAGAAATAGTCTGACCAAGTGGTTTCGTCTACAAGGGTTATCCATTGCTTCTCCTTTCCACAAGGAGTTGAGCTGAGCCGTGTCGGAGCCTTTTTTAGTGATCGAGTGGTTAAATACCTACCTTCGATAGAATTCATCAACACCATCGTCAAAAAACGAACAAGGAGCTAGGTCATGAAAGTCGGTCTCATCGGAGCAGGTAATATCGGGCAGCATTTCGCCACGCGCATCCTTGCGTCCGAACATCAACTCGTGATCTTTGATCTAAACAAAGACGTGATGAAGCGCTTTACGGGGCTCGGAGCCGAGCCAGCGACTAGCGTGCAAGATCTCGCTTCGAAGGTTGAAACTGTTTTTCTCTGCCTCCCCGTCCCTGCCTCGGTAAAGTCTGTCGCAGAAGAATTAGTAAAAGGGACGATGATGCGCACACTGATCGACTTATCGACGACGGGTCCTTCTGTCACAAAAGAGGTCTACGCAATCATTGCACCGAAGAAAATTGGCTTTGTTAGCGCTCCGGTCAGCGGAGGCACCGTCGCCGCTCAGCATGGCACCTTAGCAATCATGGCCGGCGGTGACGAAGCAGCGTTCAAACTCGCCGAACCTATTCTAAAAATTATCGGTAAAAATATTTTCTATCTTGGCGCTGAACACACGCTTGGCCAAACAATGAAAATCATCAATAACACGCTCTATGCAACAAGCATGCTCGCTAGCTGCGAGGCGCTGGTGTACGGCGTTAAGGCTGGCCTAGATTCCAAAACAATGCTGGACGTTTTGAACGTTTCAAGTGGTCGCTCTTTCGCAACGCTCGAGCGCATTCCCCAGTGTGCCCTAGACCGCAGCTTCCCAACACGTTTTACGACTGAGCTGCTGCATAAAGACATCAAGATGTGTCTGGACGAAGCTGAAAAAATCGGCGCACCAATGCTCATCAATCAAACTGCACGACAGTTTTTGGCCTTTGCGATGACACAGGGTGATGGTCCAAAAGATAACCTCATACCAATCCGGCATTTCGAACAATGGGCAGGCGTTGAGTTCGGTAACGCTCCAAAGAAATAGCCGTCTCACATGCGCGCATTATTGATCACCATCTTTATAGCTGGCCTGGCTGGGTGTGCGCAGCCCCAGGGGCCTACCCCGTTGACGATCGTCGAAAATTCGATCGGCATGAAACTGGTGCGTATTCCAGCGGGAGAGTTTCAGATGGGGAGCAATGAAACAGTCGACACGCTATTGGCAGATTTTCCAACCTATATCAGAGATCATCTTGCCGCGCCAGACGATGAGCAACCCATTCATCGTGTCCGTATTTCAAAGCCGTTTTTTCTTGGACAATTTGAGGTCACGGTCGACCAATTCAACACCTTTGTTCGGCAATCTGGTTACACGCCAGAGTCTATCGCTGACGGAACGGGTGCTTATGGCTTTAACGCGCATTACGACCCGAGCAAGACTGAGCGGCAAGACGCTTTTGAAGGGCGGGACCCTAAATACTCTTGGCGCAATCCGGGGTTTGTGCAACGTGGGGATGAGCCCGTCGTAAACGTTACCTGGAAAGATGCAGTGGCACTGGCTGACTGGCTGAGCCGCAAAGAGAAGGCGCGTTATCGATTGCCGACTGAAGCAGAATGGGAGTATGCGTGTCAAGCTGGATCTGCGACCCGTCACATGGGGGGCAACAAGCCCGCAGCATTGGCTGAGTATGCAAACATCATGGACCAGGACACCACAAAGAACTGGCCGCAATATTCAGACAGGGCTGCTCAGTATTCAGATAGCTTTGCGTTCACCTCGCCCGTCGGCAGTTTCAAGCCAAACGCCTTTGGGCTGTATGACATGCTTGGCAATGTCTGGGAATGGGCTTCCGACTGGCATGCTCCGGACTATTATTCCCGCTCTCCAACGGCGGATCCCACCGGGCCTCAATCCGGCGAGGTCAAGGTCCGTCGAGGCGCATCGTGGCACACCCTACCCATTTACGCCCGCTGTGCGTTTCGTAACTGGAATACGCCAGAAACCCGTTATACACTGGTCGGGATTCGGCTTGTAAAAGAAATTGAATAGGCGCGCTTACCGAGCGCACTCACAAAGAAAAAGGACCTAGCTATGCTATCAGGTAACAAAACCTCACCCTTTTTGCTAGGTACTTTCTGCGTTGCTTTGAATGTGCTTTCAGTGCCGGCGATGAGTCAACCAAGCAAACCAAGTAGTGAAGATCTGGCGGCAAAACTGACTAACCCTGTCGCAGACTTAATTTCTGTGCCCTTTCAGTACAACTATGACGGTGGCATCGGTCTTAACAAAAAAGGATCTTCCAATAGCCTGGTCGTACAACCCGTCATCCCGATCAAGCTCAACAACGACTGGAACTACATTGTCCGCCCGGTTGTCACCTTTGAATCCCTGAACAAAGTTGATGGCTTTAGCGGCAATGGAGCAGGACCTATATTACTAGAGACCTTTTTCTCTCCTCGCGCAGCGAGTAACTTTATTTGGGGTGTTGGTCCAATTCTTAGCACCGCCTCACTGTCAGGCAGACAGTTTGGCACTGCCCAGACTGGAGCCGGCGTGGCCGCAGTGGGTCTCGTCATGAAAGCCCCCTGGACCGCTGGTCTTTTGACGTACAACACCTGGAGTGCTGGCGGTAGCGCAACATACGGTACAGCCAATAACTTTTATTACCAGCCTTTTGTCTCGTATGTGACCAAGGATGCGTGGACATTCACGGTCAACACTCAATCGACGTTTAACTGGGACCTACGTCGTGCAGAAAACCCAGTGAACGCAACGGTTTCAAAACTCGTTCGCTTTGGTGAGGCGCCTGTCTCGTTTTCTGTTGGCGCTCGGTACTACCTAAGCAGTATGCCTGGCGGTGCCACGGGCTGGGGAGCCCGTGCGAGCGTGACCTTCTTGTTTCCTAAATAACTTGATGTAACCGCCCAAACCAAATCAAAACCGGTGAGACAGACTCAACGCTGCAGCGACACCGGTTTTATAACTATCGCTGTACGGTGTATTACCGCTGGCATCAACGACGGACAGATTGCCACCTACTGTGGCAGCTGCGTACAAGTCGACCCGTGTGGTCCGAGCTAACTGATAGGACAAACGTCCGAACAGTGGAACGAACTTGTTTTGACCAATACCGCCTGGGACGGGCCCCGTGTCGTTGAGCCTAAAGCGATACGAACGATAGGCACCACCGCCCGCCAAGGTCCACTTATCGGTTAGCGCGTAGGACAACTCTAGACCGGCACCACCCGATGGCCCCGCTGGCAAGGGGTTACTGAGTCGCAGTTTGTCCGTGATGTTCCAGTTCACAACTAGGTATGGGAACACCTTGGTTTGATCGATTTGTCGGAATACACCCGCACCGACACCCAAAGTCAGATCTTTAGAAAAACGCCTCGCTGCACTCATCACGGCACCGTACGTGGCAGTGCCGCCAGTCCCTGTGCCAGACTCACCCGACCACTCTACCGTGGGAACAAAACCAAGGCGCCACTCGGGTGTCAGGGCATAGAAAAAATTCATACCGAGAGCAGGTGTTTCGATAGAAGACCAGGGCCCTCTGCCATTAAAGGCCGTAGGGCTCGACCACTTCCAGTTTTGATAGCTGTAGCGTACGCTCACGCCAGCGGCAAACTGGTTTGTAAATTGCTTTGTCACATTTAGGTTTGCAGAAGCATCCTGCCAGTTAAAACTTCCACCGCTACTCAGGCCTGTTTCGAACTGGTTTAGTCCAGTTATACCCAAGGAGGTGACCGTTACACCAGGCGCAGCGGGTTGGGCCATCGCAAATTGACAAACAAACAGCAAACAAGCCACGCCAATGCTAGGAATAAATGTGCGGCGCTTTGCCCCAAAATTAATAGATTTCATAGATTTACACCCTGATTGTCGTTAGTTCACATGCCGTGCAATGAAGAATACACCAGCAAAGGAAGCAACGAGCACTCCGGTGTTCCACGTAATGAGCCGCCAGCTCATTGCTTTGAGCTCTTGATGGACTAAGGTGGTCAGCTTTCCTTCGAGATTTGTCATTCTTTCGGTCAGACGCCCATCCAAGCGAGCTAAATCCTCACGCGTCGCTTACTTCTTACCCGTACAGGCAAAGTTCTTTAGCTCTTGTTCGACACTCCGCGGATTGATTGCCTTCCAAGGACCGTATACTTTTTGCGTGTGCACTACTTCACCTTGAGCCATGCGCTCATCAAAGAGCTCAACTGTGTAAATCCGTACCCGATTATCCGTACAGTTGTACTGAGCCTTGATGACGACCGAGCGAAAGACATGCCCCTCTTCGTTCCGCATCCTTCGTTTGTAATCCAGCATCTCTGCAACGTTTACGAACTTATCCATACGAATGAGCTCACTACGTTCGGTATAAGTCGTAACCGTAGCGTCATCATGCATACTAAGCCATTGTGCTTGCGCGGTAACCGACAGAGCGCTCCCGACTAGGCTCAGCACAACAAGAGCGATCGATTTAATAAGGTGTGTCATGAAGTGAAAGTCCTTAAATCAAACTAAAACTGATGCCGAATACCAACACCCGCAACCGAACTGTGAGCAGACTTCACCATTGAATAATTACTTCCATAGGACGCATACGCGTACAAATTTGTACGACGCGTGAAGTTATAGGTGTAACCAACGCTGTAAATCGCTTGTGTCGCAGACTCTGGCCGCACGATGCTATCGCCAGACGGTTGCATAAGCTGGGCCGAAGCAAGAACGTTAATACGAGGAGTTAACGGAATATTCGCACCTAAAAAGTATGAGTTTGCTCCAGTGCCCGGTATGAATATCGCGTCTGCTCCGAGTGTTATGTTCGGAATAAGACTACCGTTTGTGGCACCAGTCCCTGGCAATTGTCCGCC
>JBILJY010000210.1:0-4423 GCA_044376975.1 Burkholderiaceae bacterium | reverse complement strand
TCATATAAACGTGTTTCTTCCGTTAATTAATTCTTAGAAAAGACAAGCTCTCCATGGAAAAATTAGACGCTATCATCATCGGCTCTGGGTTTTCAGGCATGTATCAACTCTACAGCCTACGTGACAAACTTGGCCTCAAAGCTAAGGTACTCGACGGAGCGAGCGGTGTGGGAGGCACGTGGTTCTGGAATCGTTACCCCGGCGCACGTTGCGACTCAGAAAGCCACACTTACATGTACTACTTCTCAAAAGATTTAGTCGATGAATGGGAATGGTCTGAGCGCTACCCACAACAGCCAGAAATTTTGCGCTATATGAACTTTGTTGCAGACAGGCTTAAGTTGCGTTCGGACATTGAATTAAACACGCGGATGTCTCAGGCGCACTTCGATGCCGCAACTAACCGCTGGAACATCAAGACTGAGAATGGCAAAGAGTACAACGCCAAGTACCTCATCACTGCGGTGGGTTGCCTCTCTTCCGCAAACCTGCCAAAGATCGAAGGCCTAGCTGACTTTAAAGGTGAGTGGTATCACACTGGTCAATGGCCACACGAAGGTGTGGATTTCACTGGCAAGCGGGTGGCATTGATTGGTACTGGCTCGACAGGTATTCAAGCTACGCCCGTAATCGCGGCAACGGCTAAACATCTAACTGTCTTTCAGCGCACACCGAATTACAGCCTTCCCGCTTGTAACGCCCCCCTAACTCCTGAATTTAAAAAATACGCGAAACAGCATGCAGCTGACATCTATAAGATCATGACCACAAATACCAATGGTCACGGGTTTTATATTGAAGACGTGTCAGCACTCGACGTTGCGGAAACCGAACGAGTCAAAGCCTATGAAGAAAAATGGAAAATGGGTGGTTTTCAGTTTCGGGCGCTTTACCGTGACATCCTGACAAGCGCGGCGGCTAATGAAACAGCGGCCGAGTTCATCCGTGGAAAAATCAAAGAGATCGTCAAAGATCCAAAGGTGGCTGAAGATCTAGCCGACATCGACCATCCGTTCGCAGCTAAACGGCCACCAATTGATTCGGGCTACTTCGAAGCGTTTAACCGCGACAACGTCACCTTGGTGAACATCCGCAAAACACCAATTGAACGCCTGACTGCAAAAGGCGTTAAAACCTCAACCCAAGAGATTGATGCCGACGTCGTCGTTTTCGCAACGGGCTTTGACGCGATGACAGGTTCGCTACTGAAACTCGACATCACAGGGCGCGATAACCGTAAGCTGAAAGATTACTGGCACGCGGGTCCACGCACTTATCTTGGCCTGCAAGTACCTGGCTTTCCTAATATGTTCACGATCACGGGGCCTGGCAGCCCTTCGGTGCTGTGCAATATGCCCCCCGCGATTGAACAACACGTTGAGTGGATCACCAACTGCATTCAATATATGGAAGGTAAACATCTTGCGGTGATTGAGACCACTGAAGAGTCTGGCGATTCTTGGCAGACTGAAGTAGATCGCGCCGCGAACGCAACGCTATTGCCGACAGTGAAACACTCATGGTATTTGGGTGCTAACGTCCCAGGTAAGCCTCGCGTGTTTATGCCCTACGCTGGCGGTCTCGCACACTATCGAAAGATTTGTAATGAAGTCGCTCAGAACGACTTCAAAGGTTTTGAATTTACGCCAGCTTAGTTCGCGTTCTTAAGTATGAAAAAACGCCGGCATGAAAACCGGCGTTTTTTTTGAGACTCTTGATCTCTATTTCTTTTGCTTTTCTACCCAATAGAACAACAAGCCTGCTCCAACGGTGAGCGCGCCATACAACACCCACGGCGACACTCCCCAAAGTTGGGGTAACGTTACCTTACCAAGAGCCCAAACAGAAAGGATGTTGGCTTTTACCCAAGAAAACGAGAACGCGTACAACACGGCACCGATCAGCATACCCACCATGCCAACCAATGCATGCACGCTACCTGTCGCCACAGCCGCAACACCGGTGCCAGGGCAATAGCCATAAAGCACCATGCCCACGCCAAAAATGGCAGCACCTACGATCGTTCCAAGCATGTTTGCATCACGAATGTGCAACTTAGCTAAGCCAACATCTTTAAGTATCAAGACACCAATACCACCAACAATAATGGCAGTCATCATGACTTTTAGTACGGTGAAGTCACGAAAACGAAATTGATTCACGATGACGTTATAACTAGTCACTTTACCTCGTTGCAACAGCCACCCGAACGCAAAACCAAAGATAACAGCAAGAATTAGGGCGAATTCGCCTTTGATTGGGAACATTATTTTTCTCCGGATCTTTTGTTTATTAAGTTTGACGTGTACGGAACATAATTGCAGCAGTGATCAGACCGGAGGTGAACATCACCATTAGGAATGTCCAACCGACAACCGCCAACTGCAAACCTTGCGAGATGCCGTTACCGCTCGTACACCCCCCCGCCATGCGAGCGCCGTACATGGCTAGTGCTCCACCTACTATTGCAGCCGTATAGCGTTTCGCTTTAGACGGACCAAAACGCTCGAGCCAAACGCTAGGAATGGTCTCAATCGCAAACGTGCGAGAAATTAGCGATGACGCCAAAGCACCAAAAAATGTCCCGATCAGAAACAAGGTCCCATAGTCAAGTTTCATGACATTGGTTTTCCAATAGGCGTTTGTCGATACCGCCTCTGGACCAATAATTGGGCTCATCACACCACCGGCAATTTGACCGATTGAAGTTGTGATGCCGATTGGATTGGCTACCACGACAAAGACAATCCAACTCAGCACACCAATTCCCACACCCGCCAGATAGGGCGTCCAGCGAGACGACAGCCCGCTTGCCACCCGCGTTTGCGATTGCATTGCCATGGATATTCTCCTTAAGTTATTAACCTACTAATCATTGCTTGATACAGTATATACAATTATATTATATTAATCAATATAATAATAGAGTTTTCATACTTTTGCATTGATAAAAGTCAAACGCACCGCTACAGACCCAAATTGACACTAGGCCTGCCCCAGCCTCGCGGCGTGCAAATCGCAGAGGGCAACTTGGTCAAGGCGCGTAGTAATGCGATAATCCCAGTTGGACTGCATATCTTTACTCACCTATCAAATTTGAGGCTTTTCGCTCATGACACAACATTTGGATTTGCTAAAAATCGCCCAAGAAGAACAAAACGGCGATCTTTTCAAGATGCTTGACAGTATCTACAAGCGCTCTTCGGCTAAGCCCACTGGGTGTCCCGATGCAATCATCTGGGAAGGTGGGAATGCGCACGGTGGCGTCAAGCCTGTTGCTCACGCCTTCACCGACATGTTTGCACTGAATGGCACCCTGATGGCACTCGACGTGCTTGGCCTGCCCTTCCTTGGCGTCCCAATGATGGCCCAGTTCCGTCATGACTCCAAGCTTGAGTCGTTGGAATGGTTCGGCAAACTCGATTACACCGCACTGAAGTGGTCGACTGCAGGCGACTTCATGGTGAACGAAGGCGGCAAGAAGGTCGTTGTAAACGGCAAATCTGCAAACGCGCCTCTGCGCACTGCGGCAGGCGTCTATTGCAACGTCCGCCCCTATGGCGGCATCACCAGCATCCGTTTCATGCCGGGCCTGCCTTATTCGCAAGACAAAAAGAAATTTAAAGTTGATCCAGCAACGGGTGTAATCCACTCAGAAATGAACACGCCCGGCGTTCGCATGGCCTACGCTGCACGTTTGTTCCTAAAGATGGTTCACGAAACCGGTCAGATTGGCCGAGTCGCAACCAAGCCGACACAAGCTCAGGAAGATGCGATCAACGCCGGCATCATGCGTTGGCTGCTCCAGGGTACAAAATTCAAGCTCAAGCGCCAATACACTGTTGACGCCTACGAAGAGCACCGCGCGAACGTTGATGCAATCGTTGCCCAACTGCCTAAAGACTTCAAAGCAGGAATGGAAAACTGGGGCGGCGACGTCTACGAACACATCTCCGATACGAACTTTGGTCTGCTCTTACATGACATGATTCGTCAACGCCCTTGCATCGTTTACGCAACAGATCTGGATGGCGATCGTTTGACCGACCTGATGGCTGATGCACCCGATGTACTGCGTGACTGGGGCCAGATTGTTCTTGATAAGGTTGGCGCCAAAGTCGACATGAAAAAACTTTGGACAGAAATGGGTTTCACCATGACGAACGGCAAAGACATGACCAGCGTCATGTATCGTGTCCACGGTGCTCCCATTTACGAACAAACACTGGGCTCTGCTGATGCAATGCTTTTGCGTTTGCTCGATGGCGACGAAACCGTCGGTGGAGAAAAGCAGCCTTACGATCCACGTATTCACTTCGTTCTTATCAACGAGGCGTACAAAGCGGCGAACCCAGGTAATAAGCAGTTGGCTGACTGGCTCGATGCACAACTTGCTACCTTCGATAAGATATACGCTGGTGAG
>JBILJY010000209.1:0-4432 GCA_044376975.1 Burkholderiaceae bacterium | reverse complement strand
GGCAGACGGCTTGGTCGACCTTGCGCCAGAAACGACCATCGCACCAGGTGACAAACTGCGGTATCTTTCGTTATCTGAACTTCTTTACTAAGCCCTGCCCATGAACCTACAGCTTCTGTACTTTGCACAGCTTCGCGAGAAGTTTGGCCAAGCCCAAGAGACCATAGAGGCACCAGCATCGGTGCACACTGTTGCAGACCTAATTGCACACCTCGCTAGCCGAGGTGGTATCTGGCAAGAAACTTTTTCTGGCGGACAAGCGTTCAGGGTTGCCATCAACCAAGACATGGTTGAACTAACCGCGACCCTAAGCGATGGTGCCGAAGTCGCCATCTTTAGACCGGTCACAGGTGGGTAGATGAGCGCTCGCCTTTCCGTTTCTGTGCAAGAAGCTGAGTTCGACTTTAAGCATGAGCATGCGCAACTCGTATCAAGCGACAAGGGGGTTGGCGCGGTCGTCGCCTTCATCGGGTTGGTCCGCGATTTAAATCTGGCAGACGATGTGGTGGCCCTTGAGCTTGAACACTACCCAGGCATGACCGAAAAGTCTTTAATGCGCATTGCTGAGCAGGCAGCACAGCGCTGGTCACTGCAAGCGGCTCGCATCGTACATCGTGTTGGCAAAATGTATCCTGGCGATCAGATTGTCATGGTGCTGACTGCAAGCGCCCATCGCGGGGACGCTTACGAGGCGAATCAGTTCATGATGGACTATCTCAAAACAGAGGCGCCTTTCTGGAAGAAAGAATGGACTCCTGAAGGTCCACGCTGGATCGAAGCGCGTGACAGTGACGACCACGCAGCCGCAAAATGGAAACAGTGACGCCACGCAACGCTTCCGACAGGCCAGCGCCCGTTGTATACGACGCGCTGATTTTGGCTGGTGGGCGAGGCACGCGCTTATCGGGGCGCGACAAGGGTTGGATCATGTGGGATGGCCTGCCACTGATCGAACACACACTAGCCCGACTTAAAGCGCAAACGCCCGCGCCTACACGTATCCTAATCAGCGCAAATCGCAATATCGATGCCTACCAACAAACGGGCCATGTTGTTGTGACGGACGAACGCCCTGATTTTATGGGACCACTTGCTGGAGTCGAAGCAGGTCTGATGCGATGTAAAAAAAATCCACTACTGGTCGTGCCCTGCGACACCCCCTTACTGCCCGACAATTTGTTTGAACGCCTGTCACAGGCCCTAAGCGAACACCCCGACAGCCCTGCCGCGTTCGCGACCACGAGCGACGGACCACAACCGCTGTGTTGTTTGCTACGTCCATCTATTGCTGGCAGTCTCGGCAAGTACCTAGATGTCGGTCACGGATCGGTCTTGCGTTGGCTGGAACAATCCAAAGCTCAAAGCGTTGAATTTAATGACACGCAAGCCTTTAGTAACTTTAATAATCTTGAAATGTTTGACACTCCACGGAACCCCGCATGAGCGATCACTTGACACACTTTGATGCGGCCGGCCAAGCACACATGGTCGATGTCTCTGCAAAAGCAGAAACACACCGTCGCGCAATCGCCCAAGGCCGCATCACCATGCAAGCCGCAACATTTAAAAAGCTCTCTGAGGGCACTGCAGCAAAAGGCGACGTCTTGGGTATCGCACGCTTAGCCGGCATTATGGGCGCTAAGCAGACCGGAGCACTCATCCCCCTCTGTCATCCGATTCCACTGACACGTGTGACGGTTGATTTCGCGATCGATCCAACGACACACAGTGTGACCTGCACTGCCACCTCAGAAACCGTCGGCCGCACAGGCGTGGAGATGGAAGCCCTGACCGCCACGAGCGTAGCGCTACTAACCATCTATGACATGCTCAAAGCCGTCGATCGTGGCATGGTGATGGACGGCATCAAGCTCATAGAGAAGCATGGCGGTAAGAGCGGTAGCTGGGTGGCGGAATAAGTCACTACTCACTTCATCGGCTTAAGTTAACGCCCTAGCTAGGTCAGTTTTTGCGAGCGGGGATCATAGCCAACTCTCGCAGTCACTCACAAATACTGCAAATACTGATTGACACCGATAAACATTGGCTCTAAAAAAAGCATTGGCATTATTAAAATGCCTATAACTAGCGTTAGTTCCTGCTGCGCCAGTAACCCTTGACCTTGGAGTCTGCTATGAACATTGAACTTGATGAAGTTGTTGGTCAGGATGTCTCTGATGATGCACTGGAGCTGGCTGCCATTGAGGGGTCAGCTTATGCACAACTCAGCTGGCTCAACCTTCAAACACACTGTGTTGCTTAGCTATTACCGCCTGACGATTCCACTTGAGTACTAGCCACCTTCGGGTGGCTTTTTAACGCCCGCATCAACAAGCCCGAGCAGCATCGTCAGAATGGAAGCCCTGACCGCCGAGAGCGTGGCTTTGCTCAATATTTATGACATGCTCAAAGTGGTCGCTAGGTAGCGGAAAGCTAGGCTAGATTTGAACGCGACACTGAACTCTGCTCGATATCCTTTACTGCAGAGTCATTTTTTGATTTAGCCGCTCTTCCATGATCTCCAGGCGCTCATTTGTGCGTTGGATACGTTCGGCGGCTTGCGCAAACACGGTCGCCATCGCTTTGCCTGAATCGTAGGCCGATAGCAGTGCCTGCATCGTCGCGACATTAGCCGCATAGAGACCAATCACCGAGGCTATGCCTGTGGTGACCACGATGTACTTTAAGTTGGTGATCTGTTTGCGAGTTTCAATAAAGTTGAGCCTAATCCCTTCAAAGGTCGCTTCATTCCTTAAGTCTCGCTCGTCCATCCGAACCAACAACGCCCGTACTTCGCCTTTGATGTCCGACACACGCGCATCCATCCTCGCTTCGATCGCCTCACACCGGGCACTCAGTACACCATCCACCGAACGTCTCATTTTCTCTCCAACTTGTTGCAATAGCCTGAGCGATCACTCTAGTGCGAAGAAAACGGATTCGCAATCAGAAATTGGTTAGAAATGTAACAACGAGGTAAAACCGTGCGTTAAACGACTGTCGAATAACGAGCGTGGGTTTTGGCTTCACGCAAATAACGATCAAAGGGCATTGCGATGATGTGTGCTTAGACGGGATGTGTGCACAACTGACCATATAGCAAATAATCGATGAGGTCTTTTACTGAACGTATTGCCTGTCCAAACGGTAGGCTCCCCGCTCCACGGAAGAACAAGCCCTTTTGCACGTCGCCTTTGAGGGCGGCGACGAGTTTCAGATCAATACAAAACTGCCCCACCTTTGCGTTCCCATCACGCAAGCCGCATTGCGTTAGGCAGTCCATGCGCTGGGAGCACCGGCGCGGATCGGCTTTCGCACACTCCTGCATACGGGGCTCGTGTCGCTGGTACTGTTTCAACCAATGCGTCGACACCGCTCGCGCAGGTAATCCCGCCACGCTCATGAACTCGATCATCTTTGAGGACACTGCCTCCATCAACACACGCTTGAAGTCAATATGGGCATCGCCCTCTTTGGTGACTGCGAATGCTGTGCCTAGTTGTACGGCACTTGCGCCAGCGCCTAGCCAGTGACGTACTTTTTCATGCGAATCAATTCCCCCGGCCAAAATCAAGGGCGGTGCGTCTGCACCCAACCCAAGTTCTTTAAACAAGGCCTGACATTGCTCGATCACCAACGCAAATTCAAAACGCTCAGCGTGCAAGTCTTCAATCCGTGCAGCCCCCAAATGGCCGCCCGCATGACCCGGATGCTCAATCACGATTGCATCAGGGCAACGCCCCTTCTTTAACCATTTCTTCATCACAATCGCGACACCGCGAGACTCAGAAAGAATTGGGATAAGTCCCACTTTTGGGAAATCTGCGGTCATCTCGGGGAGGTCCAAGGGCAAGCCCGCCCCCATCACAATGGCTTGCGCACCACTCTCGCAAGCCTGTCTGACCAGCCCTGGGTAGGCGCGCACCGCTTTCATCACATTCACCGCAACCACACCATTACCTTGCGCGATCTCAAGTGCGGCCTTGATCTCACGGTCTAACGCGACCTCATTCACCTTATCGATAACGTCGCGATCGCGACATCGCTCCGTCTGCTCGATCAAATCGGGGTGATGGTGGCGCAAATCAATGCTAGCAATGGTTCCCATCGCATTTTCACGCGCGACTGCACCCGCTAACCGATGGGCTGAAACACCCACACCCATTCCGCCCTGCACGATTGGGGATATTTGCTTACCAACAATGGAGAGCGGGGAAAACCAAGCGTCTGTATGTGTCGTCATGCAAACACATTAACGTAGCCCTGCGCTGAGGGCACATCACGACACGCTGTTTGTTTGATTCAAAACAAACTTTGGCTATTTTCTTTAATGCCAAATAGACTCATCAGACGACTCAGCTAAACCAGAGAAGGCGGCTACTGGCACCGGTTTAAGGGGGGCACGAATGCGGTAGGCACCAATCTCATCGGG
>JBILJY010000208.1:0-4473 GCA_044376975.1 Burkholderiaceae bacterium | reverse complement strand
TATTGATCACTGCAGGGCCAACCACCGAGGCGATCGATCCTGTACGAGTGATCACCAACCGCTCTTCGGGCAAGACTGGCTATGCCCTCGCACGTGCCGCCTGGGAAGCGGGTGCAGAGGTTACGCTGATTTCCGGACCCACTGCGTTAGAGGCACCTTATGGGGTCACGCGCACCGTCGTGGAATCAGCACAACAAATGCATGATGCGGTGATGAGTCAGGTTGCGCACCAAAACATATTTATTTCCGTTGCAGCTGTAGCCGACTGGCGCGTCGCTAATGTCTCTGGCGAAAAGCTAAAGAAGGATGGCTCAGGGGCACCAAAGATTGAATTTGCACCCAACCCAGACATACTCGCAACCGTTGCTGCGATGCCAAATGGGCCTTGGTGCGTTGGCTTTGCGGCCGAAACTGAGAACCTTGCACAATACGCCGAGGAAAAACGTAAACGCAAAGGTATTTCGATGCTTATCGGCAACCTCGCGCAGCACGTGATGGATGCGGATCACACGACGGTCTCTATTTTTGATGAAGCAGGCGAACATCGCTTACCCAAAAGTTCTAAGCAAGATGTCGCGCGTCAACTGATCGAGGCAATTGCCCAGCGCATGCCTCAAGTGGCTCCATGCAAGGCTTGATCGACCAAAGTCTGCAGTTCATCGAACAGCACCAAGCGTGGGCTGGACTTGTCGTCTTCCTCATGGCTCTTGGTGAATCTCTTTTTATCATTGGCATTTTATTGCCGGCTACATTTTTGTTATTTGTGATCGGCGGCCTGGTCGGTAACGGCACACTGCCTTGGTTACCGATCGTCACCTGGGGCTTTGTTGGTGCAGTCATAGGCGATGCACTCTCGTACTGGCTCGGCTGCTGGGTTGGCCCAAAAGTATTGCGATGGCGTTACCTAAAAAGCCATCGCAAACATGTTGCACGCGCACGTTTATTTTTCTACCGCTACGGCTTCCTTGCTGTGCTGATTGGACGTTTCCTAGGTCCTGTTCGCAGCGTCATCCCAACAGTGGCTGGTGCGATGGGGATGCCTCAAGCGCGCTTTCAGCTTGCAAACGTACTGTCCGCGGCGGCGTGGATGCCCGCCCTGCTCGCACCCGGCTACCTCGCGGCAATTAGCGTAGATGCAGCAAAACACGCACAGTACTCAACCCTTTACTCTGCGATTGCTTTATGCGTCATTGCCATCGTCATTTGGGCAACCGTCAAACAAAAACGCGCAGTACAAGCTCGCCGAAAAATTTCCCATCGCCCCATGCGCTAGACCAACTATGAAACCAATCGATGTCAAGCTTCTCGATCCGCGCATGCGCGATCAACTTCCTAGCTACGCCACACCGGGCTCTGCCGGTTTAGATCTGCGAGCTTGTCTCGATCAACCTCTGACCATTGAACCAGGCGCCACCCATCTGATTCCTACGGGGCTTGCGATTCATGTCGCCGACCCTGGCTACGCGGCTGTCATTCTTCCTCGTTCCGGACTTGGACATAAACATGGCATTGTCTTAGGCAATCTCGTTGGCCTCATCGACTCGGACTATCAAGGGCCCTTGATGATATCTGCCTGGAACCGAAGTGCTGTTGCCTACACGCTTCAGCCGTTGGAGCGCTTAGCGCAGCTCGTTGTCCTGCCCATTGCGCAAGTTCAGTTCAATGTCGTGGACGAGTTTGAACAATCAAACCGCGGTGCTGGCGGATTTGGTAGCACCGGCAAAGCCTAAAGACCTTAAAGTCGTCGAAAGACCCAGCTACTGGCAGGACACGTCCGAGGGGGCGGTACGCCGCATGAGCGACTGTGCAATTTGCTGAGCTAACGCCTGAACGTTACGCTGCTGACCAAGCACAAGTGCCGACACGCCGATATCCACAGTCTGTGTCAATCGACTGAAGCACGTGAGCGCAAGCTTTGCGCCTGCAAACTGCACACGCCAAGCAGCGTTTAGCGCAACATATTGCCCAGGCACCATATCGAAGCGTTGTACGTCGACAAAAATCTGTGTCACTTTGCTATCCCGCGCACCGAGCGCGAGGTTCTGGACTGAGGGCCTACCCAGACGTGCTTCTAACCCTTGAGCGAGCGCAGACTGTAACTGTGCGCCCAAAGCTGCTGTCCAACGATCATCGTTGAGCAGCATCAAATGCCCTTCTTTTTGTTGCACCACGATTGCGTCACGATCAACCTGCGCAGGAACCGTCACAGAATTTAAAGCATAAGGCGCCACGCCAGAAGCATCCGCGACAACATGTGCAGGCTGGGGGCTGCTTAAAGTGTAATACTGAGGTGGTGCACTTGCACAACCACTCAACACAACACAACTTGCCGCAATCCAACGTCGCATCATTTTCCTGGTGCTCCTAGTGTGTCCCTTGAGTACGGCTGAGTGCTGCGCCCCCGGATTAACGAA
The DNA here is from genome assembly GCA_044376975.1 of Burkholderiaceae bacterium. Lineage (GTDB taxonomy): Bacteria > Pseudomonadota > Gammaproteobacteria > Burkholderiales > Burkholderiaceae_B > Zwartia. Next base: position 2,059 of record JBILJY010000208.1, on the reverse strand, counting down.
TCCGGATTTGCGCTCAGAGATTCAGTCAAATTGGTCAAGGATTTCAAGCTGCGCCTTAGGTCTTCGAGCATCGCTTCCGTATTCGCAACAACCGGACTACCAGGCGCAATCAAACTGTTTAGGCTCTTAGTGGCTCGCTCAATTTCAGCTAGCGTACTTGATAACTTTGGAGTCACACTCTTGTCTAAATTCACGCTTAGCTGTCGAATTTGTTTAATCATCGTGTCCATTTCTTGGCCGATCGACTCGAACGGAATCTTGTCTAACTTACTCACGATACTCGTGATCTGTTGCTGCAACTTATCGAGATCATCCGAGGCGAAGGTCGGCATTTTGAAAGGAATCTCTGCAACAGTCGCTTCGCCGACGGGCGCTTGTGGGAACGTTGCCAACGCAACGTACATCTGCCCAGTCAAGATATTGGAGGTCCTTAACTGCGCGCGCAAGCCGCGACCGACCAACACGCTCAGAGACTCGGCCATATCTTGTGTCGTGCTATCTTTCAAACTCATGTCGGTGTAGACCTTTCCCAAACGTTCCGGGTATAGCGTCGCTTCCACAGAGGTAAAAAACTGTCGAGTCGTTAGGTCTAAATCTAAGGCAACTGAACTAATTATCCCAATATGTACACCATGAAAATCAACGGGTGCCCCAACTTTCAAACCGCGTGCAGCCTGATCAAAGCGCATCAAAATCGGGACGGCTATACCCTCGGGCACTGACTCAGCCGATCGTCGCGAGTCATACAGGTTGAACACATGTTTATTGTCCTGAAGCGGCCGAATTTTACCGAAGGAGGCAAAAGACAAACCACCCGAGATAATCGACGTCAGCGACTGCGTATTGATCTGCATCCCATCGGTTGACAACGTGATATCAAAGCCACTCTCGTCCCAGAAACGAGTACTTGCATTCACATAGCTATCGTAGGGAGCATCGATAAAAATATCTAAATCAACTGCCTTTATCTCCTCGGCGAGCCTATAACCGGTCACTAGTCCAACTTGTATTCGTCGATAAAAGATCGGTGAGCCTGCAGATAAAGAGCCAAGGTCGGGTGCGCGCAAAACAAAGCGTTTACCGGGACGATCACTGGCTATCGGTGGAGGCTGTTCCAGGCCTACAAAATTTTTCTTAGTTGGCTTTGCGTCGGGGGACTTTGCTGTGTCGGCCTCAATATAGGCGCCGGAGAGAAGCGTTGACAAACCTGAGATACCACTCAAACCGATACGCGGCTTCACAACCCAAAACGTTGTTCCCTCATGAGCAAAAATTGTGGCGTCATCAGTCAACTGAACTTCGACGAGCACACTATCAATCTTATCGCTAAGACGAATATCTTTAACAGTACCTATGACAACGCTGCGATAACGCACTTGGGTTTTACCTTCCTCAAGGCCATCTGCACTTTGGAAGGTAATCGTAATGCGCGGACCTTGCTTGGAAATTGTGCTCCAGATAATGGAGGCACCCACGACCGCAGCGACAATAGGAATCAGCCAAACCCAGGCCAGATTGCGCTTGGGTCGATGACCCACCTTCGGCAATGGCCTTGATGACACAGAATTCGACTGCTCCGGCATGCCGGACTCCTTCAGGGTTGAACAGATAAATGCTTACGATAGCCAGCCCGTCTCCAGGCCAAACGCGGATCAAAACTCATGGCCGCAAGCATCGTCAAAACGACCACCGCACCGAAGGCAACCGCCCCAGCGCCAGGTTGGATACTCAATAACGCACCAAAACGACCGAGCGCGGACAGAAGGATAACAACAAATACATCCAGCATGGACCACTGACCAATAAATTCAACCATCCCATACAAATGCGTACGACGCCGCAAGGCCTGATCATTTTTTTGTTGGGCCAGCCAGACCAACGTAGCCATACAGATCAGCTTAAAGGAAGGCACCACCACGCTTGCAATAAAAACGACCAACGCAATGTCCCAAGAACCCATCCCCACCAGCTCAATGACCCCACCCATAATCGTGTGCGCAGACGACCCTGTGATTGCGTCAATGCTCATGATGGGCAAGAGGTTGGCTGGGATATACAA
>JBILJY010000042.1:0-15702 GCA_044376975.1 Burkholderiaceae bacterium | reverse complement strand
GGGCGGAGCGCTAGTCTGGAGTCAAATGAACACCTACCCAGCGGATGGCACGAACATTATCGGCGTGAATATTCCGCACATTATGTTGCAGCCCTTGCAGGATGGAACCCAGTACAAAACACAAGATATTAATGCGGTTTATTACTACCATTTCACGCCAGATGCGTTGATGGTGTCTGCGGATAGTCCTTACAAGACGTACCAAGATTTTGTGGCTGCTGCAAAGAAGAACCCGGGCAAAATGACGTTGGCAGGCTCGGCCCAATACTCCGCTAATCACATGGCTACGGAGCGTTTGAATAAGCTTGCTGGCGTGAAGGTGAACTATGTCCCATTCAAAGGTACGGGGGACCTGATTTCATCACTGATCGGCATGCACGTAGACGGTGCGATGGGCTATTTGCCCCTAGCGATTCAGCAAAAAGCTCGCGTCCGTACTCTGGCCGTCGCGACCGAGACGCGCCATCCCGCTTTGCCTGATGTTCCTACTTTCAAAGAGCTAGGCTTGAACTGGGTTGATGGCGCCTATCGCGGTATTGGTATGCCCAAGAGCACACCAATGGACATCCAGAAAAAAATGTCTGACTACATGGCGCAATTGAATGCCGATGCGGCAACTAAGAAGCGTTTGGAAGACGGTGGCTTTGTGCTTGTCGACATACCGCTCGAAAAAATCCCAGCCTTCATGAAAGAGAAAGAGCCTCTGGTCATGGAAGACGCTCGTAACGCCGGTATGCTTAAGAAGTAAATGGATAACTCGTCACCCCGACTCGAAGCCATTGAATGTGTGAGCCCTGCGGGGTTGCATCGCATGGCCTATTGGGAGTGGGGTGAACGAGATAATCCTGACGTCGTTTTATGTGTACACGGCTTAACGCGTACGGGTCGTGATTTTGATGTTTTGGCGAAAGCACTCTCGACCCGCTACCGGGTTGTATGCCCGGATGTGGTTGGCAGAGGTTTATCTGATCGGTTAAGCCAGCCGCTGTTTTATGCTGTGCCTCAGTACACGAGCGATATGGTGACCTTGATCGGCAGGCTGCAGGCGCATAGGCTCTCGTGGGTGGGTACGTCGATGGGAGGGCTCATTGGTTTAGCCTATGCAGGCTTAGTCGCCACAGCTCGGACGGTTGTGTCCAAACCCCTGCCAGCCCGTGTCACGCAAGCGTTGCCGCAAACAGGGTTGCGACTGGATCGCCTCGTATTGAATGATGTCGGACCACATATTGAGCCCGCATCGCTTGTTCGGATAGGACAGTATGTCGCAGAGGCGGTTAGCTTCGACTCCTTTGACTTAGCAGTGGCGTACGTCCGGCAAACAGCGGCCTCGTTTGGGCCGCATACGGCCGAACAGTGGGCAGCCTTGACGCGACATACGTACATCGAACAGAACGGCAAGTGGGTTAAACATTATGATTTGGCACTGGCCGAGCCATTTAAAGGCATGACGCCCGAGGCGGCTGCGCAAGGCGAAGCCATACTTTGGGCCGCCTTTGACTCATTAATTTGTCCAACATTGATTGTGCGCGGAAATGATTCCGACCTGTTGTCTGAGCAGACGCTTTTACAAATGCTTAGCCGTAATGGAAATGCACAAAGCTTCCGTGTTGCGGGAGTCGGGCATGCGCCAACTCTGATGGCTGACGACCAAGTGCATTATGTTCAAAAATTTTTGAATGCTTCGTAGTTTCCGGAGTCTTAGGTTCTATGGCTGAACGTTCCAATTCATTTTGTGCGGATTTGCACTGTCACTCGACCGTGTCTGATGGGCTGCTTACGCCGGATACGGTGGCACGGCGTGCAAAAGAGCGTGGTGTAACGTTGTGGTCCTTGACCGATCACGACGAGCTCGCTGGGCAGAAGCTTGCGAAACAAACGGCACAAGAAATTGGCTTAGACTACCTTGGCGGTGTCGAGATTTCGGTGACGTGGGCTGGTAAGACAGTTCACATTGTTGGTTTGGGCATTGATGCCGAAAACGCTGTGTTGGCCGAAGGTCTGCGGGTCACGCGCAGTGGTCGGTCAGAGCGCGCGCGACGCATTGGGGAGCGATTGGCCGACTTAGGTATGCCGGGTGCTTTTGAAGGGGCGGCGAGTCTTGCCGGCAACCCTGAACTAATTAGTCGCACGCATTTTGGGCGGTATTTGCATCAGGCTAAATTCGTTCCGAATGTGCAGACTGCGTTTGATCGTTACCTGCACGATGGGGGCCCAGGACATGAACCGATGCGTTGGGCTGCGTTGGATCAAGCCATCACATGGATTAGTCACGCAGGCGGCGTTGCGGTCATTGCGCATCCCGGCCGTTATGAATTTACACAAACGCAGTTCGATGCTTTCTTTGCTGCCTTCAAAGAACTGGGGGGCAAGGGAATTGAGGTGATCACGGGCAGTCACCACCCGGGGCAATACCAAACTTACGCTGGCGTGGCGAGACAGTATGGGTTTCTCGCTTCATGTGGTTCTGACTTTCACGGTCCGGGCGAAGGCCGCTACGATCTGGGCAGTTTGCCACCGTTACCGAGTGATTTGACGCCAGTGTGGGATGTACTGAGTTAAGCGTATATGAATAAAGCCTTTGTGAAAGAACAAGATGGAGATCAGGATGAGGATCTCCCTGAAGCACTGGCTCTGCCGAAGGGTACAAAAAATTATTTGACGCCTGAGGGCTATGCGACCTTGCGTGAGGAATTCGTTCGACTGATGAACGAAGAGCGGCCGGCGATGGTACAGGTTGTCTCTTGGGCCGCGTCGAACGGCGATCGCTCAGAGAACGGCGACTATTTGTACGGTAAAAAGCGTTTGCGGGAAATTGATCGCCGAATGCGTTTTTTGACTAAACGTCTTGAACTTGCCGAAGTGGTGGACCCTGCGGCACAAACGAATCGAGATCAGGTATTTTTTGGTGCAACGGTCTTGTATGTGAACCAAGACGGTGAGGAGTACCGCGTGACCATCGTCGGCGTGGATGAAGCGGAGCCGCTACAGGGAAAAATCAGCTGGGTGTCGCCTGTGGCACGGGCGCTGACTAAAAGCAGAGTAGGGGACTTAGTGACACTGCGCACCCCAGGCGGGATCGAAGAGTTGGATGTTCTAGAAATCAGCTATCCGGTGTAGCGATTGCGGCGGCATAGCCATCGCGACTATCCGGCCATTTGAATTTAAATCCTGTTGCAACCAAGCGGGCGTTACTAAGCCTCTTGCTGCCGACCATCGCCGGTGCTGGGCCGACCGGTGGGCAGGGTCCTCCTACGGATTGCGCTAAGGCTTCGTACAGCGCTCGCATCGGTAGCGGCGTCGAATCTGACACGATGTATACAGAAGCTGGGTTCTGAAGTGAGAGCATATGAAGTGCCGCCGCAGCAGCATCCTCGACATGGATGCGGTTGACCCAATGGCGGTCACCCAGTGGTGCAGAGGCCTGTCCCAGGCGCAGACGATCAAGTAAGAAATTGCGACCTGGACCATAAATGCCTGACAAGCGCAAACAAATAGTTTGAAGCTGATGGCTGCGGCCGTATTCTAGTAGCCATTGCTCAGCTTCACATAAAACTTCGCCATTAAAATGTTTAGGTGCTGTGGGTGTGTTCTCATCCACCCAGCGGTCTTCATGGTTGCCATACACCGCAGACGATGAAATAAAAATAACTCGTTCAAGTGCTGGTGAGAGGCAGGCCTCGATCGTCTGCTGCAAGCCATGCAAATAGATCGATTTATAGTCTGCCGGTGTTCGTGCCCCAGGCGCGGCGGCAAAGACAATATGTGTAATGTCCTTGGGTAGTTTCTCTAAGGTCTCGGTGTCTGTGAGATCTGCACTGAGCCACCGAAAGTTTTTCGGCATGGCTGCGGTTGTGAGCGGCGTTCGACGCAGCCCAAGCACTTGCGTAGCGTGAAATTCACCAAGCTGATGTGCCAGTCGAATGCCAAGGTCACCGCAACCCGCGATGAGTATCTTCGCTTGGGCTAACTTTCCTGTGTGCGGGATGCTCATGCCTCTTGTGCTCCGGTGGTCGGCACAAAGAAACGCTCCTGCAGTTCAGTCAATCCAATGCGCTCAAGCACTGCTTGTAGGCGTGCAGCAGCAACCGGTTTCGGAGGCCCCTTACGTTCGGCGATGATCAGCTCGTTCTTGAGCGAGTGTTCCCAGCCCACCAGTTCGGTCACGGTCACTTGATACCCATGCGCCTCGAGTTGTAGGCAGCGTAGCGAATTCGTGACTTGGCTCCCAAATTCCCTCGTGTGTAAGGGATGACGCCAGATTTCGGTCAGGGGGTCCTTAAGTTGGGCTGTTTTGTGTTTGCGTAAAACGCTCGCCACTTCGGCCTGGCAGCAGGGCACGAGAACCATATAGCGCGCCTGCTTGGCGAGGCCGAAGCGGATAGCGTCGTCCGTTGCGGTATTGCAGGCGTGTAGGGCGGTGACTATATCGACACGGTTGCCGATGTCTTCGGAGGCGATGGCTTGCGCCACTGTCTGGTTGAGGAACCGCATCTGGGTGAAGCCCAGCTTATTGGCGAGGTCCTGTGCGTGAGTGACGAGCTCAGGGCGACTTTCAATGCTCAGCATTGTGGCTTGTGTCGCGTGATGACGCAGGTACAGGTCTACTAAAATGAATCCCAAATAAGACTTACCAGCGCCGTGGTCGACTACGCTGAAATCTGGGCGCTCAAGCGCAAGCTCTTTCAGTAAGGGTTCGATGAATTGGTGCAGATGATAGACCTGCTTGAGCTTTCGCCGACTATCTTGATTGAGCTTGCCATCACGCGTCAGGATGTGCAGGGCTTTAAGTAGCTCTGGGGATTGTTCGGGACGGATGTCAGGTGCAGTCATGGTGCCAGATTATCGTACAAATGCTCGGTACAATGTGCCTATTCTGAATAAAGCGGTAGAGACGATGTCTGACGTCATTGCGCTAATTTTCGATTTTGACGATACGCTCGCTCCGGACAGCACTTCGGGCTTTCTGGAGAGCATAGGCGTTGACACGCAACAGTTCTGGTCCGGCAGGGTCGATCCCTTGCTGGTACAAGACTGGGATCCGGTACCCGCTTATCTACACGAGATGATTGCGTTGTCTCAGCGAGGAGATCATGGTCTGATCACTCAGGAACGTTTGCAGGCTTGGGGACGTGCCTTACCCTTGCATACTGGGGTTACAACATTGTTTGCGAGGCTGCGCGACCAAGTGCGTCGTGCGCATCCTCAAGTACAGCTCGAGTTTTATCTCATCTCTAGTGGGATTGGCGATGTTGTGCGGCACACTTCGATTGCCTCCGAATTCAATGCGATTTGGGCTTCCGAGTTCATTTATGACGAGACGGGTGGTATTTCTTTTCCACGACGAATCGTCAGCTTTACGGATAAGACACGCTACTTGTTCCATATTCAAAAGGGTATCGTGGGCCCCGCCTTTGTTGGTAAGCCTTTTGAGGTGAACCGTAAGGTGCCTGAAGATCGTTTGCGTGTGCCTTTTGACCAAATGGTATTCGTGGGCGATGGCTATACGGATATTCCATGTTTTTCGCTGATCCGCAGTTCCGGTGGCTTTGCATTCGGTGTTTGGGATCCTAAACATCGTGATAAGCGCAGTCGGGCTTGGGGGTTCATTGAAGATGGACGCGTATCCAATCTCAACCAAGCGCGCTACGACGACGATGCTGAACTGTATCAGTGGCTCGAGGAAGCGTTAACGAGCTTGGCTGGTCGTATTGCCCTGAAATCTCGTGTCTACCGCGGATGAGGCCATGATGCGGCTTGCCCTCGAGCAGGCCGTACGCGCAAAAGACCTAGGAGAGGTCCCGGTTGGTGCCGTGTTGTTAGATGCCTCTGGGCAGGTGATCGCGACAGGCTTCAATCGCACCATTGCTGACCACGATCCAACAGCCCACGCTGAAATCGTCGCCTTGCGGGCGGCAGCGCGGGAAGTGCAGAACTATCGTCTGCCCGGCGCAACACTTTATGTCACCCTCGAGCCCTGTGCGATGTGCTTGGGTGCCATGCTCCACGCACGTTTGGGTCGTATTGTCTTTGCGGCAGCTGACCCCAAAACAGGAGCCTGCGGAAGCGTGGTCAATCTGCTCGAGCACGCGACACTCAACCATCAGACAGTGCTGACGTCGGGTATTTTGGCGGAGGAGTGCGGGACGTACTTGCGGGATTTCTTTAAAGATAGACGTGGCAAGACCCAGCAAGCTGACCCGATGGATGCAACATGACACACGAGGCCGTATGAGTAACAAAAAACAAGCTTTGGATGCTCGGGCGCGGGGTATTTATGTCGTGTCACCCTCAAGTGCGGTTGCGGATGCGAAGGTCCTGGCGCGCGGCGTTAAACGCCTAGAGAAAATGGGTTTTAAAGTTGCGCTTGACCGCGATACGCTTGCGCGCGAGCAGCGCTTTGCTGGCCCAGATGAGTCACGCCTTGCAGGCTTGCATCGAGCGGCTAAACAAAGCTTGCCGATTGTCATGGCCTCGCGCGGTGGCTACGGGATCACACGCTTATTACCGCACATTGATTGGCACCTGATGGCTCAAGCCAACAAACGTTTTGTCGGACAAAGTGACTTCACCGCCTTTAATCTGGCTTTGCTCGCCAAGACCGGTTTAGTTAGTTATGCCGGGCCGACTGTTTGCTATGACTTTGGAGCACCTAAGCCAGAGATTTTGACGACTGAGATTTTTGGTGAAGTCATGCGCGGTGAGCTCGAGATCCTGAGTTTTGAATCTGAGGACTCAGACGCGGTGGATTGCCGAGGCGTCTTGTGGGGTGGGAATCTGGCAATGATTACTGCGCTCATTGGTACGCCTTTTATGCCTAAGATAAAAAAAGGCATTTTGTTTATTGAAGACGTGGGTGAACATCCGTATCGCATCGAGCGCATGTTGCTTCAACTTGCTCAAGCGGGAATTCTAAGTAAGCAGAAAGCCTTGTTGCTTGGAGGTTTTACCGACTACAGGTTGGCTGAGCATGATCGGGGCTACGATTTGCAGGCGGCTATTCGCTTTATTAAGCAGTCTGTGGGCATCCCTGTTATTACGGGATTGCCGTTTGGACATACGCCGATGAAGGCAACGCTGCCGGTCGGCGCAAAGGTAGGTGTCGCGACTGAAGACGGCTTGGCTCATATCGTGTTTGATGAGCACCGCGACTAAGCCTTGATCGCGGTGCAGAGTGACGGCGACAAGCCGTCCTTTACTGTTTGTCGCGCGCTTTGAGGTATTCCTGCGTTTCTTTGATGACAACGCCGGAGAGCAACACAATCCCAATCAGGTTAGGGAAGGCCATGAGACCGTTGAATACATCCGATACTGCCCAAACTAGATCAAGTGATACGACCGTCCCGATCATGACAAAGCTTGTGTAGACCCAACGGTAAGGTGTGACGAAGCGTTTGCCCAAGGCATATTGCGTGCACTTCTCGCCGTAGTAGCTCCAGCCCAAGATTGTTGAGTAGGCAAAAAATAGTAGGCCAATCGTGACGATCCATCCACCAGGTCCAGGCAACATGTTGTCAAATGACAGCGAGGTAAGTGCTGCACCGGTCGTACCCGTTTTATATTGACCACCCATTACCAGCACGATCCCTGTGATCGAGCAAACAATGATAGTGTCGATAAAGGTTCCGGTCATGGATACCAGCGCCTGCTTGACGGGTTGGTCTGTCTTGGCTGCTGCAGCGGCGATGGGCGCGGTTCCTAGGCCAGCTTCGTTTGAGAACACACCACGGGCGACACCATATCGAATGACTGTGCCAATCGCACCACCGGCTGCAGCTTGCCCTGTAAATGCGTCTTGAAAAATCACGGCAAGCGCTGGCAATAATGCTTCAATGTTAAATAGGATGACCGCCAAACCGCCAAGCAAGTATGTTGCGGCCATGAAGGGCACGATCACGGCAGTCACGCGTGCAATGCTTTTGATGCCACCCAGAATGACGAGAGCCGTGATCGTTGTCAGGATCACGCCAGTTAGCCAGCCTGGCATCCCGAAACTCGCCTGTGCAGACTGAGCTAAAGAGTTGGACTGTACCGAGGCCCCAGTGCCTAACGCAGCAATCATGCCAAACGCGGCAAAGCAAACTGCGAGCCATTTCATTTTTAGCCCATTTGCGATGTAATACATCGGACCACCGGACATGGTTCCATCAGCCTCTTTGACGCGATATTTGACGGCTAGCAAGCCCTCTGCGTATTTGGTGGCCATGCCAAAGAAGGCACTGAGCCACATCCAGAAGATTGCGCCCGGACCTCCGAGGACAACTGCGGTCGCGACACCTGCGATGTTGCCTGTGCCGATGGTTGCTGCCAGGGCCGTCATCAGCGATTGAAACTGTGAGATATCACCAGGCATTTCTGGGTGCCGTTTTGGTGAGAAGGCCATGCGAAGTGCTTCGGGTAGCAGTCGGACTTGCAGTGCGCCTAGGCGGATAGTTAGATAACATCCTGTGCCGACTAACAGGATAAGTAAGACTGGGCCCCAGACGTAGCCCCCTAGTGTGTGAAATAAAATAGTCAGCGATTCCAAGTTTTTCTCCTCGTATTGTGTGATTGAGACATGCCCTGAAGCAGTCCCGTCGCATGATAGGCAGGCGAGGTTGAAAATTGGCCGATTTTTCCGAGTTGTTACACTGAAAACATATCTATCAAGATGTAACCGCATCATTTACATAAGCAGCCTACCGTGATAACAGCATCAAACCTCGCAATACAGTTTGGACCCAAGCCACTTTTTGAAAATGTCAATGTCAAGTTTGGTGAAGGCAATCGTTATGGACTGATTGGCGCAAACGGGTCCGGAAAGTCCACACTGATGAAAATTATTGGTGGAGACTTAGAGTCGACGGTTGGTAACGTCCATCTTGAGCCGGGCTTGCGTTTAGGTAAGTTGCGTCAGGACCAGTTTGCTTTTGAAGATCAACGTGTACTTGATGTTGTGCTCATGGGCCATACCGAAATGTGGGAAGCCATGACCCAGCGTGATGCCATTTACGCTTGCGCAGAGTCGAGTGATGAAGACTATATGCGCGCGGCCGATCTCGAAGCGAAGTTTGCCGAGTACGACGGTTACACAGCGGAAGCGCGTGCGGGCGAGTTGTTGCTTGGCCTTGAGTTTCCTGTAGAACAGCATCAACTACCCATGCGCGAAATCGCGCCAGGCTGGAAGCTGCGGGTGCTGCTTGCGCAGGCTTTGTTTTCGAATCCAGATGTCCTGTTGCTCGATGAACCAACGAACAACCTTGATATCAATACCATTCGTTGGCTGGAGGATGTGCTCAATGGTTATCAGAGCACCATGATTATTATTAGCCACGATCGCCACTTCTTGAACCAAGTGTGTACGCACATGGCGGACCTTGATTTCGGCGAGTTACGGGTGTATCCCGGTAACTATGATGACTATATGTTGGCTTCGACTCAGGCACGAGAGCGTGTATCGAGTGCCAATGCAAAAGCAAAAGAGCGTGTGACGGAACTACAAGACTTTGTACGTCGCTTTTCGGCGAACAAGTCCAAGGCACGTCAGGCAACCTCAAGACTAAAGCAAATTGATCGCCTCAAATCGTCGCAAATCGAGGTCAAACCGTCGTCACGTCAGAACCCGTTTATACGTTTTGAGCAGCTAAAAGTCTTGCACCGCCAGGCGGTGACCTTAGAGAGTGTTACCAAGGCGTTTGAGGCCCCGGTGATCCGTCCTTTCTCTGCAATGGTCGAAGCGGGTGAAAAAATCGCCATTATCGGTGCGAACGGTGCTGGTAAGACCACGCTGTTACGCATGCTCGCACTTGACTTGAGTCCTGATAAAGGTACGGTCAAGTGGTCAGAGAATGCGGATATTGGTTATATGGCGCAAGATGTATCCGAGCTCTTTACCGAGAAAGACAGTAACCTCTTTGAGTGGATGACGCATTATCGACAGCCTAGTGATGACGATCAGTCCATCCGCTCGGTACTTGGCCGGTTGCTTTTCTCGGCGGATGATTTGCCCAAGGCGCCATGTGTGCTTTCTGGCGGCGAGAAAAATCGGATGACTTTCGGTCGGTTAATGCTCAAACGGCACAATGTGATGTTGCTAGACGAGCCGACCAACCACCTGGATATGGAGTCGATTGAGTCCTTGCAGCTCGCGTTAGACAAGTACAAAGGTACGTTGATGTTTGTGTCGCATGACCGAGAGTTTGTCTCGGCGTTGGCGACGCGGGTTTGGGAAATTCAAGCAAATGGCGAAGTGACCGACTACCGTGGACCTTACGAAGAGTACCTCGCCTCTAAAGGCGTTGATCACTAGTGCTCGGATAGCGTTGATGCAATGATTATTCTGGGTTTCGAAAGCTCGTGTGATGAAACCGGCGTAGCGCTCGTATGTACCGAGCGCGGGCTGCTTTCTCATGCGTTGCATACGCAGGTAGCCATGCATGCCGCCTACGGCGGCGTGGTTCCCGAGCTCGCCTCCCGTGATCATGTGCGTCGTGTCGTGCCGCTCACGCGTACGGTACTGGTGCAAGCAGGTCTGAAACTGGCCGAGGTTGACGCGGTTGCCTATACAGCTGGACCGGGCCTTGCGGGTGCGTTACTGGTGGGAGCAAGTGTGGCGCAGTCTATTGCCTGGTCCCTGAATTTACCCGCCATTCCGATTCATCACCTTGAGGGGCACTTGCTCTCGCCACGCATGGCAGATCCGTGTCCAGAGTTTCCTTTTGTTGCGTTGCTAGTGTCTGGCGGGCATACGCAGTTGATGCGCGTTGATGATGTGGGGGTCTATACCTTGCTGGGGGAAACCTTGGATGATGCAGCGGGTGAGGCCTTCGATAAAACGGCCAAGCTGCTTGGGTTGGGCTACCCCGGCGGACCGGCGTTGGCAAGGCTCGCTGAACAGGGGGACCCTGAGCGCATCGTTTTGCCGCGTCCGATGCTACACAGCCAAAATTTGGATTTTAGTTTCAGCGGACTTAAAACGGCCGTGTTGACCCGGTTGCGGGATGCACAGGCCTTGCATGGCCCAGTCACTGAGAGCATGCAGGCAGATTTGGCTGCGGCAACGCAGGCTGCTATTGTTGATGTGTTGGTAGCAAAGTCGGTAGCAGCGCTCGAGCATACCGGACTCAGTAGGTTGGTTGTTTCGGGTGGAGTGGGGGCAAATCGTTTGCTGCGAGAGCGTCTTGCGCAGCGTTTGGCTAAGAAGCGCGCACAAGTTTTTTTTCCACCCCTTGAATTTTGCACAGACAACGGTGCAATGATCGCTTTTGCAGCCGCCCAACGGGTGTCGCGCGGGCTCGTCGACCTGTACGCCACGCGCAGTCATAGCTTTGACGTTCGCCCTCGTTGGGATCTTGCCTCTATTTAGACGTTTTTTTTGCGCCCAAGCGTGGCTCAGTCCCCTGCAACAGTCGACTGATATTTGCGCGGTGGCGGTAGAGCAGCAGCAAACCCATCGCACAGAGTGCAAGGCTCATCGGTAAGTTGGCCTGCCAAAAATATTGCCCCGCTACGATGTAGATGAGGGGGGCTAGGAATGCGCTGACAATTGCCGCCAAAGACGAGTAGCGAAAAAAGACTGCTGTGCCAAGCCATGCGGCCGCGGTGAGTAACGCCATGGCCGGTTGGACTGCAGCTAGCACACCGAAAGCGGTGGCGACACCTTTGCCGCCTTTGAAGCCCAGAAATAGTGGATAGAGATGCCCTAAAAATACCGCAAGGGTGACGCAGGACAGTGTGAGTGGATCGCTTGCCAATCCCGCGGCGAACCAAACGGCAAACCAGCCTTTTGCAGCGTCTCCGACAAGCGTGAGCAGAGCGGCCGCTTTGTTGCCCGAGCGCAGCACATTAGTCGCACCCGGGTTGCCTGAGCCGTAAGACCTTGGATCAGCCAGGCCAAACAGCTTGCTGAATACAACCGCGAAGGGGATGGAGCCCACCAAGTAGGCCCCGATCACTAAAGAGACTGCAAACAGCCAGTCGTTTGGTAGGCTCATGCGATGATATTCCCGGGGTGAAATCTGTTATCGGGATTCTAGCGCGACCTTGCGCTCTTCCTACAAAAATAGCGGGTTAGTCCCCTAGCAGCGGGTACAATCAAACTTGATTCATAAAAGGTATTTAGTGCGTGCATATGCATATTTTGGTCTCAAATGATGATGGCTATACCGCCCCAGGCATCGAGGCTTTGGTGCATGCCTTGCGCGATCTTGCTGAGATCTCTGTCGTTGCTCCAGAGGTCAACCACAGTGGCGCCTCGAATTCACTCACCCTGAGTAGGCCCTTGGCTGTGAGGAAGGCACCGAACGGCTTTACCTATGTGAACGGGACACCATCGGATTGTGTGCACGTTGCGCTAACGGGTCTGCTTGACCGTCGTCCAGACCTCATCGTGTCCGGCATCAACAATGGTGCCAATATGGGTGATGACACCTTGTACTCTGGCACGGTTGCTGCCGCGGCAGAGGGTTATTTGTTCGGCATTCCCTCGATAGCTTTTTCACTGGTGTCTAAGGCCTGGTCTAACTTAGATGCTGCGGCGCAGCACGCGCGTAGCATGGTTGCCCATCAGCTAAAGAATCCAATCGCCGGTCCGGTTTTATTGAACGTCAACATTCCCGATTTGCCGTTTAGCGAAATAAAGGGCGTTCAAGCCACGCGCCTCGGTAAGCGCCATCCTTCCCAGCCAGTGATTCCGACGAGTACACCCTCGGGCGAGACGGTCTACTGGATCGGCCCCTCGGGCGCAGCAAATGACGATTCAGAAGGGACAGATTTTTATGTCTTGCAACGTGGCTATGTATCGGTCACGCCCCTGCGTCTTGACTTGACTCAGCAAGCGCAGGTCGAGCAGCTTGGTCGGTGGGTCAAGCCGCTATGAGCGAGCAGAACCGCCAGAAGCCTACGCCAACGTCAGGGCGCTCAACCTTGGGTTCTGGCAAAGGTTTGCATGGCATTACTGCAACGAACAGTAATACAAAAATATCAGCGTCGCGCTTACGTACCGCTGCGACACCCCCGCAGGCAGAAAGGTCGGCCGTGGGCAATCAGGGGCTGAACTCGGAGCGCATGCGCACGGTCATGGTTGAAAGATTGCTCGCGCAGGGCATCACGAACGACCGCGTGCTTGCAGCGATGCAGCTCGTGCCGCGCCATGCGTTTGTCGATGGCGCGCTCGCTAGTCGTGCCTACGATGACGCCGCCTTGCCGATCGGGCACAGCCAGACCATTTCTCAACCGTGGGTAGTGGCTCGAATGATTTCGATTGCAGCGGAGGTCGCGGGTGCGACAAAAGTGCTAGAGGTTGGCACAGGTTGCGGCTACCAAGCGGCGGTGATGGCACAAGTTTTTTCTCAGGTGTACTCGATCGAGCGTATCCGGGCGTTGTACGATATGGCTAGAGAACATTTACGTGTGCTAAAGCTTTCAAGGATTCGGCTCACGTATGGAGATGGAATGGCGGGCTTACCGGGTGCAGCCCCCTTTGATGCAATCGTTGTTGCGGCGGCTGGTTTGAAAGTTCCGCAAGCATTGTTGAGTCAATTGGCAATCGGTGGGATTTTGATTGCGCCGGAGGGTGTGGGTACGCAGCGTCTAGTTAAGATTCAGCGTACTGGGGTGGCAAATTGGGAAAGGCAAGAACTGGAAGAAGTGCGGTTTGTGCCGCTTAAAGCTGGGGTGCAGACGTGATGACACAGGAGATGAGAATGCAGGGTGGCTACAGATTCCACGATAAACAAGATGGAGTGACGGCAGAGTATGTGCGTCATGGTGCCTCTCGATGGATGCTGGTGGCGTGTGTGGCGGCTGCGACCTTAGTGGCTGGTTGTGCCAACCAGTCTGGATCACGTGCGCCGGTCACGGATCTGAGTGGGTCTTCGGCCTCCTCAGCTGCGACCTATACCGTGAAAGCAGGTGATACGCTCAACAAGATTGCACGGTCAACAGGCGTGTCAGAGGCAACGATTACGCGGCTTAATAAAATTACAAACCCAAACCTGTTGGTTGTGGGGCAAGTGTTGCGCTTGTCAGACGGAGGAGCTGCAGCACCTAAGCCCGGCAGCGCTGGGATGTCGCGTCCTGCACCACAAGCGTCTGCAACGACCTCAAGTGAAAGCTCGCCACCACCGCGCGCAGCGGACGCTGGGATCATCAATTGGGGTTGGCCAGCCAAGGGCAAAGTGATTCAAGGTTTCACACCAGCGACCAAAGGAATTGACATCGCAGGTGCTGCTGGTGATGCGATCGAAGCGGCAGCGGGTGGCAAAGTTATGTATGCCGGCAATGGTGTGAGAGGGCTTGGTAACTTAGTTATCATTGAGCATAGCGATGGCTTCATCACTGCGTACGCGCACAACCGTACGCTGCTAGTCAAGGCAGGGCAAGAGGTAAAGAAAGGCTTCAAGATTGCGGAAATGGGTCAGACAGACACAACCTCAGTACGGCTTCACTTTGAGGTGCGTCGACAGGGCACGCCTGTAGATCCCTTGCAGTACTTGCCTACGCGTTGATTGGTTGCGATGACGCCCACCCTTGTCTTTGACTTAGAAACCATCCCTGACATTGTTGGGTTGCGCCGGTTGAATGGCTGGTCCGCCGAGGTGCCGGATAGCGAGGTTGCGACGCGCGCCTTCGCTGCACGCAAGGAGATTACAGGCAGTGATTTTCTACCCTTGCATTTACATCGCGTCGCAGTTGTAGGCTGTGTCTTTCGCGATGACCAGGGCTTTCGGGTCAAGTGCTTGGGGCAAGAGAATGATCCAGAGCCAGCGCTTCTTGCGGGGTTTTTCAAAACGATTGAACGTTACACGCCCAAACTCATTAGTTGGAATGGCTCGGGCTTTGATCTCCCTGTGCTGCATTACCGCAGTTTGATTCATGGTGTTGCTGCCCCGCGCTACTGGGATATGGGCGAGGAAGATCGCGACTTTAAGTACAACAACTACCTTAGTCGCTACCACACACGCCATCTCGACCTGATGGATGTGCTTGCAAAGTATAACGGTCGCGGAAACGCACCCTTAGATGACTTGTCAAAGCTTTGCGGTTTTCCCGGCAAGCTTGGCATGGATGGCAGTCAAGTATGGCAAGCCTGGAGCGATGGTCGTGCGGCCGAAGTGAGAGCGTATTGTGAAACGGATGTCGTCAACACATGGTTGGTGTATTGCCGTTTTAGACTCTTGCGTGGTGAACTCGACACAAAGTCCTACGATGCGGAAATTGAGCTCGTTCGCTCGACACTTGAACAAAGCGCAGAGCCCCATTGGGCAGAATATCTCGCGGCATGGAAGTAATCGTTTTGTGCCGTATGCAATTTTTTGACAGGAGCGTTCGCCATGCGTCGCATTGCTAGAGTTTCAATCTGTTCGGTTAAGGGGCTGCTTGCTCTTGCAACAGTTACATCGGTGTTCTGGCTTGGTGCAACCCAAGCGCAGACCGCTGCGCCTAAAACCCCTGCGGCTGCTAGCCAATCGAATACGCCATCCAGTTTGGGTGAGATTCCTGCGGCGGTGATTGCGCAGCTAGAGCTCAATCCAGAGCAAAGACAGAAACTTGATGCAGCTCACGATGCACGCCGAATTATGTGGTCGGCTAACCGCAAGAGCCGTCAGGCCGAATATTCTGGTCTGACACAGTTGCTCAACAAACAAGCCTTTGATCCACGCGAAGCGGTTGCCTTGCGAAAGAAAACCCGCACCGCGATGGATGCTCGCTTTGATGCCGTACAGG
>JBILJY010000216.1:0-4156 GCA_044376975.1 Burkholderiaceae bacterium | reverse complement strand
AGTCACCTCGACCATACCCTGCTTGCAACGTTCGATGAACGCCCTTTCCTCATCCAAAGGATAGTTCCAGAGGTAATGCGTGTTGTAGAGACCGTGGCACATGAAATCCCATTCACGTCGCTTCATTTCATGAAACACATCGGGAAACATGGTGGGCAACGCCAGTGACAGAGAAACCGTGCAACGGATACCTAATCGATCGGTTACATCCAGAATCCTGTCGATGCCAACGCGATTCCCGTATTCCTTCAGCGGATAATTCAGCGCATCGGGGGACATGCTACGGGGCCAGGGATCCCGTACACCTTTGTAAGAGGGGTCGATCTCATAATGCTCGACATTCGGCACCAACCAGACAGCAAGCCGTTTGCCTTCAGGCCAACCTATTTTTGGCCGACCCTCCAGAGGCGCATACTCAAATCTCTTAGTCATTCCATTCCTCTCACGTTCGATCAGATGCATGCACTTGAGAAAGGTTGAGACTCAATAGGATGAATGTGCTTGTCGTCATCTAACAAATCCGAGTGATAGGACTTGTTTGATTGTCCCGATTGGATTAAAACAGATAAGCAGTACCAAATGGGCTGCTTAGATTTTTAGGAGCGTAGGTATGTTCAGTGTGGAAATGAAAGTGCGCAGTCTTTCCGTGTTACTCGGAATGGCAACATTGGCTTCAGTACTCGCCTCAACACCCGCAGTCGCGCAAAGCGATTTTCCCCTACGCCCTATCAAAATTATCGTGGGTTTTGCTCCGGGCGGTCCCACTGATGTTCAGGCAAGGTTGCTTGCAAGCAAACTCAGCCCAATCCTGAATCAAACCGTGGTCATTGAGAACAAACCAGGCGCATCGACGACCATTGCCTTGGCTGAAGTTGCACGCGCGACTCCCGACGGCTACACCTTGTCGTTTGGTGGCTCAGGCGCATTCGCTACAACTCCAGTAACAATGGCGTCCATTCCTTACAACCCCAAAACCGCTTTCGAGCCCATTGCAATCACAGGCGAGGAACAAATCGCTTTTGCGGTCAACCCCTCACTACCTGCCAAGACACTGGCAGAGTTTGTTGCGCTTGCCAAGCAAAACCCCGGAAAGTATTCATTCGGCAGTTCCGGACAAGGCAATATTACCCACCTAACTGGCGAGCTACTCAAGCTCCGTGCGGGTGATTTAAAGATCGAGCATATTGCCTACAAGGGTGCGGCACCTGCTCTAAACGATGTGCTTGCTGGGCACGTGCAAATGATGGTGGGCGGTCTGGGTAGCGTCTACCCCATGCACCAAAGCGGTAAGCTTCGCGTACTGGCAATCACGTCGAAAGATCGTGTGTCGTACGCCAAGGACATTCCCACAGCAGGAGAGGCAGGAGTCAAAGACCTGATTGCTGGAAGCACCTTCGTACTCCTTGCACCGGCCAAAACACCTAAAAACGTGATTCAAAAGCTGAATCAGGCGGTGAACGAGGCGTTAAAAGAAACATCGTATCAGCAGGAAATGCGTGCTGCGTACGTTGAACCTATTTTGGGTTCTACACCCGCTTCTACTCAGCAGCTCTTGGACACTGAGCTGGCACTTTGGAAGAATCTCGTCGAGAAATCGAATCTGAAGTTCTGATCGTCTGGCGATCACTCGGTGGCCCAGCCCGTAGGCTAGGCCCACCAAATTAGCTAAACATCTCTACCTTGCCATCAAGCGCCATCAAGCCTAGTTGGCTACCGAGCTTGGGCTGACGCACTGCGAGCTCTTTCTTGAAGGTTAGCAACGCGTTTTTATGCGTCTCTGTTTCCGCTGCTGGTGTGGCGACAGCGGCTGCACCGTAAGCAATTTTGGCTGCGCCGCAATCGCGATGATTGATGACGATCACCTGCTTAATGTTGTGCAGCTGCAAAGAAGCGGCGAGGTTGTCCCAAAAGGCGACTTGCCACGCTTTGAACGCAGGCGCGACAACGCCAATCGAGGCACCCGCAATGGTAAATGCGCTGTATTTATTGGTACGCCCTTCTTTCGCTTCGCGATCAAACACGAGCTTTTGAAACCTGGGATCAATACACGACAAGACCATGGCCTCATAGTTACCGGAGGCAGCGAATGACAATTGCGGCGCTAGAAAGGCCGCCATCCCCGCACCGGCAGCCGTACGCAAAAAATCACGACGACTGCTTGGCTGTGACAGCATATCGGTACAGCACTGACAGGAGAGCCCAGCGTAATGAGAAACACGGTTCGATGACATAACAATTCCTTATGGAGGTGGGATCGTATCTCCATCGTAATGGAGGTAGGATCGTGTCCCCATGGTAAGTCTTCAGACTCCGAAACAGCAATCACTGGTATGGCGCTTTGCGAGACTTTGCGAGATGATTTTATACAAACATAAACTTAGGAAACTAGGTGCTAATCCAGTACACTAGCCAGGCATGTTTGTTGCCGCAGCGCATTTTTGTAGACTCAACGGGTTTAGCGTATGAAAAAATTCTCTTTGCCATTGATGTTTCTAGCGCTGCTGGTGTTTATCGCGGGCTGCTCGACAGCGCCCCCCGATGGCGTCAAGTCCGTATCTCCCTTTGACGTCAATCGTTACCTTGGTCAGTGGTACGAAATCGCACGTCTTGACCACTCTTTTGAGCGCGGACTCAGTGAGGTCTCTGCAACTTACACCTTGCAGTCCGATGGCAGCCTCGAGGTCTTAAACAAGGGGTACGACGCCAAACGCGACAAGTGGAAATCCGCCACGGGGCGCGCTTTATTTACGGGTCCGCAAACACAAGGATCACTGAAGGTTTCTTTCTTCGGTCCGTTTTACGGGGGCTATCATGTGATCGCCTTAGATCAAGTTGGTTATCAGTGGGCCATGATCTCAGGCCCCGATCGAGACTATCTCTGGATACTTGCGCGCAACAAAACGCTCGCGCCAGACATACGCGAGGCCCTTCTTAACCAAGCTGCAAAGCTAGGTTTCTCTACAAAAGAACTCATCTGGGTTGAGCACAAGCGGCCTTAATCATGGATAACTACAAAAACGAAATTCGTGATCACGTCGTCGCGGCGTACGAAACCGTGCGCGAAGAATTTCGGACTTGGCGGCAATTCGTCATTGAGGCGTGGCCTTTACTTACTTTATTACTTATCGGCATCGGTATAGCGGTTTGGCTGGCAAAGCCTGCGCCACCCAAGCACATACAGATGGCAACAGGGTCTGAGGGAGGCTCATACGCAATTCTTGCAAAAAAGTATGCTGATTTTTTTGCATTGCACGGCGTCACAATTGAGCTCGTCAAGACCTCTGGTGCCGAAGAAAACATTGCACGCATCAAGGACCCAAAGGACCCGTTACAAGCCGCATTCGTACAGAGCGGGCTGATTGATGAAAAGCTCGCCGAAGGATTAATGTCACTGGGAAGTGTCGGCTATGAGCCTATCTGGTTTTTTTATCGCAACGACCTCCTGTCCTTGGAAAAAGTGCGCTCTAACGATTTCCTTAAACATCCTATCGCAATTGGAGAACCTGGCAGCGGCACGTACGAGCATGTGATGAATATGATCCGTATCAACGAATTTACAGAGACCAGCGGACTGCGTGCAATCCCTAGTATTGAAGGCGTAAAAGCGTTTAAAGAAGGACGAGTCCTTTCGATTATTTTGGTCGATGGCATGGAGTCAGCAAACGTACAAGCCTTACTAAACGACCCAAAAGCAAGCGTGGTTACCTTTAATCGAGCGGCTGCCTACAGTCGCTTGCTTCCTTACTATCACCCCGTGACAATTCCGGCGGGCGCATTAAGTCTTGCTCGAAACGAGCCGCAACAGAATTTAGAAATGATCTCTACAACAACTCATCTTGTGATCGATGAACGATTGCATCCCGCAATACAGCTCTTATTTTTACAGGCTGCAGAAAAAATAAACGGAGGACGTTCATTTTTTGCCAACTATGGCGAGTTTCCTGCCTACAAAGATTCCATCATTCCCGAAAGCGAGGTCGCAAAGTCTTATTATCAAAAAGGTGCCCCTACCCTCCTGCAATACCTACCCTTTTGGCTCGCGGAGTTCTTCGATCGTCTGCTAATTTTGATTCTGCCGCTCTTCGCTTTTGGCTATCCCATTATCAAATCGATGCCAAGCTACCGCTTAAATCGAGCCAAAGCGCGCATCAATGAT
>JBILJY010000041.1:0-15776 GCA_044376975.1 Burkholderiaceae bacterium | reverse complement strand
GATTGATCCGCTCACCGGGACCTACCTGGGCGGCTCCAAACGCGTGGTTGGTAACGTTCAGTTATACCTGCCATTCCCTGGAACCCAGAAAGATCGTAGCTTGCGTTGGTATATTTTTGGTGATGGCGGTCAAGTTTACGGAACCGATGGGTTTGGTAACGACACCGCAATTGACCTCAGCCAGTTACGCTACTCGGCCGGTATCGGTTTGTCTTGGATTTCGCCAATCGGACCACTGCAGTTATCACTTGCCAAGCCGCTTAACGCCAAACCGGGCGATAACACACAGGTCTTTCAGTTCCAGATCGGAACGGGGTTCTAGATTTATTTAAATTTTTTAGTGGCACAATGCCAACCTGCAATTTTGTTTACCGTGGAAATGGAATCATGTCTGTAAATCACACTTCAACTGCTCAGATTGCGATCGCAAAACAAGCTCACGCTCGTGGCAACCGACTCTTTTGGTTGTTGAGCGCTGGGATCTTGGCTCTTGGCTTGGTGTTTAGTGCAATGGCCCAAGCGCAAGGATCAAAAATCGGCTTCGTCAACACCGAGCGGATCTTGCGCGACTCGATTCCTGCTAAGGCCGCACAGACCAAAATCGAGGCTGAGTTTAAAAAACGCGAAGATGATCTTCAAAAGCTGGCAACTAACTTACGCAATCTTGCTCAAAAATTCGAGAAAGATGCTCCGGTTCTGTCTGAGTCGGACCGCAACAAGCGTCAACGTGAGCTCGCGAACATAGACGCGGACATTCAGCGAAAGCGTCGTGAGTTTCAAGAGGACTTCAACCGCCGTCGCAACGAAGAGTTCGCAACGATCGTAGAAAAAGCAAACGCGGCAATTAAGCGTATTGCTGAGCAAGAGAATTACGATGTTATCTTGCAGGATGCGGTGACGGTAAGTCCTCGCGTTGATATTACCGATAAAGTGATTCAAGCCCTCGGTAAGTAATTAAAGGGTTTAGGCATGCCAGTATTGCTAGACGCCAATCGCGCTCCACCGTTATCGGCGCTTTTGCGCGCCATTCCTGGCGGCCTTGTGCAAAATATTATTGCCGGTTCCGAACAAGATTCGGATCCCTGCATCGCCGGGCTAGGGTCGCTGTCTAGTGCCGGCCTATCTGAAATTTCTTTTATCGTTCATGCGAAGTACCTAGAACATCTTTCTCGCACCAAGGCGTGCGCTGTGATCGTGCTGCCTGAGATCGAGGCGCACCTTGCCTCGCAGTCGGTGCCGCCGTCGTTTGCGCGCGTAGTATGTAAGCACCCTTATCTTCTCTACGCACGGATTGCGCAATGGTTCGAATGGGCGATACAGCCACCACGCGAGCCTACCGTGCACCCGAGTGCTGTCGTAGACCCTAGCGCAGTGCTCGGCGCTGGCGTCACGATCGGTGCCAACAGTGTGGTGGGCGCTCGCTGCGAGATTGGTGCGATGACTTATGTCGGCCCTGGTTGTGTACTTGGTGATGATGTGTCAATCGGCGTGTCTGGTCGACTTCATGCGCACGTTTCTATCTATTCAGGTGTGCGTGTCGGGTCGCGCGCGATTCTGCATAGTGGCGTGGTGATTGGTGCAGATGGATTTGGTTTTGCGCCTGACCCGAGCCTTGCCAAGGGCGCGTGGGGAAAGATCCCTCAACTTGGTGGCGTGGTGATAGGTAACGATGTCGAAGTCGGTGCCAACACTACCATTGATCGCGGCGCACTTGAAAACACAGTCATCGATGATGGTGTCAAGATAGATAATCTGGTGATGGTCGCACACAACGTTCGCATCGGTGCGCACACCGCTATCGCCGCTTGCGCCGCCATTGCTGGCTCTGCGGTGATTGGTTCACGGTGCACAATTGGCGGTGCGGCGGGTGTGACTGGGCATATCACCATTGGGGATGATGTACATGTGTCTGGGGGTACAGGCATTACCAACGACGTATCAAAGCCCGGTAGGTATACCGGCGTTTTTCCATTCGGTGAGCATGCGGAATGGCAGCGCAATGCGGCGGTAGTCACACAGCTATGGAGTCTTCGTAAGCGCCTGCGTGCGCTCGAGCGTGAATAGTTTAGCTACGATTAATTGCGATGTCTTTCGGGGCTCGCCTTCTTAAAGCGTTGAATCAATATGGCGATACAGCTGGATATTAAAGAGATCCTCGATCGAATTCCTCACCGTTATCCGATGCTGCTAGTGGATCGGGTTTTGGATATGGTGCCTGGGAAGTCGATTAAGGCACTCAAGAATGTATCGATCAATGAGCCGTTTTTTACGGGGCATTTCCCGCATCATCCTGTGATGCCCGGCGTCTTGATTCTTGAGGCGATGGCACAGGCTGCCGCTATTTTTTCTTTTGCAGATGAGACCGGTCTAAAGCCTGTAGATGGCGAAGCGGTGTATTACTTCGTTGGTATCGACGCGGCGCGTTTCCGTAAGCCAGTTTTACCGGGCGACCAGTTAATTATTGAAGTTCACGCCGAGCGCTTAGGACGCTCGATTTGTAAGTATCAAAGTAAAGCGTTTGTTGACGGTGAGGTAGTAGCCGAGGCAAAGCTTATGTGTGCGATCAGACCACTGGAAAAATAATGTCTTCCCAGATCCATCCCACCGCCTTGGTCGACCCGCAAGCCCAGTTACATCCATCGGTTAGTGTGGGCGCTTATTCTATTATTGGTCCGCACGTTCAGATTGGTGCTAATACGGTTGTGGGTTCGCATTGCGTTATTGACGGCCATACGACGATTGGTTGTGACAATCAGTTTTATCGCTTTTGTTCGGTCGGCGGAATTCCTCAAGACAAAAAGTACGCTGGCGAGGCGACACGACTTGAAATCGGCGACCGTAACATGTTTCGTGAATATGTCACGATTAACATTGGTACGACGCAGGATGTGGGTGTAACCCGCCTTGGCTCTGATAATTGGGTGATGGCTTATGTGCACGTCGCGCACGACTGTCAGGTGGGTAGTCATGTGATTTTGGCTAACGGCGTTCAGATGGGTGGTCATGTGCATATTGGTGATTGGGCCATCGTCGGAGGTCTAGCCGCCGTACATCAGTTCGGACGCATTGGCGCGCACAGCATGACTGGTGGACAAAGCGCCTTGCATATGGACATTCCACCCTACGTCATGGGCTCAGGTAATCCATGCGTACCGGTTGGCATTAATGCAGAAGGTCTGAAGCGCAGAGGGTTCTCTCCGGAAGCGATTACGGCTTTGCGTGATGCTTATAAGATTATCTATCGTAGGGGTCTGTCACTGAGCGACGCTTGCGAAGAGTTACGCGCGCGTCAGAAGAGTGAACCTGCCGTAGCGCAGGCGATCGAACCTTTACTTGCCTTCATCGCAGCAAGCACACGAGGCATTATCCGCCCATGACTTGGCGGCTTGGCTTAGTGGCTGGTGAGCCCTCCGGGGATCTGATTGCCTCACGAGTCTTAGCTGGATTGTCGAGACGTGATCCAGCGATGCGCCCAGAAGGAATTGGAGGACCCAACCTCAGTGCGCAGGGGATGGATATCTGGCATCCAATGCACGCGTTAACCGTGTTTGGGTATGTGGATGCGTTCAAGCGTTTACCGTCCTTGCTGCGGATCTACCACGATGTCAAATCTCGATGGTTGCGTGAGCCCCCTCAGTTGTTTCTTGGTGTCGATGCACCCGATTTTAATTTTCGTTTAGAGAATCGCTTAAAACGCGCAGGCATACCGACCGTGCACTTTGTGGGTCCCTCCATTTGGGCGTGGCGCTACGAGCGAATTCGGCATATTCGCGAATCCGTGTCACACATGCTAGTTCTGTTCCCTTTTGAAGAAGCGATTTACCGAAAGGAAGGCATCCCGGTGACCTATGTGGGTCATCCACTGGCCGACGCTATACCCATGACGCCTGATCGAGCTGCGGCAAGAAGCCGACTAGAAATCGCAGACGACGCGCGCGTGCTTGCGATACTTCCTGGCAGTCGATCATCCGAAGTACGTTTAATCGCTCCTCGTTTTTTGCAAGCAGCCCAGATCATGCAAAAACGAGATCCCTCACTGCAGTTTGTTGTACCAATGGTTAATGAAGCGCGAAAGCTTGAGTTTGAGGCCGTGTTGACGCAGTTTCCCGTTAATCATCTAAAGATTTTGTTGTCCTCGACACAAGCGGGTGTTCAAACAGATCCGACAGCATGGCTTGCGCTCGAGGCGTGTGATGCAGCCTTGGTTGCCAGTGGTACGGCAACGCTTGAGACAGCGCTATTTAAACGGCCGATGGTGATTTCTTACGCAGTATCCCCCATGATTCGTCGCGTCATGGGCTGGAAGTCGGGTCAAGAACGGCCCTACCTTCCTTGGGTTGGACTGCCCAACATATTGTTAAATGATTTTGTCGTGCCGGAGCTCATCCAAGAGGACGCTACCCCGGAGAAGCTCGCGAGTGCGATGTGGGGCCTATTAGATAATGCGTCGCTCTGTGAACAGATTCAAAATCGCTTTACTGAAATGCACCATACCTTGAAGTGCGATACGCCAACCCGGGTGGCGCAGGCACTTGAGCATATCGTTCATGACGGGGCTTAAGCGTCCCTCGCGGCAAGCCTCTGACAGTCGGCTGCGACAAGTGGCTTTGTTTGGTGATGATTTAGAGAGGGTTGCGCATTGTGCGGGGGTAGACGAAGCCGGGCGTGGCCCGTTAGCGGGCGATGTCTATGCGGCCGCGGTCATTCTCGATCCCGCACATCCAATTACAGGGTTAGCGGACTCGAAGACGCTGTCCGAAGCGAAGCGTGAGTCGCTTGCCATCGAGATTAAAGCGCATGCGCTCGCTTGGTGTGTGGCAAGTGCAAGTGTCGAGGAAATCGATCAACTCAATATTCTGCAAGCGACAATGCTTGCCATGCAGCGTGCGGTTCAGGGTTTAGTGGTGGTCCCGGATTTAGCTTGGATCGATGGAAATCGCGCACCCGTTCTTAACTGTGCAGTGAGAACAATCATCAAGGGCGATGCGTTAGTGCCAGCGATCTCTGCAGCGTCCATCTTAGCCAAGACCGCGCGCGATACGACGCTCGTGCAACTGCATAGGCAATATCCCCAATACGCGTTTGATCAACACAAAGGCTACGGGACTGCACTGCATCTAGAACGGCTTCGTCTCCACGGGCCTTGTGCTGCACACCGGCGCAGCTTTGCTCCCGTTCGTGCCTTATTGGATAAGCAATGAAAACGATTGAGTCACGCTCGAATCCCTTGTACAAGCAGCTTTTCAAATGGCAGTCGAGCGCTGGACGAAGGGATGAACCCATTCTTTTAGAAGGTGTTCATTTATGTGAAGCATTTCTGGCGCTCGGGCGTCAACCGCAGTACGCATTATTCGATCAAACACGCATTACAGAACCGCCTCTCGCCAGATTGATAGAGAATTTGTCCGAGGAGGTTTGCTGCCTCTTACCTGCAGGCTTGCTGGCGAATCTGTCGAACGTCGATACGGGGCAAGGCGTGTTGTTCGTGGTGAGGCCAGCGGTCGCGACTTTACCAGAGCGTTTGAGTACAAACATGTTGTGGCTTGATCGTGTACAGGATCCAGGTAATGTAGGTACGCTTTTAAGAACAGCTGCGGCCGCTGGTATCACACGTGTACTGGCGTCAACGGGTACGGCATCACTTTGGTCGCCTAAGGTACTGCGTAGCGGTCAGGGTGTGCACTTTGGTCTGCATCTGCATGAACACATCGATTTACTTGCCGTGGCACACAGGTTGACTGTTCCGCTTATCGTGACTACGCTAAGCGAGGCGAACGACTTGTTTGAAGTAGAGTTGCCCGCTCAAGCCGCGTGGGTGTTTGGGCATGAGGGGCAGGGCGTGAGCCAGTCACTGCTTGACTTGGCGGCGCTGCGCATACGGATTGACCACGCGCAAGCGGTGGATTCGCTCAATGTCACTGCAGCAGCGGCTATCTGTCTGTTTGAGCAGCGCAGACAACATCGGTGAGCAGTTCAATAGGCAGAGTGCCGGTCTAAGCCGACCTCTTGAAGTACGGTTGTCGAGATTTCTTCGATCGACTTTGTTGTGGTCGACAACATAGGGATACTTTCACGTCGCATGAGTCGTTCTGCTTCAGCGACTTCGTGACGGCACTGCGGTAGCGAGGCATATTTGCTGTCTGGTCGGCGCTCATGTCTGACTTCTGTTAATCGCTCGGGTTGAATGGTCAGGCCGAATAATTTTGTCCGATATGGCATGATCGTTTTGGGTAGGGCGCCTCGGTCAAAATCTTCTGGAATTAGCGGGAAGTTAGCGGCCTTCACCCCGTATTGCATTGCGAGGTAGAGACTTGTCGGTGTCTTCCCACAGCGCGACACGCCAATCAGAATGACATCAGCTTGAGCAAGCCCTGAGACAAACTGACCATCATCGTGCGCTAAGCTAAAGTTAATTGCTTCAATGCGATTACGGTACTGTATAGAGCTCACAGCTTTGTGCGATTTTCCGATGGAGTGACTCGACTTCATGCCAAGGTTTTGCTCAAGAGGCTCGACAAAGGCGCCGAACAAGTCCAAAAATAGGGCATTCGCAATCCGTACACGCGCCAGAACATCTGGATTAACCAGTGTGGTGAAAACAATGGGCGGGTTACCTTGATCGGCCGCGCATCTATTAATGCGCTGGACGACCGTATCAGCCTTCTCGACCGAGTCAATGAAGGGCACGCGTACCTGCTTGAACGTAACGGACTCGAACTGCGACAACACCGAATGACTAAAGGTTTCGGCCGTAATGCCCGTGCCGTCAGAAATAATAAAAACAGTGCGTTCGGTGGCTGGCGCTGACATGAAAAGTATCCGTCACAAGGGTATGAAGTAGTATAATGCACCGCAGCAATTTGTTCTGAAACGTCACCTCAACATCGTCCTTGAACCTGCTTCTCGACACTGCAGTTTGAAGACGGTGTAGGCCAGTTTGGTCAGCGTGTATCACATGTTGACCAAACTCGCTTTCAATATTGTTAAAGGTGACTTTCATGTCTTATGTCGTTTCATTTGAGCAGCTCCGTATGACGGATGTTGACTCTGTCGGAGGAAAAAACGCCTCACTAGGCGAAATGATCAGCCAGCTCGCACATGCGGGCGTTCGTGTACCGGGCGGTTTTGCGACCACTGCTCAGGCGTTTCGTGACTTCCTCTCCGCGACAGGATTGGATAAGCGTATCGCCGACCGGCTTAGCACCTTAAATCCGGATGATGTCCGTGAATTAGCCGCGGCCGGAGGACAGATTCGACAGTGGATCGTCGAGACGCCTCTTCCCCAGCAGTTGCATGATGATATTAGGAAAGCGTTTGCTGTGTTGGATGCGGATGGAAAAGGCTCATTCGCAGTGCGCTCGTCTGCGACAGCTGAAGATTTGCCCGATGCGTCCTTCGCTGGCCAGCAAGAAACCTTTCTGAATGTCGTCGGCTTTGACGACGTCATCGACAAGATTCGTCACGTATTTGCCTCGTTGTATAACGACCGCGCCATTTCCTATCGCGTCCACAAAGGTTATGCCCATGCAGATGTCGCACTCTCTGCGGGTATCCAACGGATGGTTCGGTCGGATAAGGGCAGCGCAGGGGTCATGTTTACCCTTGATACCGAATCTGGTTTTGCTGATGTCGTGTTTATTACGTCCTCTTATGGTCTAGGTGAAACCGTCGTACAAGGTGCGGTGAATCCCGATGAGTTCTATGTATTCAAACCGACACTGGCTAGTGGAAAGTACCCCATCGTTAGCCGACGCATTGGTTCAAAGCTCTTGAAAATGGAGTTTGATGCTCAACGAACGGAAGGTCGAGCAGTGCGCACTGTAGATGTACCTGTTTCCGAACGAAATCGTTTTTCTTTGACTGATGCAGAAGTCATTGAACTCGCAAAGTACGCAGTCATTATCGAGCAGCATTACCAACGACCCATGGATATTGAATGGGGCAGGGATGGTGTGGACGGAAAGATATACATATTGCAGGCGCGTCCTGAAACCGTGAAGTCTCAGCAAGGCCACAGTGACGTGCAACTACGCTACAAGCTTAAGGCTACCGGTAAGGTCTTGGTGACAGGTCGCGCGATCGGACAGAAAATCGGCGCTGGCCCAGTACGCGTTGTCGCAGACCTCTCGGATATGGACAAGGTGCAGGCAGGGGATGTACTGGTCACCGATATGACGGATCCAAACTGGGAACCCGTCATGAAACGTGCGTCTGCGATTGTGACCAATCGCGGTGGTCGTACGTGCCACGCTGCCATTATCGCCCGTGAGCTTGGTATTCCAGCAGTGGTTGGTTGTGGCGACGCAACCGACCACCTAAAGGACGGTCATCAAGTGACCGTGTCATGTGCGGAAGGTGACGAGGGGCGCATTTATGACGGCCTGATTGAAACTGAAGTCGAAGAAGTCCAACGCGGTGCGATGCCCGAGATTGGACTTAAAGTCATGATGAACGTTGGCAATCCACAGCTTGCGTTCGACTTTTCGTCCATCCCAAACCATGGTGTTGGTCTTGCGCGCCTTGAGTTCATTATCAACAATAATATCGGGATTCATCCCAAGGCTGTCCTTGACTATCCCAATGTGGATGCAGAGCTCAAGGTTGCGGTGGAGTCTGCAGCAAGAGGTCATGCAAGCCCTCGCGCTTTCTTTGTAGAAAAGCTTGCAGATGGCATAGCCACGATCGGCGCAGCTTTCTATCCTAAGTCGGTAATTGTTCGTCTCTCAGACTTTAAATCGAACGAGTACCGCAAGCTTGTAGGCGGCGCTCGTTACGAGCCCGAGGAAGAGAATCCGATGTTGGGCTTTCGCGGAGCATCTCGTTACATCTCTGCAGATTTTGCAGATTGCTTCAAAATGGAGTGCGAAGCCTTAAAACGCGTACGCAATGAGATGGGTCTGACCAACGTTGAGATTATGGTGCCCTTTGTTCGTACCGTCCAGCAGGCCAAGCGGGTGGTCGATTTGCTGGCAGCGCATGGGTTAGTGCGCGGGGAGAATGGCTTGCGCCTCATCATGATGTGCGAAGTTCCGTCTAACGCAATTTTGGCTGAGCAGTTTCTTGAGTATTTCGATGGCTTTTCAATTGGGTCTAATGACCTCACGCAGTTGACGCTCGGTCTGGATCGTGATTCGGGGATGGAGCTGTTAGCAGCCGACTTTGATGAGAGGGACGAGGCAGTGAAATTTATGCTCAGTCGAGCCATTAATGCGTGTTTGAAAGCGGGGAAATACGTTGGTATTTGTGGGCAAGGTCCAAGTGATCATGCTGATTTCGCGGTTTGGTTGCGCGACCAAGGAATTCTATCTATGTCGCTGAATCCAGATACCGTTGTGGACACCTGGAAGAAACTAGCCACTTAAAAAAACAAACTAGTCGTAAGTGAATAAATGGGGCCGATGGCCCCATTTTTACTAATCCCGGTTCCGGGTGTCGTGCTTCATGAGGCGCTCTTTCTCGCGAGCCCAGTCTTTCTCTTGTGAAGCATCGCGCTTGTCGTGCAGTTTCTTGCCTTTTCCTAGACCGAAATCCAGTTTAATCCGACCATTTTTATAATGTAAATTAATCGGCACAAGGGCGTAGCCTCGCTGCTCTACCTTGCCGATCAGTTTACTGATCTCCTCAGCCTTGAGCAGAAGCTTGCGGGTGCGGGTGGAATTCGGTAGGACGTGTGTAGAGGTCGAGTGGAGGGGGCTAATATGCATACCCAAGAGCCAAAGCTCACCCTCTAAAATCACAACATAGCTTTCCTTAAGTTGCGCTCGCCCCTCGCGAATAGCCTTGACCTCCCACCCCTGCAGGACTAAGCCTGCCTCGAAGCGTTCTTCTATCAAAAAATCATGGAACGCTTTGCGGTTTTCGATAATGCTCATTATTTCTTTCAGAGGGCTTGAAAAGCCTACACACTCGTAAATCTAGGAACCCCATTTTAACCCGTGGTGCAGTGGGACAGATATCTAGGTAAAATTCGCTGCTTTTGTTAATTACAGGTCTTGTTTTTACGTACATCGGTTGCCAACTCCACCCCCCCGTAACAGATACCCCACGTTGCCATGGTTTTCTCCTCTTTGGTATTCCTGTATCTGTTTCTACCCTGTAGTTTGATCCTCTATTATTTTTTTGGCTCAAAATTTCGTCATGGTGTTGGTGCGGATGGAACCACAGACCCCGGTGCCCCAACCGAAGCGCAAAACTATATTCTGATCGCAGTCAGTCTGTTTTTCTATGCTTGGGGCGAACCCATTTGGGTTTCTTTATTGGTACTTACCGCAGTGGTTGATTGGCTGGCGGCACTGTGGATGGAGCGCACGCGTGGAACAAACGGCCCTAAGCTTGCGCTAGCCCTTTCTCTTGTTTCAAATCTGTCGTTGCTCGGTGTCTTTAAGTACAGTGATTTTGTTGTCGAGAACGTCAACACTTCTTTTGCTGCTTCCTTTAATCTGCCTGGCTATGCCTTGCCCATTGGCATTTCGTTTTATGTTTTTCAGACGTTGTCTTATTCGATTGACGTCTATCGCGGAGATGTCCGTGCGCAGCGCAGATTCACCGATTTCTTGCTTTATGTAAGCCTCTTCCCACAGCTGGTTGCAGGCCCAATCGTGCGCTACGTCCATGTCGCAGCGGAGATCCGCGGCCGCAGGCACTCCTGGGATTTATTTAGTCGGGGTTTACATCGCGTATGTGTCGGGTTATTTAAAAAAGTGTTTATTGCCAATGTCGCTGGCGAGTGGGCCGAGCGGACGATGGGGGGAGACCTGTCGACGTTGTCTACCGGTGATGCTTGGCTGGGTTTGGCTATGTTTGCGTTGCAGATCTACTTTGATTTCTCGGCGTATTCAGACATGGCTATCGGCTTGGGAATGATGTTCGGCTTCCATTTTCACGAGAACTTTAATTATCCCTATATTTCAAAATCGGTCACCGAATTTTGGCGACGTTGGCATATCTCGCTCAGTACGTTTTTTCGAGACTATGTCTATATCCCCTTGGGAGGTCGAGCACGTTGGCCTTATAGAAACTTGTTTATTGTTTGGGCGTTAACTGGCTTTTGGCATGGCCCGAGTTGGAACTTTATGCTGTGGGGGCTCTATTTTGGTGTTTGGATTGCGATCGAGCGTCTCTTTTTGAGCAGTCTGCTGGCTAGGCTCCCTGGACTTTTTGGACACCTTTATCTGCTGCTCATCGTCACGCTGGGTTGGGCGCTCTTTTACTTTACAGATTTGCAGCAGCTACAACAGTTTTCGATGATTTTGTTTGGTATGACTGATGCACCACTGTTTGGTGAGCAAACTTTCACTGATATACAAGCGCACGCGCTTTGGCTTCCATTGGCTTTGATTGCTTGTACACCTGTCGCCCCTTGGATGTCGTCATATGTAGTGCGTTTGAACGTCGTGCGGTCACTTATTAGTTGGAGACCGGTCGCAATCTTAGCTGTCGACTTGATGTTATTGCTTTCCTGTACCGCCTTGCTAGTCGGTCAAAGTTACAACCCGTTTTTGTATTTCCGTTTTTGATGGAAAAATCAGCCCAAGCCTCAGGTGTTCACTACCCGCATGCAAGTGGGTGGGCACGGATCTTGCACGCGCTTTTAATTTTCCTTTTGCTTACTTCCTTGGGCGTTATTTTTCTTGCGCAATACGAGGCGCGACAAGTGGTCTCCGAGACCGAAAATCGCCGGTTGGCTGCATGGCCAGCGCTGACGCAAGAAAGTTTGTTAGATGGAAGCTTTGCCCGCGGCATTGAGTCCTATGTTGCCGATCATTTCCCCCTTCGTGAGCACTTTACCCAGATTGCGAGCTTCGTGCGGGCGAACCGCGGTCTGACGCTAGACGGTCGCGTTGTTCAGGTTAAGGGCGGCGATACCGGCTTCGAGGATATAAATAACTGGGCTAAGCCGCAGACCGAGGCTGAGCAGGACCAATCGCCCAAAGAGGTTGGGGCAGACACAGAAATTGCACTGGTTACCCCAGGGCTTGATCGTGAGTCTAATGCTTCTCCTGAGCTGCTAGAGCGTGCTGAGGGAGCGACGGGTACCGAGAAGAGCGATGCGCTCAGCGCCCAAGAGACGCCACCGCAAGTCGAGGCGGTTTCTCAGCCGACAACGACCGAAGTCGCAAGCGCTCGGGAGAGCGCCCCGTCAAACGTGACGACTCAGGCTGCGCCACAGCCTAAACCTGAGCCTAAACCTAAGGCGGTAGAGCCGGTGCCAAGCGTGGCCATACCCACACCACCAGCGGCTTCCAGCAATAAGCCACTAAACGTGGTGGGAGGCGTCTTGCTACACGAGGGACAGGCGTTATTTATGTTTGGGGGCACAGACAAGGCTGCGCAGGGCTATGCGAATGCGGTAAACACTTGGGTGGACCAGGTCGCAAAGCCAAACAATATGCAAAGTGTCAGTGTAGTTGTGACCCCTACAAGCAGCCATTTTTATCTGCCTGCAGCGGCGCGAGCGCGCACGACCTCGGAGGCGCGCAACTTAGAGGCAATGAAGTCGGCGCTGAACCCTGAAGTACGCTTTGCCGATGTCATCGCCGAAATGCAAGACCACACGTCCGAGCCCATGTTTTTCAAGTCTGATCATCACTGGACTGGACTGGGCGCCTATTATGCCTATCGTGCGTGGGCTCAGGTGATGGGGCTTACGCCGCTTGAGCTTTCCGCGTTTGACAAGCGGTCGGTTGCAGGAGTCGCAGGCTCATTCTGGAGCCTGACCCAAGCGCCCGAGCTCAGACAAGCCGATAAAGTCTCTGACTACTACGTGCCAACCACGGTCACTGTGAAGAGCACTCAATATGTTGGTCCGGAGCAAAAGACGCCTGCGCCGCACGAGTTCTTCGCCGAGAAAAGCCGTGGGTATATCGTATTTCTCGGCGGCGACGTGCCGCTGTTGGTTGGCACGACAAACGCCGGTACGGGTAGAACGGCACTTGTAGTCAAGAACTCGTATGGCAATGCCTTTGCACCCTACTTGTTGCCGCATTTCGATAAAGTTGTCGTTGTCGATTATCGCTATGTGTTTCGTAACATCCAGGACATTGTCAAGACCTTCGGGGTGACGGACTTGGTTTTTGTAAACGCGACGATTACCGCGAATTCAGGTGCGCATCAAGAACGCATGCGTCAAGTTGCTCGGGGTACAAGCACTGCGTGGCAAACCGAGGCAGAAAAGCGGCGCATCCGACAGGAAGAGGCCGCAGCGGCGGCGGCAAAAAGTAATAGTGCACCTAGTGAATGATCCGTTTGGGTCTCGGAGTGAATCATGAAGACAGATTGCGGTACAAGACCGTGTGATCTGGTTGAAGAAAATATGGTGATACTCATGCGAAATTTACGCCAGTTTTTGATGCTATGTGTGATGGGTTTTGTGCCGTTGACAACTGCAATGGCTCAGACCAAACCCTTGGCTTTTTCTCAAGGAGATCGCATTGTTTGGCTTGGTGACAGCATCACCGCTGCATACACGTACGGACGATACATCGAAACTTTTTTCTTACTACGTCGGCCGGATTTGGATTTGACGTTTGTGAATGCGGGGATTGGTGGACATTCCGCGTTCGACGGTCTCAATCGATTAGATCGAGACGTACTGGTACATCGTCCAACCGTTGTTGTGATTAATTTTGGAATGAATGATGCGGCGTATCCTTTGACTAGCCCGCACGCCGCATTGATAAAGAACGTTCAAACCATCATTGAGCGTCTGCGTGAGGCAGGAGTCAAGCGCATTATTTGGGTCGAACCGAGTCCAGCGAATATCGCAGGTGTTGCGTCCCCGTCAAAACTGATCGACCGACAAAGGCAGCTTGAACGACTCGTTGCGGCGATGCAAGCTGAGGCAGTCGGCACAGATGTGCTGAAGGTCCAGTGGCAGCAGCCTTTAAAGAATGCGCTAGCACTTACGGTGTCCTCCCAAGAGATTAAATTGATCCCTGACCGTATACACCCCAGTGCCTTGGGGCATAGTTTGATGGCCGTTGAGTTTCTCAGGCAAATTGGGGCGAACTTGGCGCCCGCTGTGATTCAAAGTCATGTTTCCGATCGGAGTGTTGAGACTGAGTTTTTCCCAGCGGGAGCGAACGAAAAGAATCCACTTAAGTTTCAGACTGCGTTAACGCGTGGAAAAGGGGTGTCCGTTGACGTTGGGATGGCGCTACCACCGGTCCCCTTTGTATTAAGCCAGTCTCAGGTCAAGTCGGTCGCAAGCGCTGAACTCAGTGCCCTTAAGTCGCTTATCTGGCGTGTCAGTGGTTTAGCAGCACAAGCGAGATATCACGTCATGCTCGACAGTGTGTCGGTTGGCCGCTTTACTGGTGATGAACTGGCGCGTGGTGTTGATGTGATGCAGGGGGCAGAAACTCGGGCGCCACTTAGTGCACAAGCGCGAAAAGACCTTGAGGCATGCTCCCTAAAGACGGGCTATTCGTATGTGAATGATTATGAGTGCCTCTTCGACATGATCGTTAAACGCGATTTACTCGTGGCGGCAACGCGTGGTGATCGAATACGAGATCTTCCGGATTTTGCTGCCATTGGACACAGCGCATATTTAACGTTCATGCAGTCATGGATGGATTCAACGAATGCAGCGATCGATGCGCGCGCAATTTTGGTGAGGAAAACACCGCACGTACTGTCGCTTAATCGCGCACAATAAACATACATCATGCGCGAGTGGTCCCGCGCATGGTGTTAGCTCAGGGGCGTTGTCCGCTCGGGATCGGTAAGAGAATGACGGTACCGACCTTTAGGCGGGCTCCCCAACGTAAGTGATTGAGCGCACGGACACGTGTTGCATCAACTTTCCAGGTCCGTGCTAGGCTTTCCGGTGTTTCTGCTGTTTCAATGACGACTGACGTGAACTGCGATAGTGCTTCTTTCCGGAGATTCAAGTTTGCTCGAAATTTTTTCGCTTGATCGATCGGCAAGAGGATTGTCTGTGTTGGGCTGCCGACAATGACTGGTTTGTTAAACGCAGGGTTAAGGTTCACAAAGTCCAGCAGTGACATGTCGGCTAATTCAGCAGCGATAGGAATGTCTATGGTTTGCGCGACGGGTACCACCTCAAAATAGGGTGCGTCCGGAATGTTTGGAAGGGCGATTTTGTAGAGATCTGGGCGCGCGATGATGTCCCGAATTGCGAACAGCTTCGGTACAAATACTTGTGTTTCTCTGGGCATAGACAAGTGATCGTACGTATTTGATACTTTACGCTTGGCATTGTTGGACAGCGCACGAGACACATTACCTGGCCCCCAGTTGTAAGCTGCCAAGGCTAAGTTCCAATCGCCAAACTTGGTATGGAGCTCTTGCAAGAGGTCCAGCGCGGCCTGAGTTGAACGAATAATGTCTCTGCGTTCATCCTTGAATTCATCACGCACGAGGTTCAGATGTTTAGCCGCGACCGGCATGAGGCCCCAGAGCCCGGCGGGATTGAGCCCCGTTTTTGTTCTTGGCGAATAGCTACTCTCGATAATAGGGAGGAACGCCAACTCAACGGGCATATTGCGGCGCTTTAGCTCCTGTACCACGAAGTATAGGTAGGGGGTCGCGTTTGAAAGCACCGTTTGGAAATGACGGGCTCCCGAGGCGTAGAGTTTTGCCTGTTGCGCGACGATCGGTGTACTGATCGCTGGCAATTGGTAGTGCTGCGTGATGCTTGGCCAGATGGGTAGTGGGGGTACTGCATCGCTTGGGTTTGTGTGCTCTTGCTCCATCAAGCCGAGAAATGCTGGCCAGTCCTTCGTGGAACAGCTGGTCAGGAGCCCTAGAAC
>JBILJY010000207.1:0-4509 GCA_044376975.1 Burkholderiaceae bacterium | reverse complement strand
AGCTTGCTAAAAAAGGCCGACTTTGTCGGCCTTTTTTTTATATCAAAAAATAAAAAATAAAATCTATAAATTACTTTAATAAAATACCTTAAGTTCTTGTTATATATAGATATATAATAAATATATATAATCAGTTCTTGATAAGATCGATATAACAATTAATCGATCTTGGCACCCGATGCACGTACCGTTTTACCCCAAGTTTCCATATCGTCATCTACGATTTTTTGAAATGCGGGCAACGTGGTTGACATTGTCGCTGCCCCCCGCTGTGAGAGCTGCTCCACAATCGCTGGATCCGCCAGGACCTTATTAATTTCTGAATGAATTTGTGCTTTCAACCCTTGCGGTGTTGCCCCCTGCACAAAAAATGCAAACCACGAATCAATACTTAAAGCGGGATAACCTGCCTCACCGAAAGTGGGCACATCTGGCAACGCGGCAGCGCGTTTGGTCGCAGCAGCCGCTAAAGGACGCACCGCCCCGCTCTTAATTTGACCCATCACAGACGGTGCGCTGGCGTAAAAAGCTTGCACTTGCCCTGACATCACATCGTTCAGGGCCGTCGCAGCGCCCTTGTAAGGGATATGTGAGGTCTTTATGCCAGCTGCGGTACCTAGCATTTCATTGAGTAAGTGGTTAACCGAACCATTCCCAGACGAGGAGACGTTGATCTTTCCCGGGTTGGCTTTCGCGTAGGCCACATACTCGGCCAGCGTTTTGTAAGGCAACTGAGGATTAATCACCAACACAAAAGGCAAAGTTGCCAACGAGGCCAGGGGAGCCAAGTCTTTTTTAGGATCAAAAGGCATTTTCCCATAAAGTGCTGGGTTAATGGCGTGTGTACCGGAGTAACTCATCAGCCAGGTGGTGCCGTCTGGCGCTGATTTCGCCACGGCATCGCTGCCGATATTGCCACCCGCACCGGGACGGTTCTCAACAATGACCGAAATACCCCACCGCTTTGTAAGCTCTGCAGCCATTAGGCGCGAAATAGAATCTGACGCGCCTGCGGCGGTCTGCGGAACAATGATTTTGACGCTTTTGCCGGCAAGTGCTGGCGGCACTTGAGCGATTGCAATCGAGGCACTAAACGAGGTTACAGCGCCTACAACAAGACTGACGAGCGACCGGATTCTAAAATTAGCCATATTGAACTCACGATAGTTGATTTGCATGAGGAACATGATAGGGCAGAAAATCTAATCGCCAAAGCAATCCTGCAAATTTTTTGGCTGCCACCCCTACAATGCAAAGCATACCAATTGGAGTTGACATGCGTACAGAGACCGGCATCACTATACGCCGCGAAGATTATCAGCCCTACCCCTTTCTCATCCCGACGATCGAGCTGGAATTTGAATTAAGCGCCGAACGCACCCAGGTGCGCAGCCGGCTGGTTGTTGAGCGCAGAAAAGACGTGCCGATATCGAAGGATTTGATCCTCGATGGCGAGGACCTGACACTCGTCTCTCTAGAGCTCAATGGCGTGTTGCTGTCCCAGACACAGTACGCACTGACCGAGACCACCCTCACCTTACACAACGTGCCCGATCGCGCCGAACTCGTGATCGTGGGCACGTGTCAGCCCGCACAAAACACAAGTCTGTCGGGTCTGTACGTTTCAGGTAAGCACCTGTTTACACAATGCGAACCGCAAGGCTTTCGCAAAATCACCTGGTTTGCCGACCGCCCTGATGTGATGTCGATTTACCGGGTCACGTTACGCGCTAGTCGAAGCGAGTTCCCGCTCCTGTTGTCCAATGGCAATCTTTTGCAGCAGCGTGAACTCGAGGCGGGACGCCATGAAGCGCAATGGCACGATCCCTTCGCAAAGCCTAGTTATCTCTTTGCCGTTGTCGCAGGTGATTTTGTTTGTCGTGAACATCACACACGCACGGCAAGTGGTCGCGAAGTGCTGCTGCAGGTCTACAGCGATGTCGGAACAGAAGATCAAACCGAGTGGGCGATGGAATCGCTTGAGCGAGCGTTACGTTGGGACGAAACGCGTTTTGGTCTGGAGCTGGATCTCGACCGCTTCATGATCGTGGCTGCGCGCGACTTCAATATGGGCGCGATGGAAAACAAGGGCCTCAATATTTTTAACGCGGCCTACGTTCTCGCGAATCCCAACACTGCCACCGACGGTAATTTTCAGGCGATTGAGTCTGTCATCGGGCATGAATATTTTCATAACTGGACTGGCAATCGGGTGACCTGCCGCGACTGGTTTGAACTGAGTCTCAAAGAAGGTTTGACGGTGTTCCGTGACCAGGAATTCACGGCCGACATGATGGCCGCAGGACTGCCCACCACCGAGGCGGCCAGCGCGCGCGCGGTTCAACGCATTGACGATGTGATGGGTCTGCGCCTGAGCCAGTATCCAGAGGACCGGGGGCCGATGGCCCATCCCATTCGTCCCGAGAGCTATCAAGAGATCAGCAATTTTTACACGGCGACGGTTTACTCAAAAGGTGCAGAAGTCATTCGTATGATGCACACACTGCTCGGGGAACAAGCGTTCCGCGCGGGTATGGATGAGTACTTCCGACGCCATGATGGGCAAGCGGTGAC
The DNA here is from genome assembly GCA_044376975.1 of Burkholderiaceae bacterium. Taxonomy (GTDB): domain Bacteria; phylum Pseudomonadota; class Gammaproteobacteria; order Burkholderiales; family Burkholderiaceae_B; genus Zwartia. The sequence goes on along the minus strand of JBILJY010000207.1, from coordinate 1,935 downwards.
CTGCGACGACTTTGTTAACGCCATGCAATGGGCTCTTCAACAAACTGCACCGCAAAAAAATCTGGAGGTGTTTAGGCACTGGTATCGTCAGGCAGGTACGCCCCGCGTGTCCGTGCAACTACAGCATGATCCGGTCGCCAAACGCTGCACAGTGACACTTACGCAAGACTGCCCCCCGGTCGGCGTCGAGAAAGCGTCCCCAATCGTTAAGCAGCCGTTTCACATTCCCGTCACGCTTGGTCTGCTCGATGACACAGGAAAATCTTTGTCACCACAGACGACCCTAGAACTAAAAGAAGCCTCACAAACCTGGGTGTTCGACAATATTTCTACACGTCCCACGCCATCACTATTGAGGAATTTTTCAGCGCCCGTTTTGATTGACTATGCCTACCAAGATCATGAGCTAGCCCTGCTCAGTGCACATGACGATAATGCGTTTACGCGTTGGGAGGCTGGACAAGAAATCGCCTCACGCAAAATGATCGCACTGGCCCAGGCCTGGCGACGACATGCCACGTTCGAAGAGCTTGATCCTCTTTTGGCCAAGAGCTGGTCAGCCTCCTTATTGGCAAAGGACTTGGATGCAGGGTACCGCGCGCGCTTGCTCTCACTGCCACCAAGCCATGGCGTCGCGGAACGCATGGCGCACATGGATCCGCTGGCCGTTCTTGAAGTTCGCACACGTATCCGCGAGCAGTTGGGCACGAAGCACGCAGCTACGCTACTGAGCACTTATCAAGCGAACCTAACTCCTGGGCAATACTCACCCGCCCCAGGTCCCGCAGGAAGGCGCGCCTTAAAGAACCTCGCGCTGACGTATCTCATGACCTCAAAACATCCCGAGGCGGCCAACCTGACGCAAACACAGTTTAAGCACGCCACAAACATGACAGACAGAATGGCTGCGTTTAATGCGCTGATCCATGAGGGGTCGTCCGAACTTAGTTCGCCCGCCGCCACACAGTTTTACGAAGACTGGCAACACGACCAACTGGTGGTGGATAAATGGTTTAGCACCCTGGCAAGCTCACCACGCACAGGCGTCAACGAGCTGACAGGCCTGATGGCACATCCTGCCTTCACCATACGTAATCCGAACCGCGTGCGCGCCGTTGTCTTTGCTTTCTGCATGGGCAACACGCGCGGCTTCCATGCGCAGGATGGCCAGGGCTATCATTTCTGGAGCGATCAGGTTCTCGCGCTCGATGCCATTAACCCAGAGATTGCAGCCCGTCTGGCTCGGGTGGGCGATCAGTGGGCGCGCTTTATCCCCGAAGTCAGTCAGCGCCTGCATGCCCAACTCGAACGTATCGCTACACATCCGACCCTATCTCGCAATACACTAGAAATCGTCTCAAAAGCACTTTCACTTTGACCTTCAGGACAGCCTTGAAACCATGAAACGCAAAACCCTTACGCAATACTTAGTTGAGCAACAACGCGCAGCACACGCACTGAGCGCAGAGGTACGCCTCTTGGTGGAAATCGTATCGCGCGCCTGCAAAACGATCAGCCATGCTGTGAGTAAAGGCGCCTTGGGCGGCGTACTAGGAAGCTTGGAGAGTGAAAACGTACAAGGTGAAGTGCAGAAGAAACTAGACGTGATGTCTAACGAAGTATTGCTTGAAGCCAACGAATGGGGTGGGCACTTAGCCGCGATGGCGTCGGAAGAAATGGAAACCATTCACTTGATTCCAAACCGCTATCCGAAGGGTGAGTTTTTACTCTTGTTTGACCCTCTGGACGGCTCGTCAAACATCGATGTCAACGTGTCTATCGGGACTATTTTCTCTGTGTTGCGCGCGCCCGCTAGCGCCTCGGGCCGTGAAATCACCGAGGAGGATTTCCTGCAGCCCGGCACCACACAAGTCGTTGCCGGCTATGCCATTTATGGTCCACAAACCATGCTTGTGTTGACGATTGGGCAAGGTG
>JBILJY010000040.1:0-15923 GCA_044376975.1 Burkholderiaceae bacterium | reverse complement strand
CTGCATCTGAGTTGGCTGCACTTGAATTCCCCGATCTGGATGTGAGCTTGCGGGGTGCCGCCTCGATTGCGCGGCGCCTGCAAGATCCCCTCGCAGAACTCGTAAAGATCGAGCCGAAAGCGATTGGCGTCGGACAGTATCAACACGATTTGAATCAACGCGAATTGGCACGCTCATTGGATGCCGTGGTCGAAGACTGCGTGAACGCGGTCGGTGTAGATGTCAACACGGCTTCGGCAGCGCTCTTGACGCGTGTATCAGGGCTCAACAGCACCCTAGCCAAAAACATCGTCTCGTATCGCGATGCCAAAGGCGTTTTCCCAAACCGTAGCGCACTAAAAGACGTCCCGCGCTTCGGTGAAAAAGCCTTTGAACAAGCGGCAGGTTTTCTGAGGATTCCAAATGGCGACAATCCGCTAGACGCCTCCTCCGTGCACCCCGAAGCGTATCCAGTTGTCGAACGTATTTTGAAGAAAATTGCGGCCGACATGAAAGAAGTGATTGGCAATCGCGATAAGCTCAAAGGCTTATCTCCGTCAGAATTTACTGATGAACGCTTCGGCGTCCCCACCGTACGCGACATCCTGCTTGAACTCGAAAAGCCTGGTCGCGACCCACGGCCAGAGTTCACAACCGCGACCTTTAAAGAAGGCGTCGAGACACTCAATGATCTGTTGCCAGGCATGTTGCTCGAAGGCGTGGTCACCAACGTCGCAAACTTTGGCGCCTTTGTGGATATCGGTGTGCACCAGGATGGCTTAGTGCATATCTCCGCGCTGGCAGAAAAATTCGTCTCTGACCCGCGCGATGTCGTGCGTGTTGGCCAGACCGTGAAAGTTCGCGTGCAGGAAGTCGATATTCCGCGAAAACGCATTGCACTAACAATGCGTTTGAATGATGAGACACCACCCGCACGCAGCGCTGGTGGAGCACCTGCTTCTAGCAATCGTTCTAGTGGCGGGCAATCGGCTGGCAAGCAAAACAAAGGTGCTGCACCAGAGCCGCTGGGTCAGGGTGCGATGGCTGCGGCGTTTGCTAAGTTGAAGCGGTAATTACTCGTTAGGGTGAAGCGCGGCGAGCAGTGCCTCAAGGCGCTGCTCTCGCTCAGACGGACTGACTGCCGTCACACCAACAGCGAGTATCTCACCATCCATCACTAGATTGAAATCTGTCTGTCCAACCCGTTCAATCAAGCTTTCATGATCCGCGCTCTGCAAAGAGCGCATGGCCGCCCCAGCCAACTTGGGATCCGCAAAGGCAACGGAACAAAAGAGCTCAGTCCCGTCGGCCGCCAAGAAGCGAAAGCGGAACTGACCCGCCTCATCGCGAAAGCTGACAAAGCGTGCAGCTTTACCTGATTTAGCGGACTTACTAGCTGACTTACCTGCCTGGTCCGACGTTGCGTCACCCAAGGAGCGCAAGCCAACCGCCTGACGTAACTCTTTGATAAACGGCGTCGCAATCGCACGCGCTTTGCGTGCGCCCTCTTGCAGAATCTCTTCGATACGCGCAGGGTTAGACATTAAGTCTTGATAGTTCGCACGCATAGGACCAAGCTCTTGCTCGACGCGCTCGCATAAGCGCTGCTTGGCATCTCCCCAACCCAGTCCCGCTTCGAGCTCCTTGCGGAACGCAGCCGTTTCAGCGGGCTGTGCGAACGCTTTATAAATTAAATAGAGGTGTGAGGCCTCAGCGTCTTTCGGCTCGCCCGGCCCCCGCGAATCGGTCACGATGCGTGCAACGGCTGACTTTAAGGCTTTCGAACCGCCCTCAAAAAGAGGGACGGTGTTGTTGTAGCTCTTGGACATCTTGCGACCGTCCAAACCTGGCAAGGTTGCAACATCCTCTGAGATCACTGCCTCTGGCAAGACAAAAAACTCTTTGCCCTGACCGAACAAGTGGTTGAACCGCTGAGCAATATCACGTGCCATTTCAAGGTGCTGTGTCTGATCGCGTCCGACCGGAACTTTGTGGGCGTTGAACATCAAAATGTCGGCAGCCATCAGGATGGGGTAAGAAAACAACCCCATCGTGATCCCATCGTCACCTTCCACGCCTTTGGCAGTATTTTGATCGACAGAGGCTTTATAGGCATGCGCCCGGTTCATCAAACCCTTGGCTGTGACGCAGGTCAGCATCCAAGACAGTTCGGGGATTTCTGGTACATCGGATTGACGATAAAACGTCACCCGTGCGGGGTCGAGTCCACACGCGAGCCAAGTGGCTGCAATCTCCAAGCGTGAGCGTGCAATCAAGTTCGCGTCTTCGCACTTGATCAACGCGTGATAGTCCGCCAGAAAAAAGAAGGCATCCACCTTCGCCTCGTTACTGGCCTGAATTGCTGGACGAATGGCGCCAACATAATTACCCAGGTGAGGGGTGCCCGAGGTGGTAATACCAGTGAGAACGCGGGTATTCATGGCGTAAAAGCTCCGAGACTTGCTTAAAGACTAACGGTGTCGCGCTGTTCAGAGTCCAAATACTCTTTGGACTGCATTTCAAGAATACGGGAAACGGTGCGATGGAACTCGTTTGACATAGGACCCGAGGTATAGAGCTCTTCGGGTTCGCACTCGGCCGACATCAAGAGCTTTACCTTGTGATCGTAGAAGACATCAATCAACCAGGTGAAGCGCCGCGCCTCAGACGCGTGCTTAGGACCCATCTTCGGCACACCCGACAAGATGACTGCATGGAAACGGCTGGCGATTTCAAGGTAGTCGTTCTGCGAGCGAGGCCCACCACACAAGGTGGCAAAATCAAACCAGACCACACTGCCAGCACGTTTTTTGGCGGTGATCTCACGATGCTCAATCAACAGCACGGGATCTTGGGGTGGCGTATCGGACAGCTGCAGAAAAGCTTGCTCGAGCGCAGACTCTGCCGTCGCATCGAGCGGTGTGTGATAACACTTCACTTGTTCAAGTGTGCGACGACGATAGTCAATGCCAGCATCAACGTTCAGGATATCCATGCGATCTTCAATCAACTCGATCGCCGGCAAAATCCGATCACGATGCAAACCATCGGGGTATAGCGTCGATGGTTCGTAATTGGACGTCATGACAAAAGACGTCCCGTACTCAAAAAATTTCAATAACAAACGATACAAAATCATCGCATCTGCAACATCCGACACGTGAAATTCATCAAAGCAAATGAGCCGATAGCGCGCCGAGATTCGTTTCGCCACTTCATCGAGCGGATCTTGACGACCTTTCACTTCGTCGAGTTGGCGATGCACGCTTCGCATGAACTCGTGAAAGTGCAAGCGTGTCTTACGCGTGACGGGGACAGTTGCGTAAAATGCATCCATCAAAAAACTCTTGCCACGCCCGACCCCACCCCACAGATACACACCGCGAGGTACTTCAGGACGTTTAATCAAGCGTTTAAGCGCACTGGACCGATCCCCTTTGAAGGCGATCCAGTCGTCAAAGTATTTTTGCAGGCGCTCAATCGCCGTGCGTTGCGCGTGGTCTGGCTGATAACCGCGTTCAGCCAGACTGCTCTCATAGTATTGAAGGACGTTCAAAAAAGCTTCAGAAGTTAAGCGCGCGTTTATCAACAGCTAACGCAGCTTCTTTCATGGACTCCGACAAGGTGGGATGTGCATGACAGATCCGAGCGATATCTTCAGCTGCACCACGGAACTCCATAATGGTGACGGCCTCGGCAATCAACTCAGAAGCCATGGGGCCGATAATATGCACACCCAGTACTTCATCGGTTGTCGCATCAGCCAAGATCTTCACAAAGCCAGTTGTATCACCCAAGGCACGCGCACGACCGTTGGCCAAGAACGGGAAGCTGCCCGCCTTGTACGCACGACCTGAGGCCTTGAGTTGCTGCTCGGTCTGACCAACCCAAGAGATCTCGGGCGAGGTGTAGATCACCCAAGGAATGGTGTTGAAATTGACATGGCCATGCTGTCCGCCGATACGTTCTGCAACGGCGACGCCCTCTTCTTCTGCCTTGTGCGCGAGCATCGGACCACGCACCACATCACCGACCGCCCAAACGTTGGCCAGGTTAGTTTTGCAATCGCCATCTACGACAACAAAGCCACGTTCGTCGAGCTTAAGCCCCACCGCATCAGGATTCAATCCGCCGGTGTAAGGCACACGACCGATCGACACGATTAGCTTATCAACAACTAGTTTTTGCTCAGCGCCGGCAGCGTCGGTATACGGCACTGTGACTTGCTTGGCGGTAGCTTTGATTTCACCGAGCTTGACGCCCATGTGAATCGACAAGCCTTGCTTGGTGAAAATCTTGTGCGCTTCTTTTGCGACTTGCGTGTCGACTGCTGCGAGGAACTCAGGCATCGCTTCGAGTACGGTCACTTCCGCACCGAGGCGGCGCCAGACGCTACCCATTTCCAAACCAATCACGCCTGCACCAATGACGCCGAGCTTCTTTGGTACAGCACCGATATTCAGTGCGCCGTCGTTAGACAGAATCTGCTGTTCATCAAAAGGTGTGCCTGGCAATTCACGCGCAGACGAGCCCGTCGCGATCACCACATGCTTACCAACGAGGTCAGCGGTGGTCGTGCCTGACACTTTGATTGCCCAGCCGCCATCGACCTGACCAGCAAAAGCGCCTTTGCCATGGAAAAAGGTGACTTTGTTCTTTTTGAGTAAATACAAAATACCGTCGTTATTTTGCTTCACGACATCATTTTTACGACCGACCATTTTGTCGAGTTTGAGCGACACACCTTTGACTTCAATACCGTGTTCAGCAAAATGGTGATTCGCCTGCTCAAAGTGTTCGGACGACTGCAACAGCGCTTTGGAAGGAATACAACCAACGTTTGTGCAAGTGCCACCAGGTGCAGGACCGCCATTGCCGTTTTGCCATGCATCAATACACGCGACCGACATGCCGAGCTGCGCTGCGCGAATCGCGGCGATATAGCCACCAGGTCCTGCGCCAATAACGACTACATCAAATTGATTTGAAGACATAAGTATCCCAAGCTTAAATTTCGAGCAGCATGCGCTGTGGATCTTCGAGCGCTTCTTTCATCGCGACCAGACCCAACACCGCTTCGCGACCATCGATAATGCGGTGGTCGTAAGACATTGCCAAATAGTTGATGGGACGAATCACAATCTGACCCTTCTCAACCACTGCACGCTCTTTTGTTGCATGCACACCCAAAATAGCCGACTGCGGTGGGTTGATAATGGGGGTCGACAACATCGAGCCGAACACACCGCCATTCGAGATCGAGAAGGTACCGCCAGTCATTTCTTCAATGCCCAACTTGCCTTCACCGGCACGCTTACCAAAGTCAGCGATGGTCTTTTCAATTTCGGCAATTGAAAGTTGATCGGCATTACGCAGGATCGGCACCACCAAGCCACGTGGACTCCCCACGGCAATACCAATATCAAAGTAACCGTGGTAGATGATGTCTTTGCCATCAACCGAGGCATTCAATACAGGGTAGCGCTTGAGCGCGGCAACAGCAGCTTTCACAAAGAAGGACATGAAGCCGAGCTTCACACCGTGTTCTTTTTCGAACTTGTCTTTGTACAGATTGCGCAGATCAATCACGCCTTGCATATTGACTTCGTTGAAGGTCGTCAAAATCGCGTTGTCTTGCTGCGATTGCAGCAAACGCTCGGCGACACGCGCACGCAACCGGCTCATAGGCACGCGCTGCTCTGGGCGACCATCCAGCGACTGTGTCATGGGAACGCTTGGGTTTGCCAAGGGCGCAGCTTTCGCAGCAGGTGCAGCGGGGGCAGTCGATGCACCGAGCGCATCGCCTTTGGTGATGCGACCATCGCGACCCGTCCCAGCAACCGACGCTGCCGACACGCCCTTATCAGCCAGAATTTTTGAAGCGGCAGGCGAGGCGATTGTGCCCGAGGCCGCTGCGGGTGCTGGCGCTGCGGCGGGCGCCGCTGCAGCAGGAGCCGCTGCCGGTACAGCAGCTGCGGGAGCAGCGGCGGCTTTACCTTCCGTATCAATGCGTGCCAGAACTTCCCCCGAGGTCACAAGGCTGCCATCGGCCTTCACGATTTCAGACAATACGCCTGAGGCCGGCGCGGGAACTTCGAGTACAACTTTGTCGGTTTCAACTTCGATCAGGATTTCGTCTGCCTGAACGGCTTGTCCAGGTTGTTTTTTCCAGGTAAGCAGCGTCGCTTCAGACACCGATTCAGATAACTGCGGAACAACGACGTCAGTGATTGCCATTATATTTTTTCCGTAATTGGATAGATTCGATTATTGAGATTATTTGGTCAGCATGAAGGACTTGAACTTACCGAAGGCTTGTTCAATCAGGGCCTTCTGTTGTTCAAGGTGCTTAGCCAAATAACCGACAGCGGGCGAAGCCGAGGCAACACGTCCCGCGTAACCGAGTTTTTGACCGCTCGACATATTCTGATAGAGGTGATGCTGCACGTAGAACCATGAGCCTTGGTTTTGTGGTTCATCTTGAACCCACACCACTTCGGTAGCCTTTGGATATTTACGCAGCTCAGCCTCAAACGTTTTGTGAGCGAACGGGTATAACTGCTCAGCACGCACGATCGCAACCGTGGTGTCCTTGCGCTCTTTACGCGCATTGACCAGATCGTAGTAAACCTTGCCCGAGCAGACCAAGACACGCTTGACCGAAGCCGGATTGATCTTCTCATCAACTTCGCCAATGATCGGACGGAAGCGACCGCTCGACAAATCAGACATCGGTGAGCCCGCATCTTTGTTACGCAGCAGCGACTTAGGCGTCAAAATAACCAGCGGCTTGCGGAACTGACGCACCATCTGACGACGCAGCAGGTGGAAAATCTGGGCAGCGGAGGTTGGCTGAACGACCTGTATGTTGTTGTCTGCGCAAAGCTGCAAGAAACGCTCGATACGCGCTGACGAGTGCTCTGGGCCCTGACCTTCGTAACCGTGTGGCAACATCATCGTGAGGCCAGACTGACGCCCCCACTTTGCTTCGCCTGACACGATGAACTGGTCGATCACCACTTGAGCGCCGTTCACGAAGTCGCCGAACTGTGCTTCCCAGATCGTCAAGGTATTGGGATCTGCGCACGAATAACCGTACTCAAAACCTAACACCGCTTCTTCAGACAAGACCGAGTCAATTACGGTGAAGGGTGCTTGGCCATCGCTTACGTTTTGCAAAGGAATGTAGGTTCCATCATTCCAGCGCTCACGATTCTGATCGTGCAACACTGCGTGACGGTGCGTGAACGTGCCGCGGCCAGAGTCCTGTCCGGTGATGCGCACGGCATAACCAGAAGCCACGAGCGTCGCAAACGCAAGGTGCTCACCCATACCCCAGTCGAGATTCTGTTCACCGCGTGCCATGGCACGACGATCATTCAAGAGCTTATTGACCAAGGAGTGCGGGGTGAAACCCTCAGGCACTGTTGTGAGCTTTTCACCGATACGCTTGAGTTCAGCAGCAGGCACAGCCGTATCTGCCTGATCCGTCCACTTGGCACTCAGGTAAGGCGTCCAGTCAATTGCATACTTGCTCTTGTAGTTCGTCAACACGGGTTCGATCGTGCGACGACCATCTTCCATGTAACGACGATAGTCCTTCACGAGCTGATCACCCTCGCCTGCCTGCAACACACCTTGTGCGGTCAGTTTGTCTGAATAGAACTGACGTGTGCCGGGATGCGCACCAATACGCTTGTACATCAGCGGCTGTGTAAGGGATGGCGTGTCTTGCTCGTTGTGACCAAGCTTGCGGAAGCAAACGATATCAACCACCACGTCGCGACCAAACTGCATGCGGAAGTCGAGCGCCAAACGCGTTGCAAAAACCACCGCTTCCGGATCGTCTCCATTGACATGGAACACAGGTGCTTCAATCATTTTTGAAACATCTGTGCAATAGATGGTCGAGCGCGTGTCACGCGGGTCGGAAGTAGTAAAGCCGATCTGGTTGTTAATCACCAGATGCACTGTGCCGCCCGTGCCATAGCCGCGAGTTTCAGCAAGGTTCAAGGTTTCCATCACGACACCTTGGCCTGCAAATGCCGCGTCACCGTGCACCAACACTGGCAATACTTGCTTGTAGCCATCTGCACCGCGACGCTCTTGACGTGCGCGCACACTGCCTTCAACGACAGGGTTCACGATTTCAAGATGCGAGGGGTTAAACGCTAGCGACAAATGCATGGGGCCGCCACGCGTCGACAAGTCGCTCGAGAAACCGTTGTGATATTTCACATCGCCATCCGTGAGTCCTTCCGCGTGATGACCTTCGAATTCAGCAAACAAATCACCAGGCATCTTACCCATGATGTTCACAAGCATGTTCAAACGACCGCGGTGCGCCATACCCACCACGATTTCTTGCACACCGGACTCGCCAGCATGATTCACAAGCTCATCCATCGAAGCGATAAAGCTTTCGCCGCCTTCGAGTGAAAAACGCTTTTGTCCGACGTATTTTGTATGGAGATAACGCTCAAGGCCTTCGGCCTCGGTCAACTGCTGCAAAATATGTTTTTTGCGGTCAGGCGTGACGGTCGGTGCACTGAGTGAGGACTCTAGGCGCTCTTGTACCCAGCGCTTCACGGCAGGGTCAGAGGCATGCATGAATTCAGCACCAATCGAGCGGCAGTACGTATCTTTTAAGGCCTTGATGATGTCGCGCAACGTCATCGTCGTTGCTTTACTGAAATAGGTGTTCGTTGCCGAGAACACTTGATCTAGATCGGCTTCGGTCAACCCGTAAAACGCCGGATCAAGCTCGGGGATGCCCGGGCGATCTTGGCGCTTAAGCGGATCTAAGTCGGCCCAGCGCGAACCCAAGGAGCGGTACGCAGCAATCAGTGATTGCACGTGCACTTGTTTCATTGCAACGGCAAGATCAGGTTCTTGACCACGCTGCACAAAAGCATTCGCTTTAGCGCGCAAGGCAAAGGACTCGATGATTGGGGCATGCGCTTGGTCGCGCGTGGCTTCTTGACCATCGGTTGCAGGCATATGCTGCAGCTGATCGAAATAGTTTCGCCAGTTATCTGGAACCGAGCCTGGGTTATCCAGGTAGGCCTCGTAGAGTTCTTCTACGTACGGCGCATTGCCGCCAAAGAGATAAGAGTTCTGTAGTGATTCAAGTTCTGATGACATTTTAGCGCTTCACCTATTCGAGTGCTTCACTCGTTACGATGCAGGAATACCTTCCGTTTTTCGGCCAAACCGATGGGCGGATAGCGGGGCAGAAGGCGGTTATAGGAGCCTTAAGAGCCGGCACGAGAGTATACCCTTAAGCCCTTAAATTTGCTGAAGTTTTACTGAACCGATGTTGCAATGCAAAATCGAAAGAGTCCAAAATGTGGTGTTTCGCGGGGCTCAGGGCAGTAAGCTTACATAGAGCTGTCTCACACAATCCAACCAAAGTGAATCATGGACGAAAACCTCTCCAAACTTGCCCTCGACTATCACGCCTACCCTACGCCCGGCAAAATCTCTGTTACGCCCACCAAACCACTGGCGAATCAAGATGACTTGTCCTTGGCGTACTCGCCCGGCGTGGCCGCAGCATGTATGGCAATTTATGCAGATGGCGATGAGGCGGCTGCAAAATATACGTCCCGCTCCAACCTGGTGGCTGTGGTCACCAATGGCACGGCAGTGCTTGGCTTAGGAAATATTGGTCCCCTCGCCGCCAAGCCTGTGATGGAAGGCAAAGGCTGCCTCTTTAAGAAGTTCGCTGGGATCGATGTTTTCGATATCGAACTTGCTGAGACGGATCCCGACAAGCTCGTGGATATCATTGCTGCGCTGGAGCCCACGCTGGGCGGTATCAACCTTGAGGACATCAAGGCACCGGAATGTTTCTACATTGAGCGCAAACTACGCGAACGCATGAAGATCCCGGTCTTCCATGACGACCAGCACGGGACCGCGATCATTTCTTCCGCAGCCATCATGAACGGCTTAAAAGTTGTCGGCAAGCGCATGGAGCAGGTCAAGCTTGTGGTGTCGGGCGCAGGCGCTGCGGCGATTGCCTGCCTCGATTTGCTTGTGCACTTGGGTATTTCCAAGAAAAACATTTTTGTTTGCGACTCCCGTGGTGTGATCTGGGAGGGTCGTGAAACAGACATGGAAGAAAACAAAAAGCGCTACGCGCAGCAAACCTCGCTGCGCACACTCGCCGAGGCGATGGTGGGTGCAGATGTTTTCTTGGGTTGCTCAGCCGCTGGTGTCGTCAACGCTGAAATGGTCAAAAGCATGGGAACGCAGCCATTAATTTTGGCGCTAGCCAACCCCGAGCCCGAGATTCGTCCAGAAATCGCAAAGGCTGCCCGCCCAGACTGCATCATTGCAACAGGCCGCTCTGACTACCCGAACCAAGTCAATAACGTGCTCTGCTTTCCATTTATTTTTCGTGGGGCACTTGATGCTGGTGCAAGCCGCATCACCGAAGAGATGAAACTCGCTTGCGTCAAAGCAATCGCCGAACTCGCCGAAGCAGAACAAAGTGACGAGGTTGCACAAGCCTATGCAGGACAAGACTTAACCTTTGGCCCTGACTACATCATTCCGAAACCGTTTGACCCAAGACTCATCGTACAAATCGCTCCAGCTGTCGCGCAAGCTGCTGCGGACTCGGGCGTTGCTCGCAGACCCATTAAAGATATGGAGGCCTACAAGCAAAAGTTGCTGGCGATGGTCTATCACTCTGGTCAACTGATGAGCCCGCTCTTTACGCAGGCTAAACGCGCACCCAAGCGCGTGATCTATGCCGACGGTGAAGACGAACGCGTACTGCGCGCCGCACAAACCGTCTCGGATGAAAAAATCGCTCACCCAATTCTGATTGGTCGCCCTTCCGTGATCAATATGAGAATCAAGAAAATGGGCTTGCGCCTTGAGGCCGGTAAAAATTTCGAGATTGTCGATCCGGAAGATGACGCACGCTTCACCGAGTCTTGGACCGAATATTACCGACTCAAGGGGCGTGACGGCATTACACCCACGATTGCTAAAGCCATGGTTCGCAAGCACAACACCTTGATTGCGGTGCTGTTGCTCAAACGCGGCGATGCAGATGCCGTGCTGTGTGGCGTGACTAGCCGCTTTGACAACCAGTTGAAGTATGTCGAAGACGTCATTGGTCTGCAGCCCGGCGCCTCCACCTTTGCCACAATGAATGTGTTGATGCTCCCGGACCAGACCTTATTCATCTGCGACACCCATGTCAATGAGAATCCGAGCGCTGAACAGGTTGCAGAGATGACGATTCAAGCGGCGGCTGAAGTACGTCGCTTCGGGATTGTGCCAAAGGTCGCCCTGCTGTCCCACTCTAACTTTGGCAGCAGGCCAACTGATTCATCCCGCAAAATGGCCCAGGCGCGCAAGTTGATTACAGAGCGTGCGCCAACGCTTGAAGTCGACGGAGAGATGCATGCTGACTCTGCGTTGTCCGAAAGCATCCGTATGGCAAGCTATCCAGACAGCACCCTGAAGGGCACTGCAAATTTGCTTATCACGCCCAATCTGGATACCGGGAACGTGACCTACAACCTATTGAAGATGACGGGCAGCAACGGTATCGCAATGGGACCTGTGCTTCTGGGTGCTGCACGTCCAGTGCATATCCTCACAACCAGTGCGACGGTTCGGCGTGTCATCAACATGACTGCACTCGCAGTGGTGAACGCACAAATGGAAGCAGAGAAACGCTAGAAAAAGCCGTCAGATAAAAAAAGACTGCCACGTGGCAGTCTTTTTTTTGCTTTTCACCTTGCGGCAGACACGCTCAAGTCATTACTTGCGCTTTGGCACCGGACGTGAAACCGAACCTTGATATAGCTGGCGTGGGCGGCCAATCTTGTACTCAGGATCAGAGATCATTTCATTCCATTGTGCAATCCAACCCACAGTACGTGCCAAAGCGAAGATGGCAGTAAACAAGGCAGTTGGCACACCGATTGCGCGTTGAACGATACCAGAATAAAAGTCGACGTTCGGATATAGCTTACGGTCGACAAAATACTTGTCTTCTAGGGCGATACGCTCAACTTCCATTGCAAGTTTAAACAGAGGATCGTTTTCCAGGCCCAGCGCGGCCAGAACTTCCTTACAAGTCTGCTGCATGAGCTTGGCACGTGGATCATAGTTTTTGTAGACGCGGTGTCCAAAGCCCATCAGGCGCACGCCAGAGTTTTTGTCTTTGACTTGCTCCATGAACTCACCAACTTTGGCCATCCCTCCCTTAGCCTGCAAGTCTTCCAACATCTGCAAGCAGGCTTCGTTCGCACCGCCGTGAGCGGGACCCCACAAACACGCCACACCTGCAGCGATTGCTGCGAATGGGTTGGTACCGGACGACCCGCACAGACGGACCGTTGAAGTCGACGCGTTCTGCTCGTGGTCTGCATGCAAAATAAAGATGCGGTCAAGCGCACGCTCAACGACCGGATTCACGACGTAGTCTTCGCAAGGCGTTGCGAACATCATGCGCAAGAAGTTGCCGGTGTAGGACAAATTGTTCTGCGGATAAATATAAGGCTGACCTTGCGAGTATTTATAGGCCATCGCAACCAGTGTCGGCATTTTTGCGATCAAACGAATGGCCGAAACGTGGCGGTGATGCGCATTCGTGATGTCAGTCGAGTCATGATAGAAGGCAGAGAGCGCCCCCACCAAACCCGTCAACACCGCCATGGGGTGTGCATCGCGACGGAAACCACGCAGAAAGAAATGCATCTGCTCGTTGACCATCGTGTGACGCATCACCAAGCTATTGAAATCTTTTTTCTGGGCACTGTCTGGCAACTCACCATTCAAGATGAGATAGCTGATGTCCATGAAGTCGGAACCCACGGCGAGCTCTTCAATGGGATAGCCGCGATACAACAACTCGCCCTTGTCCCCGTCGATATAGGTAATGTCGGACGAACACGAAGCGGTGGAGAGAAAACCTGGATCGTAGGTAAACAGACCTGTTTGGCCGTAAAGCTTACGAATATCGATGACCTGAGGGCCGACCGAACCGTTGTACATTGGAAACTCGACGGAGGGACTGCCGTCGGAGAACGAGAGCGTAGCTTTTTTGTCGGACAGTTTCATCGTTAGGTTCCTTCTGTAAAGTTCTCGATTTAATACCAGCTAGGCAGTCAAACCCTACCTAGGCCGCGCGCAACTGCGTTAATACAGACTTGACCTCTGGCTTATCGAGCGCACCTTCGGGTTCGGTTCGGGCCAAAATCAAGTCTAACAGTTCATTATCACCCAACTCAAAAAGCTGGGTCAGCGCACTGACATCAAGGTCGGTCAAGTCGGCCTCGTGCGCATCTAGATATCTCGTGATGATGAGGTCGTTTTCTAACAGACCGCGGCGCGCACGCCAACGTAGGCGCGTGCGATCGAGGTCTGAAAGTTTGCTCATTTCTAAAACGATCCTATACCGTGCGTCGCACAAGCATTTCTTTGATCTTGCCGATGGCGCGCGTTGGGTTCAAGCCTTTCGGGCACACATCCACACAGTTCATGATGGTGTGACAACGGAACAAGCGGTAAGGGTCCTCGAGGTTGTCCAGGCGCTCGCCAGTTGCGTGATCACGGGTATCAGCAATAAAGCGGTACGCCTGCAACAAGCCAGCTGGACCCACAAACTTGTCGGGGTTCCACCAAAATGATGGGCACGACGTTGAACAGCATGCGCACAAGATGCACTCGTACAGGCCATCGAGCTCTTCGCGAGCAGCAGGCGTTTGCAAGCGCTCTTTCTCAGGAGGAGGCGTATCGTTGATCAGGTACGGACGAATTGAGTGATACTGATTGAAGAAGTGCGTCATGTCGACGATCAGATCGCGAATGACTGGCAAGCCAGGCAACGGACGCAACACAACGGGCTCAGTCAACTCGAGCATGTTGGTCGTACAAGCCAAGCCGTTCTTGCCATTGATGTTCATGGCATCTGAGCCACACACACCTTCACGGCAGGACCGACGCAGAGCCAAGCTGTCGTCCACATCCATCTTGATACGCATGAGCGCATCAAGCAACATTTTGTCTGTAGGCTGCAGCTCGACTTCAAGCTTTTGCATATAAGGGCGCTCGTCCTTGTCTGGATCGTAGCGGTAGATTTCAAACTTCACGATGCGTTTGGTGCTCATGATGTGTTCCAGGTGTCCTGATCTTAGAATGTACGCGTCTTGGGAGGGAAGCTCTCAACGGTGAGTGGCTGCATCTGCACGGGCTTGTAGTCGAGGCGATTGCCTTTCGAATACCAGAGCGTATGCTTGATCCAGTTGTCATCGTCGCGTGTGGGGAAGTCATCCAATGCATGCGCACCACGACTTTCTGTGCGGGCGGCAGCAGAGTGAATCGTCGAGCGTGCCACTTCGATCATGTTGCTCAGCTCAAGCGCTTCGATGCGGGCAGTGTTGAAAACTTTCGACTTGTCTTGAAAGGCGATGTTATCGACTTTCTCAGCCAACGCATCGATCTTGTCGACACCTTCCTTGAGCGAAGCCATGGTGCGAAAGACGCCGCAATGCTGCTGCATCGCGTTTCGAATTTCGTTACCCACCACCTGAGTACGCTCACCCTTGGTACGTGATTCAAGCTTGTTAACGCGATCCAAGGAGAAATCCACCGACGCCTGTGGCAGCGGCTGATGTGAACGCTGACGCTCCGGATGCGCAGCAACAATGTGATTACCCGCAGCGCGACCAAATACGATCAAATCGAGCAGGGAGTTTGTACCCAAACGGTTTGCGCCGTGAACAGAAGTGGCCGAGCACTCGCCAATCGCATATAGACCATTCACGATTTGAGCCTCTTTACCATCCCAAACCGTCACTTGGCCATGGTAGTTACAAGGGATGCCACCCATCTGATAGTGAATGGTTGGCACAACAGGAATAGGCTCTTTCGTTGCATCGACGTTGGCAAACTTGTGCCCGATTTCAAGAATCGAAGGCAAACGCTTGTTAATGACGTCAGCACCCAAGTGATCCAGCTTCAAGTGCACATAAGCACCGTCCGGACCACAGCCACGACCCTCTTTAATTTCTTGGTCCATACAACGTGAAATAAAGTCACGCGGCGCCAAGTCTTTGAGCGTCGGTGCGTAGCGCTCCATGAAGCGCTCGCCGTCTTTATTCAACAAGATACCGCCTTCACCGCGCACACCTTCAGTGATGAGCACGCCTGCGCCCGCCACACCCGTGGGGTGAAACTGCCAGAACTCCATATCCATCATCGGGATACCAGCACGAGCGGCCATGCCCATACCGTCACCGGTATTGATGAAGGCATTGGTCGAGGCGGCCCAAATACGCCCAGCGCCGCCCGTTGCGATCACGGTCGTCTTGGCTTCAAAGATGTAAATTTCGCCGGTTTCCATCTCGAGTGCGGTCACACCCAACACATCACCCGCATCGTTGCGAATCAAATCAAGCGCCATCCACTCAACGAAAAACTGCGTGCGCGACGCAACGTTGCGCTGATAGAGCGTGTGCAACAAAGCATGACCGGTACGGTCAGCAGCCGCACAGGCGCGCTGGACAGGTTTTTCGCCAAAGTTAGCGGTGTGACCACCGAACGGACGCTGATAAATCGTGCCATCCGGGTTGCGGTCAAAAGGCATACCGAAGTGCTCAAGCTCGTACACAGCATTGGGCGCTTCGCGACACATGAATTCGATCGCGTCTTGGTCACCCAACCAATCCGATCCTTTCACTGTGTCATACATGTGCCAGTACCAGTTGTCCTCGCTCATATTGCCAAGCGACGCACCGATACCGCCTTGGGCAGCAACCGTGTGCGAACGGGTTGGAAACACTTTAGACAACACGGCAACAGACAGCCCAGCGTTTGCGAGCTGCAAGGAACAACGCATACCGGCACCGCCGGCACCCACGACCACCACATCAAACTGACGGCGCGGTAAAGAAGATTTGACAGCAGCCACG
>JBILJY010000206.1:0-4554 GCA_044376975.1 Burkholderiaceae bacterium | reverse complement strand
GTAATGGAAGCTGCGGGCACTAGAGTCGCCAAAATTAATCCGGAAAGGGTGAAAAACTCGACACCCCCGTTACGGACTTGGCTCAGCATGTCAGTGTCTGAACCTAATTGGCTGCTTGGGAAAATTCGGATTTCGACACGGCCTTGCGTATCTTTTTGAACTGCATCGGCCATTTCTTTGGCACGAATATTCATGGGGTGTGTCAAGGGCAAGTTATTCGCGTACTTATAGGAAAACTCAGCTTTGGACTGTGCCCAGACGCTGTTCAGCGGCGCGGCGAGGGTGATGACACCGGCACCAGCGCCAGTTAGTAGGGTGCGTCTCGAAATGGACATTATTTGTCTCCAAGGTAAAAAGATTACGTTGGCCATCATAGCAAGGATGTACTTAGCCTCATCCCTAAAATGCTAGTTAGAGAGCTAAAATGCGTGTTTTCCCTTACCTAATTCACCGGTTTTCACTGTGCCTGACATCCTGCAAATTCCCGGCTCGTCTGTTTTGTCCCCTTTTCGCCATGAACGCCTATTGTTAAAGATGCAGAAACTGGGCTTGCCGGTCGCAGAGGTGGCGGCGCGCTTTGAGCACTACGTCTGGTGTGATGAAGTCTTATCAGAAGAGGCGAGAGTCAAGCTCGAACAGTTGTTAGATTACGGTCAAGCGGCAGTGAGTGTTGCAGATGCGAGGGACGCGCTCGTGTTAACCGTCGTCCCACGGTTAGGCACAGTGTCGTCTTGGGCCAGCAAAGCAACGGATATCGCGCACAACTGCGGCCTACGCAACATTCGGCGTATCGAGCGCGGCGTTCGTTACACCATCACCCCCGAGCGCGGTTGGTTGAAGACAAAAAGCTTTGATCCCCAGATGCTGGCGCTGGTGGCCGACTGCTTGCATGATCGGATGACTGAATCCGTCGTGGACCAACGTTTCGACCCCAAAACACTTTTCGAGTCGTTGCCTGGCAAGGCGATGCGTACCGTACCTGTAACGACGGTTGGTCGAGCAGCGCTACTCGAAGCGAATAGCACCTTGGGTCTTGCTTTGTCGGACGATGAAATCGACTACCTGACCCATTCCTTTACTGACCTCGGGCGTGACCCGACAGACGTAGAGCTCATGATGTTTGCCCAGGCTAATAGCGAGCATTGTCGTCACAAAATTTTTAATGCGCAGTGGGTGATTGATGGTAAGCCGACTGACAAAACGTTGTTTGGAATGATTCGGGAAACCCATGCGGCTCAGCCTTTGGGTACGGTCGTTGCCTATTCGGACAATGCTGCCATCATGTTCGGTGGTCAAGCGCAACGCTTTGAGGCGCGTCTGCCGCAGCCAGGACACGCGCCGGCTTATGCGAGCCGCAAACACCTCGTTCACACCGTCATGAAGGTAGAGACCCATAACCATCCCACTGCGATTGCGCCTTTTGAAGGAGCTTCGACGGGTTCCGGCGGAGAAATTCGCGATGAGGGTGCAACGGGGCGGGGATCAAAGCCAAAAGCAGGCTTGGCTGGCTTTACTGTTTCGCACTTGCGTTTTGATGATGCCCCGCGTACCTGGGAATCCGATCACCACGGCGCGCCTGACAGAATCGCGAGTCCGTTATCCATCATGATTGATGGTCCCTTAGGCGCAGCCGCATTTAATAATGAGTTCGGTCGTCCAAACTTGCTTGGCTATTTTCGGTCATTTGAGCAATCTGTTGGTGCCACGAGATGGGGTTACCACAAGCCGATCATGATTGCCGGTGGCTTGGGAAGTATTGACGAAGGTTGTACCAAGAAAGAACGGATTCAGCCCGGCGCCTTGCTGATACAGCTGGGCGGGCCCGGTCTTCGTATTGGAATGGGCGGCAGCGCCGCCTCGAGTATGGCGGTGGGCACCAATACGGCTGCCCTGGACTTCGACTCTGTGCAGCGAGGCAATCCAGAGATCGAACGGCGTTGCCAAGAGGTCATTGATCGCTGTTGGCAACAGGGCGCTAACAACCCAATCGTTGCGATCCATGATGTCGGCGCTGGTGGTTTATCTAATGCCTTTCCGGAGTTGGTGAACGACGCAGGACGTGGTGCGACCTTCGATTTAAATCGTGTCCCGCTCGAAGAAACAGGTATGTCAGCAGCAGAAATCTGGAGTAATGAATCCCAAGAACGGTACGTCCTGTCGGTGCTGCCAAAGGATCTTGCACGTTTCGAGCAGATCGCCAAGAGAGAGCGCTGTCCCTTTGCGATTGTTGGGGTTTCGACCGAGGAGCGTCAACTGAAGGTGGTCGTAGGTGAGGGCTTGCCTGGACTTGACCCCATCGCGGCGCAAGTTGGCACGAGGCCCGTTGATGTTCCGATTGACGTTATTCTCGGCAAGCCACCGCGCATGACACGGGACGTCAAACGCGTGGTTCCTGAGACGGCTGCGCTCGATTTGACGGTCATTGCGCTTGATGAGGCCGTTACCCGTGTGCTGCAACATCCTACGGTGGCTGACAAGTCTTTCTTGATTACGATCGGTGATCGTACTGTCGGAGGACTCTCTAGCAGAGACCAAATGGTTGGGCCTTGGCAGATCCCTGTGGCGGATTGCGCAGTGACCTTATCTGATCACGACGATACGCGGGGTGAGGCGATGGCAATGGGCGAGCGTACCCCGCTTGCCATGATTAACGCGCCGGCATCCGGCAGAATGGCCGTGGCAGAGGCGTTAACGAACTTAGCGTCTGCGGACGTCGCGCGTATGGAGGACATCAAGCTTTCTGCCAATTGGATGGCAGCTTGCGGTGCGCCGGGGCAAGACGCCGCACTGTACGACACGGTGGCGGCGGTGAGCACGCTGTGCCAAGAGGTGGGTCTCTCCATCCCAGTTGGCAAAGATTCTTTATCTATGCAGACGGCCTGGACTGAGGGGACCGACGCGCGTAAGGTGATTGCACCCGTTTCGCTCATTGTGACGGCGTTTGCACCTGTGACGGATGTGCGTCAATCATTGACGCCTGCATTACGTACGGATGTGGGTCCGACAAGTTTGATCTTGATTGATTTGGGTCGCGGTCAGCATCGAATGGGCGCCTCAATTTTGGCCCAGGCCTTTAATCAAGTTGGCGAGACTGTCCCTGATGTCGAGGACGCTCAAGCACTGCGGACGATGTTTGTTACCATCCGCGCCTTGGCTCAAAGTGGTGTCGTACTTGCTTATCACGATCGCTCTGACGGTGGGTTGTTTGCCACGGTAACTGAGATGGCCTTTGCGGGGCACACTGGCGTTTCTTTAAATCTAGATATGCTGACAATCGATGCCCATGCGGCTGATTGGGGCGATTACAAAATTCGTCCTGAACAAGTGGCGGTGCAGCGTGATGAGTTGACGCTTAAAGCGTTGTTCAGTGAAGAGGTTGGCGTCGTCATTCAAGTCCCCGCAGCCGAGCGTGATAGCGTCATGCAGGTTCTGCGCGGTGCTGGTCTTTCTGCACACTCTCATGTGATCGGTTCCTTGAATGCGAATGATGCTGTAGAAATTTTCCGTGATGGCAAACTAATCTGGAGTAAGCCTCGAGCAGTCCTTGGTGCGATCTGGAGCGACGTGAGTTACCGCATTGCCTCGCGTCGTGACAACCCAGCCTGCGCACAGGCTGAATATGATCTCTGGACCGATTCGAACGACCCAGGTTTATCTGGTTTGGTCGGCTTTAATCCACAAGAAAACATAGCAGCACCATTCCTTAATCTAGGAAGCCGCCCGCGCATTGCGATCTTGCGGGAGCAAGGCTGCAATAGTCAGGTGGAGATGGCCTGGGCCTTTGACCGCTCAGGTTTTGAAGCTTGGGATGTGCACATGACAGATTTGCAGTCTGGCGCGGTCGATCTCAAAGACGTTCAGGGCCTAGTCGCAGTTGGTGGATTCAGCTACGGTGACGTGCTTGGCGCCGGAGAAGGGTGGGCGCGGAGTATTCGGTTTAACAATCAACTCGCCGATCAGTTTGCGGCTTACTTCGGACGTAACGATACGTTTGCGCTAGGCGTGTGTAACGGCTGTCAAATGATGGCTGCTTTGGCTTCGATGATTCCGGGTGCAGAGCACTGGCCCCGTTTTACGCGTAATCAGTCAGAAAAATACGAGGCGCGGCTTTCATTGGTTGAGGTCACGGAAAGTCCATCCTTGTTTTTTAAAGGGATGGCCGGTTCGCGCATTCCCGTGGCGGTTGCGCATGGCGAGGGCTTTACGAACTTCTCTAAGCAAGGCGACCCCCAGAAGGTCCTGCGCGCAGCGCATTTTGTTGATCATTACGGCGCTGCGACGCAGCGTTACCCGTTTAACCCTAACGGCAGTGCCGATGGCTTGACCGCGGTCACAACCTCGGATGGCAGATTTACCGTGATGATGCCCCATCCGGAGCGTGTCACCCGAAATGTCATGATGTCATGGTCGCCCAAGCTCTGGGGGGAGAAGGATTCTTCGGGCCCGTATACGCCCTGGATGCGGTTTTTCCAAAACGCGAGAGTCCATATCGGCTAGCTCCCTCTATCGTATAATCACACTTTGCGCCCGGAGCTTTTTGTATGCGTCTTATTC
>JBILJY010000205.1:0-4576 GCA_044376975.1 Burkholderiaceae bacterium | reverse complement strand
AGCACGGGCAATTTCAGCCTCAAAATCGAGCGCCGACAGCTGCAACAGTTTGATGGACTGTTGCAGTGCGGGGGTCAATGTCAGGCTTTGGCCAAGACGAAGCTCGAGAAAATTGCGGCTCATAGGTACAATATTTTGCATGATGATCACACAAAACACCGCCGACCTGCGAAAAGATGCCTATTTACTTGGCAATACCTTGCTGCGCCTAGCGCTGCCTAGACTATTAATACGGGTCACGGTGGTGCTCACCATTTTGGCCGTTTTGCTCTATTGCGTGCAAACTATTTTGGCGCGCGGCAAGAGCTGGCTGGAATTTAGCTTCAACGTAACCGGGCTAGCCGAGGTGTTAGGTAAGACCGTCGTAGATTTTGTCATGCAATACCAAAAATATTTTTGGTGGGCCATTGTCGTGATTCTTGCCTTAATTGCCTTGAGCCTCATCTCAAGCTGGCTCAAAGGGAGTCTACGGCGTGGTCGCGCGGCGCTCGTGCCGCTCTTAGAAACCAGAAAGCTTTGTGCCGGACTAAGCGTCGAAGCGCTTGAGGTCTTGAGCTGGGTCTGGAAAGATCAATCTGCACCCCTTACTGTAGGAAATTTACAAACCACCCTCGCTCAAGTGCGAAGTGGCCGTGTGCGCAAGATCGCATTGGCCCGCGAGCAAAAGGCTGCGCTGGAGCAAGCGCTGCAAGGTCAAACAGCACCGCCAAGCCCTGAGACTCCGAAAAACATCGACGGTCCGCGCGAACCCACTCTGTTGGCTTAATCACACATCGGCCTTTCACAAGCAGGCCCCATTTTGGGGTCTCGACACCTCCTAGCTTGCGCTTAGCCTCATTTTGTGTTCGACTAATGGGTATGAACGCTACGATTGCGGGCCATGCCCGCCCCCTCGCAAACTACAGTGCCTCTTTAGGCCTGCGTTCGCTCGTGCGTGGCGATTTCGTTGTAGCGGCCGGTCTACTAGCGCTACTACTAGCGATCGGTTGCCGGGCCTAGGGCCCCGTGGCAGTCCGGCAACCACCCGCCACCTCGCAGTACCCCCACCCTATTTAATACATTCCGGTAACGGACCGTTGGCCTAAAGAGGACCATCATGCTGTCGAATCCAGCCACCAAGTACATCCCGTTCAAGCCTTTTGAGCGCGACTTTTCTGAGCGCACTTGGCCGACCAAGCGAATCACGCATCCCCCCATCTGGATGAGCACCGATTTGCGGGACGGAAACCAGTCGCTGATTGAGCCCATGAGCGTAGAACGTAAGCTGCGTTTTTTCGATATGTTGCTCAAAATTGGCTTTAAAGAAATTGAGGTTGGTTTTCCCTCAGCCTCACAAACCGACTTTGATTTTGTTCGCAAGCTTGTCGACGACAACCTCATTCCTGACGATGTCACGATTATCGCTTTGACACAAGCGCGTCCAGAACTAATCGAGCGCACCGTCGAGTCTGCCGCGGGCGCCAAGCGCGCAATGATTCACTTGTACAACGCGTGTGCGCCAGGCTTTCGCCGCATCGTGTTCAACATGAATCGCGAACAGGTCAAACAAGTTGCCGTAGAAGGCACGCAATGTGTCATGGACAACATGGCAAAGTATCCACAAACAGAGTGGCTCTACGAATATTCTCCGGAAGTCTTCAGCACCACTGAGCCTGACTTTGCTCTCGAGGTTTGTAATGCTGTCACTGAGGTCTGGAAGCCAACACCCCAGCGCAAAATTATTTATAACTTGCCCGCAACAATTGAAGCGACAACGCCCAACATGTATGCCGATCAAATCGAATACATGCACAACAATCTGAATAAGCGTGACAGTATTGTCATTAGCTTGCACCCACACAACGACCGAGGCACTGCAGTTGCTGCAACCGAACTTGGTTTGATGGCGGGAGCAGATCGCGTGGAAGGCTGCTTGTTTGGTAATGGCGAACGTACCGGTAACGTTGACATCGTCACCCTTGCCTTGAACCTTTACACCCAAGGCATTCATCCGGGCCTAGACTTTTCGGATATCGATGAAGTCCGTCGCTGCGTTGAGTTTTGCAATCAGTTACCCGTTCATCCTCGTCACCCGTACGCTGGGGACTTGGTCTTCACTGCGTTTTCAGGCTCCCATCAGGATGCCATTAAAAAAGGCTTCGCTGTACAGCAAGCCGATGCAATCTGGGAAGTTCCTTACTTGCCAATCGATCCTGCCGATCTTGGTCGTAGCTACGACGCCGTGATTCGCGTCAATAGCCAATCCGGTAAAGGTGGCGTGTCCTACTTGCTTGAGCAAGAGCATGGGCTCGCCTTGCCACGTCGTTTGCAAATTGAATTCAGTCGCGCTATTCAGCGCGTAACAGATGAAACCGGTCGTGAAGTGACTGCGGCTGATGTCTACAACATCTTTAATTCTGAATACCTGACGCAGACCCAGCCCTGGACACTGATCAAACATCGCATCACCGGCGATCCTTCGGCGGCTGAAGGCCAACACTTCACCATCGAAGTAGAGTTTGATGTAGACGGCAAACGTCGCGCCCTCACAGGCCGTGGTGACGGTGCAATCTCCGCTTTCGTCGATTCCTTGGGCGAGCCAGTCCGAATCATGGATTATCACGAACACGCCATCGGGACCGGGACAGATACACGCGCTGCGTGCTACGTCGAGGTTCGCATCGGTGATGCGCCAACGGGTTTTGGCGTTGGGGTTGACCGCGACATTGTGACGGCGTCGTTTAAAGCAGTCTTAAGCGCTCTGAATCGACACATAAAGAGCTAGGCTACCATTGCCCGAAGAGCACGCCCGCCCGTTTGTGTGCGTGCGTTGCACGCACCACATCTTCGTCAGACATGGTGACACGTCTCTTGCGGCGCGCCATCCAATCGAAAAGCTGACTTCTGAGTTGTTCTCGCGTCGCTGCATGTCCTGGATCGCGACCTAGATCCTGCAGTTCTTGTGGATCTGTTTCTAAATCAAATAATTGCTCTGGTTCGTCGAGCCAATACACGTAGCGCCAACGATCCGTTCGCATAGAATACGCCCGCGACTGTTGTGGCGTTTTGTTCAGCAACAAGCGCGCTTGTCTGAAGCTGTAGTCCAACTCTGAAAACGCGGCCTCTCGCCACACAGGCGTCTCACCACGCAGCAAGGGCAACAAACTCATTCCTTCGATGCGCTGTGAAGCACCTTCTATGCCCAGTGCGTCTAAGAATGTTGGCACGAAGTCGACGGCCTCTACCATTCTGGTATCAACGGTCCCGCGCGTGGCGTCCGCCCGGGCATCAGGATCCATTACAAGGCAGGGAACGCGTTGTATCGCGTCGTAAAACAACTCCTTTTCACCTAGCCAATGGTCGCCTAAAAAATCTCCATGGTCCGACGTAAATACGATCATCGTATTTTTCATTAGACCTGCGCCTTCCATGTAATCGAATAGTCTGCCGAGGTGATCATCGAGCTGATGAATCAAGCCCTGATACGCTGGCCGAACAGTGCGGATACATTCATCGCGACTAAAGTTTTGGCCTTCTTCATGCTGCCGATATGCCGCCACAACTGGGTGTGCATCGATCTTTTCCTGCTCACTGCGCACAACAGGTAAGCATTGATCCGCGTTGTACCTGTTGTGATACGGCGCAGGCGCCATATAGGGCCAATGCGGCTTGACGTAGCTCAGGTGTAACACCCAGGGCGTGTCGCCCTTGTTGCGCATGAAGGACAGCGCCTGATCGGTCATGTAGGCTGTTTCAGAGTGCGGCTCAGCGACTCGTGCTGGCAGATAAACATTGCGCATGTTCCAGCCACTCACCACCTCTCCCTTGGCATCGATGCCTGCGATCACGTAGTCGGTCCAAGGATCATCAGATACGTATCCGTGTTGCCTTAAGTACGCGGGGTAACCACTTTCTTGCCCCGGCGGATGATGGCCGTCATAACGATCAATTTCTTTAAAGCCTCCACGTTTAAGCAGGTAGCCCAGCTCAGATTGCCCATCAATACCTAAGCGCTGCAAGCCCACCACATCTGGGATCACATGGGTCTTTCCAGCCAACACAAGGTCTCGTTTTGCGCGTTCTAAGTATTCCCCTAAAGTGACTTCACCGATCGCGAGCGGTACGCGATTCCACGTCGTTCCGTGGCTTGAAGGATAACGCCCCGTGTAATAGCTCATGCGCGACGGTCCGCACACACCAGAGTTCACGAAGGCTCGACTAAACCGTACGCCGCGCTTAGCGAGTGCATCAAGATTCGCCGTTTTTAAATAGGGGTGACCTTCACAGCCAAGATGATCCGCACGAAACTGATCGGCCATGATGAAAAGAATATTCTGCACTTCGGACATGGCTGACCTCTGTCGCGTTACTGTCTTTGCAGCGCTTCGATCTCCTCAGGCTCAAAGCCTGCGGCCATCCGCGCTTGCACATTGAAGGGCCCTTTGAGCTTCGGGGCACGATAGGTTAAAGCTAGCTCAGCGTAATGCGCAACTGGATCAACGCCCCGCTGCGTACACAGCCACCGATACCAATAGTTTCCAATCGCAACATGGCCAATTTCTTCGCGCAAAATCAGGTCAACAATTTCAGCGCCTCG
>JBILJY010000204.1:0-4619 GCA_044376975.1 Burkholderiaceae bacterium | reverse complement strand
CCCCGGCTTCGTTATGCCGATGTGCCGCTATGGTGGGAGTGGTCAACCCCCAGGCGTCGAGCAAGGTGCGCGTAGCCCGCGTATCTTCGGCCGCAATCACATCGGCCAACGCAAGCGCATGCCAGGCGCGCAAGGAGAGATCCGCCAAATTACCAATAGGAGTCGCCACCACGTACAAACAATGGGTGGGCCACTGCTGCGCATCGACTTTTTGGCCAAGGCGGTGCCAAGCGTCTGGAAGCTCTTGCGGTAGGACATTTTCTGTCATGGCGAGGCTGTTGAGGTCTGAATTCTGGCAGTGTAGTCGCGTTACTCCACCTCGTCACGGCACCTGCTCGCCCATGTATAAAACAACCTCACCCGCAATGGACCATGCAGCTCTTTTCTCACAAGCAGAGCTCGCACAACAAAAAGCAGTCAAGCACCGAAAAAAAGCTCTCGCTGCCCCCTCTAGGCGACCGAGTCGCAAGCAAGCGGGGGCGGAGAAGCGCTCGCCGCCAAACCGCTCGCCGCGGCAGCGCCAAGGCGACCTCTATGAGGCACGTGCGCTGGAATATCTTCAAAGTGCGGGGTGCATGCTGCTCGAACGCCAGTTACGCTGCCCTGCAGGCGAGCTCGATCTTGTCGTGCGCGACGGCCCAACCCTCGTCTTTGTCGAAGTAAGACAGCGGACCTCCGATGCCTATGGCGGTGCTTCTGCGAGTGTTACGCCGGCCAAACGACGCCGCATCCAACTTGCGGCACTCTATTTTTTCTCAAGGCTGGTTCAACAACACTTTAAGGGAGGCACCCCCTATTGCCGGTTTGACTTACTCGCTTTCGAGCCAACCGGGTTGATTTGGCACCGCGATGCCTTCCGCCTGACGCTGGATAAATGAGATAATTCAAGCTCTGGAGCCGAACAATCGCCATGAACCTAGCCTCGACACTCGCCGCCCACTTCAATGACCATGTCCTTGCGACTCAAGACAGCGCAGAAACTCTCTCTTCGCCGCTACTGCGCGCCATAGAGCTGTGCTTTGGCTGCGTCACAAACAGCGGGAAAATCCTAGCCTGTGGCAACGGCGGCTCAGCCGCAGATGCACAACACTTTATTGCAGAGTTGGTTGGTCGCTTCGAACGCGAACGACTTCCACTCGCTGGCATTGCGCTGAATACTGACACGTCCATCCTCACGGCGGTCGGCAACGATTATGGCTACGCTCAAGTTTTTTCACGTCAGATCAGCGCCTTAGGGCAGCCGGGCGATGTGCTTGTCGCGATCTCCACAAGTGGCAACTCAGAAAACGTCAAACAAGCAATTCAGGCCGCACACGAACGCGAGATACGCGTCATTGCGCTTAGCGGGAAAGGCGGCGGCGCAATGAACGCCTTGCTCAGCGCCGACGACATCCACCTTTGTGTGCCACACGACCGCACAATGCGCATTCAAGAAATACACATTCTGCTGCTGCACATGCTGTGCGACGGCATTGATACGCTTCTACTCGGAGACCCCGTATGACTAACGCTGCCCGCTATATTCGTCCCATTTTGCTTTGCGTTGCCCTCGGAGCTTCATCGAGCATGCTGCAAGGCTGTATCCCCTTGCTCATCGGCGGCGCTGCGGCCACAACCGGGCTCGTGGCAGTCGATCGCCGATCCGTCGCACAACAAACAGAGGATAAAACGATCGAATTGAAGATCGGCGGCGAGCTGCGCAACGCCTTCGGCGATAGCATCCGCGCAACCATCACAACCTATGACGGCGTTGTGCTGCTCACAGGCGACACAATCGGTAACGATGTGAAAGCCAAAGCCGGCGAAATAGCGCGTAAGACCAAGGGAGTTAAATCTGTATCAGATCAAATTACCGTCCACAAAGAAACCGCTTCCGCAGGTATCGTGGGTAACGATATTTGGATCACTTCAAAGGTCATGGCGACCCTCGCCACGACCAAAGACATTCCCTCACGCACGATCACGGTCACCACAGATCGCGGCATCGTGTACCTGATGGGTCTGGTCACCCAACGTGAGGGCGATATGGCAGCTGCCACGACTGCCCAAATTGGTGGCGTCAAGCGGGTAGACAAGCTTTTTCAAATTATCACCCCGGCCGAAGCGAACCGCCTAGACACCGCCAACCGCCTGATGGGTGGGCGCTTGGGTGAGCCTGCGCAGTCTGCCGCACCGGTCACTACTCCCGGTGCGGGCGCCGCACCCGCGCAGGGTGGCGTACAGGTTATGCCAATTCAATGAAAAAACTCCTAGCGCTCGCGCTGCTTGCGGCGCTTGGGGGTATCGGGGCGTGGTTCTTTGCTGCACCCGCGCCTAAGGCCCCCGAGGTAACGTTTTCGACCTTATCGGGCAAACAGCTCGCACTTTCAGAGCTACGCGGAAAGGTCGTGCTGGTCAAGTTCTGGGCAACTAATTGCGTAAGCTGCGTGGCGCAAATGCCGGACAACATCGAGAACTACAACAAATACCGTGAACAAGGCTTCGAGCTCGTGGCTGTCGCGATGCAATACGACCCTGCCAACTACGTGATTAATTTTGTGGAAACGCGCAAGCTACCGTTTCCTGTGGCGCTAGACACAGTCGGCGGCGCAGCAAAAGCCTTTGGCGATGTGAAGCTCACTCCAATGGCGTTCCTGATCGATAAAAACGGTCAAATCATCAAACGCTATCTCGGGCTGTATGACAAGCAAGAGTTTCGTCGCACGCTCGAAAAAGCTTTGGCCGGGTAGCCCCCAACGGGTCGTTCTTGGCTCTACAATCCGGTTCCAACAATTTGTTCCGATCCACAACCACTTGCCTGCCGAAAGCCCATGACCAGTCAGACACAAACCACTTCCATGCCTCCAGAAGTATTTGCCGAGGTTTTGTCCGAAAGTCTGCCCTATATCAAGCGCTTCCACGGCAAGACAATCGTCATTAAATACGGTGGCAATGCGATGACCGAAGAGGTCTTGCAGCGCAGTTTCGCGCACGACGTCGTCTTGTTGAAATTAATTGGCCTGAACCCCATCGTGGTGCACGGCGGCGGCCCACAGATTGATGAAGCGCTGCGCCGCATTGGCAAGCAAGGTACGTTTGTTCAAGGCATGCGCGTGACAGATGCGGACACCATGGAAGTCGTGGAGTGGGTGCTTGGCGGACAAGTGCAGCAAGATATTGTGCTCATGATCAACGAAGCAGGCGGGAAGGCAGTCGGCCTAACAGGCAAAGACGGCTGTTTGATCCAAGCAAGCAAAAAACTAATGCCCAATAAGGACGACCCGTCCAAACCTCTAGACATCGGTTTTGTAGGTGATATCGACCGCGTAGAACCCGCCGTTGTGAAAGCCTTGCAAGATGACCAGTTCATCCCCGTGATTTCGCCTATCGGTTATGGGGTAGACGGTCTTGCCTACAACATCAATGCTGACGTCGTCGCTGGCAAGATGGCCGAGGTGCTTGGCGCTGAAAAACTACTCATGATGACCAACACCCCTGGCGTGCTCGACAAGGACGGCAACCTGCTGCGTCAGTTGTCGGCCAAAACGATTGATGCATTGTTCGCCGACGGAACAATCTCAGGCGGAATGCTGCCAAAGATTTCCTCGGCACTGGATGCCGCACGCAATGGCGTGAAGTCCGTACACATCGTAGACGGTCGCGTACCTCACTGCCTGTTACTCGAAGTATTAACAGATCGCGGCGTTGGCACAATGATCTCGTCGCAGTAATGCGCGCGTGACGCCCAAAAGACTTCCACTACATCCACGGATACGCGTGCGTCGTGCACGCGTGCATCTTGCCGCAGGCTCTGCTGCCGCACGCAATAAAGACCTGGTCTGGTTCTTTGACCTAGACAACACGCTGCACGACACGTCACACAAGATTTTCCGCGAGATCAACCTCGGCATGACTGCCGCGGTGATGGAAGCGCTCTCTATTGACGAGCAAGAGGCGAGTCTGCTGCGGACCCAGTACTGGCGCAAATATGGTGCAACCCTGATCGGTTTAGTTCGGCACCATGCCGTGGACCCCCATGCGTTTTTGCATCGTAGCCACGACTTCGATGTTGCGCCGCTAGTGCGGGCTGAATCAGGTCTGGCAAGTAAGCTGCGTCGCCTGCCCGGGCGCAAGGTACTGGTCACAAATGCGCCATTGCACTATGCACGTGCAGTACTAAAGCACCTAAAAATTCTGCAGTGTTTCGATGGGCTGTGGGGCGTCGAACAGATGCGCTTACACGGCCATTTCAGGCCAAAACCGTCAAGCGCCATGATGCGCCACATCCTGGCGCACGAGGGCGTCTCGCCTCGCAGAGCGGTTCTCGTCGAGGACACCGTCGAGAACCTACGTGGTGCAAGACGCGCTGGTCTGCGCACCGTGCATGTCTACCACCCCGGGACACCGTTTGGTCGCGGTAAAAGCGGTCGCCCAAATTTTGTCGACTTGCGGGTAAACTGCGTATCAGACCTGCTGCTTCAAAAGCGTCCGTTGCGGGCGTAGCACACACCCCTTCGCAGCTTACGCCTCACCTTTAATCCCTCCTTGATGGGCCGAACGCGATGTCAGTCAAAACCGGCGAACGTAAACATCAGATTCTGCAAATGCTTGCAGAAATGCTTGAGCAGCCTCGTGCGGCT
>JBILJY010000039.1:0-16311 GCA_044376975.1 Burkholderiaceae bacterium | reverse complement strand
ACTGGCAAGTAATCGGCTTGCAACATTCATAAATAGGCCAGACCACCATACAATATCGAGTCCGACGACACGAGTGCAAGACATGCGTACCGCAGAAATCACCCGCAACACCAACGAAACGCGTATTCGCGTAGCGATCAACCTAGATGGCACCGGCCGCCAGAAGCTCAATACCGGCGTGCCATTTTTGGATCACATGCTTGATCAGATTGCACGTCACGGCTTAATCGATCTCGATGTTCATGCCGAGGGCGATCTGCACATCGATGCACACCACACGGTTGAAGATGTTGGCATCACGCTTGGTCAAGCAATTGCCAAGGCTGTTGGGGATAAGGCCGGTATCCGTCGTTACGGGCACGCTTATGTGCCACTCGACGAGGCGCTTTCACGCGTAGTTGTGGACTTCTCTGGTCGCCCTGGTTTGCAGTTTCACGTGCCCTTTACCCGCGCGCGCGTGGGCGACTTTGATGTCGATCTAACGATCGAGTTCTTTCAAGGGCTCGTCAATCACGCTCTGTTAACGATGCATATCGACAACCTGCGCGGCGTGAACGCACACCACCAGTGTGAAACGATTTTTAAAGCAACTGGGCGCGCCTTACGAATGGCGCTTGAGCTCGACCCACGCATTGCTGGCGTGGTGCCCTCGACCAAAGGCGTTTTGTAGCGTATGACTTCCATTGCCATCGTCGACTACGGCATGGGCAACTACCACTCCGTCGAACGGGCGTTGCGCCACGCAGCTCCTGAGGCAGATATTCGCCTGTGCAAACAGGCACAAGAGATTGATGCGGCGGATCGGGTCGTGTTTCCTGGGCAGGGCGCCATGGCCGACTGCATGCGGACGCTCGACGAAGCTGGCTTGCGCGGCGCAGTTCTGCGGGCTGCGCGCGACAAGCCATTACTGGGTGTTTGCGTGGGCGAACAAATGCTGTTTGAACGCAGCGACGAAGGCAACACAACCAGCCTGGGCATTTTCAAAGGCGAAGTAAAACGCTTTAATGGGCCACTCTTTGCGGAGCAGCTCGGTGAACAAACCGATCGCGCGAGTAGACTGAAAGTGCCACATATGGGATGGAATCCTGTGCGTCAGACACGCCCCCATGCACTTTGGTCTGGCATCGCAGACGCTACCCCATTTTATTTTGTCCACAGTTACTACGCCGTGCCGAGCGACGCTGCTCTCACCGTCGGCGAGAGCCAATACGGAGTGCGGTTCACCTGCGCGGTTGCACACGAAAATATCTTTGCCGTACAGTTTCACCCCGAAAAAAGTGCTGATTCGGGTTTGCGTCTCTACCGTAATTTTGTAGACTGGAATCCTTAACCCAACGCTCACTTAATGACATGCTGCTGATCCCTGCAATTGACCTCAAAGATGGTCGCTGTGTAAGACTCCGTCAAGGCGACATGGAGGATGCGACCGTATTCTCCGAAGATCCAGCCGCAATGGCGACGCACTGGTATGACTTGGGTGCGCGTCGCCTGCACCTGGTAGATCTGAACGGTGCCGTGGCCGGCAAGCCGAAAAACGAGGCCGTGATCAAGGCGATCGTCAATTCCGTTGGCTCCGAAATGCCGGTGCAAATCGGCGGGGGCATCCGTGATCTCGATACGATTGAACGCTATCTGGATTTCGGTATCTCGTATGTCATTATCGGCACCGCTGCCGTCAAGAACCCCGGTTTCTTGCATGACGCGTGCGGCGCCTTCCCCGGAAGCATCATCGTCGGACTTGACGCGAAAGACGGCAAAGTTGCAACCGATGGCTGGAGCAAGCTCACCAAGCATGACGTTACAGATTTAGCTAAAAAATTCGAGGACTACGGCTGCGAAGCAATTATCTACACTGACATCGGTCGCGATGGCATGCTGAGCGGCGTCAATATCGAAGCGACGGTTCGCCTGGCTCAACACGTCCGCATCCCTGTGATTGCCTCAGGTGGGGTCACTGATTTGCGTGATATCGATGCGCTTTGCGCGGTCGAAGAGGAAGGCATCGCTGGCGCGATCCTTGGCCGTAGCATCTACGAAGGCACACTGGATTTCGAAGCTGCGCAACAGCGCGCTGACGAACTTTCACCATGACCATTGCTACGGCGCCGAGCGCGGTCAGCGGACTAACTCGTCGCATCATTCCTTGCTTGGACGTGACAGCAGGGCGTGTCGTTAAGGGCGTCAATTTTGTTCAACTCGTCGATGCCGGCGACCCAGTTGAGATTGCGCGTCGCTATAACGAGCAAGGTGCCGATGAACTCACGTTTTTAGACATCACAGCAACCAGTGACGGCCGTGATTTAATTTTGCCAATCATCGAACAAGTCGCTTCGCAAGTCTTCATCCCCCTCACGGTTGGGGGCGGGGTGCGACAAGTCAGCGATGTGCAACGCTTGCTCAATGCTGGCGCAGATAAGATTTCGATGAACAGCGCCGCAGTGGCTAACCCTGACCTCGTGCGCGCAGCCTCGGATTATCACGGCTCACAATGTATTGTTGTGGCAATTGATGCGCGACGCGTGAAAGACGCACCAACACCCACCTGGGAAGTATTTACTCATGGGGGACGAAAAGCAACGGGCATTGACGCAGTGGCTTGGGCCCGCAAAATGGCCGAGTACGGCGCAGGCGAAATTTTGCTAACCAGCATGGACCGCGACGGCACGAAGTCTGGTTTCGATCTAGAGCTCACTCGGCAGGTATCGGATGCAGTCGCCGTTCCAGTGATCGCCTCAGGAGGTGTCGGCACCTTACAACACCTTGCCGACGGCGTGACACTTGGTGGCGCAAGCGCAGTACTGGCTGCCAGCATTTTTCACTACGGCGAGTTCACCGTGCGCGAGGCAAAAGATTTCATGGCGTCCCGCGGAATCCCGGTCAGGCGCAACTGATATGTCAACGCCCATACAAGACTCTGCTTTGCCCTCTTGGTTAGCCGACGTGCATTTTGATGCGCAAGGCTTAATCCCAGCCATCGCCCAGGATGCCGTCAGTGGGCAAATCTTGATGGTGGCGTGGATGAATGCCGAGTCGCTCGCCGAAACGGCGCAAACGGGACGTGCCGTGTTTTGGTCACGCTCGCGCAACCGTCTATGGCGTAAAGGCGAGGAGTCCGGTCACGTCCAGCGCCTAGTAGAACTGCGACTAGACTGCGACGCCGATGTGATTTTGCTAAAAGTTGAACAGCTTGGAGGTATTGCCTGTCACACGGGTCGCGCGAGCTGTTTTTATCAGCGGCTGGACCTGCAAACCGACACCGCGGGTACCGCCACCTTCAAATGGGTTACTGTTGATCCGGTACTCAAAGATCCTGAACTTATTTACAAATGACGACAGATACCCCAGAAGCCGTCCTTAAGCGACTTGCCGACCTACTTGAAACCCGACTACCCAGTCGTGGAGGGGATCCGTCGACCTCCTACGTGGCCAAACTGTTTTCAAAAGGGCCGGAAGCGGCGCTCAAGAAAATAGGGGAAGAAGCGACCGAGCTGGTCATGGCAGCCAAGGACGGGCAGGCAGATAGAATCGTGGCAGAAATGGCCGATTTATGGTTTCATTGCCTCGTTGTACTGACAGAAAATGGTTTGCGCCCAGAACTTGTGATTGCAGAACTCGCGCGACGCGAAGGCCTGTCAGGGCTTGCCGAAAAAGCCGGCCGAACGGAAAAATAGTCCCAATATTCGGGATTTTTGATCAAAACCTCTTGGCAGCAGAACGTATCATGAGTGAACAATGCATTTTTTGTAAGATCGTCGAGGGAAAAATTCCTGCAAAAATCGTCTACCAGGACGAAGATTGTGTGGTTTTTCACGACATTAACCCTGCGGCACCAGTGCATTTGCTCATGGTTCCACGCAAACATGTCGTCTCAATGCAAGAAATTTTGCCCGAAGATGCCCTGTGGTTAGGTAGAATGCTGTCTAAGGTTCCCGAGATCGCCATCCAAAATGGCTGCAATCCGGGGCCAGCGGGAGGATTTCGCCTCACGGCGAACGCTGGCATTGAGGGCGGACAAGAAGTCCCTCACCTTCATTTTCATATTTTGGGTGGTAAGCGTCCCTGGAAGGGACAAAAAGCCATCGCACTCTAATTCGGAGAATCATCATGGGTAGTTTTAGCATCTGGCACTGGTTAATCGTTCTCGTCATCGTTGCGCTCATTTTCGGCACAAAGAAAATCCGCAATATTGGGGCCGACCTAGGTGGAGCCGTAAAGGGCTTCAAAGAAGGGATGAAGGATCCTAATGCAAAAGAAGGTGACGCCGCCGCTGGTACTGAAGCCGCTCCAGCGCAACGTGTTGCCTCGAACGAAACTGTCGATGTGCAGGCCAAAGAAAAATCCAGCACCCATTAATTTCAGCTGGATCGCCCCGCGAGGGGCTACTTTGGTACACAGAACATGTTTGATGTCAGCTTTACTGAACTACTCGTAGTCGGGGTCGTGGCGCTCGTCGTCATCGGTCCTGAACGTCTGCCTAAAGTGGCACGCACGCTAGGCCACCTAGTTGGTCGCGCGCAACGCTATGTCAGTGACGTCAAGTCGGATATTCAACGGGAAGTTGAACTCGATGAGCTACGCAAACTAAAAGACCAAATGCAAGATGCCGCACAAAGTGTGCAAAGCAGCTTGCAGAGCACGAGTGATGCGTTTAGCAAACCCCTTGAGACGCTTGAGCAAAACACCATGTCGACCTTCAATGAAGCGACAGCGGGTCTCAAACAAGCGACATCCTTCAGCACTCCCTCCTCGGAGCCTATCGCCAAGGCCGCTTCAGATAGCCCCGCTTTGCTTGACGCGGCCGGCAACCCAAACATAAGCTTTAATGCAGTGCCTTCTGTCAGCACACCAGTCGCCTCCGGCGAGAGCGCAGTGATGACGCCGGAAGCTGCGCTTGCCAACGCGTCGCAAACGCAGGGGATGACCGGGCTCTTTGACACCCCAGTTCAAGCTGAATTCGAGATTGCAAGCACAGCAGACTTCGAATCTGCGGCCCGCAAAGCGCAGGAGACAGAAAAAGCCTTGGCCAGCGCGCCGACCTCCGCTACCCCTCCGTCGGGATCAAAATCTTGAGCAACACAGAAAAAACCGCTGAGCCCGGCGAACAAAACGAAAGTTTTATGTCGCACCTGGTTGAACTGCGCTCGCGCCTGTTACGAGCAGTCGGCACAATTGTTGTGATCTTTTTTATTTTATTTCTCTACCCTGGCGCCTCGGACATCTACGATCTGCTTGCGGCACCCATGCTGGCCTCTTTGCCTGAGGGCACCCGCATGATTGCAACCGGCGTGATCACGC
This sequence comes from Burkholderiaceae bacterium, assembly GCA_044376975.1. Taxonomy (GTDB): domain Bacteria; phylum Pseudomonadota; class Gammaproteobacteria; order Burkholderiales; family Burkholderiaceae_B; genus Zwartia. The sequence continues at coordinate 11,016 of JBILJY010000039.1, read as the reverse complement.
CCTTCATGGTGCCTGTCAAGGTCACGATGATGGCCGCTTTTGTGATTGCTCTGCCCGTTGTCCTGTACCAAGTATGGGCCTTTGTTGCGCCGGGACTGTACAAACATGAGCAAAATTTAGCCTTACCTCTGATTGTTTCAAGCTCGCTGCTGTTTTTGATCGGAATGGCCTTTTGTTACTTTGTCGTGTTTAAAACAGTCTTTAGCTTCATTGCTTCCTTTGCACCGCAATCGATTACACCGGCGCCGGATATCGAGGCTTATCTGACGTTCGTCATGACGATGTTTTTGGCCTTTGGGCTCACGTTTGAAGTCCCTGTTGCGGTTGTGCTGCTCGTCAGGATGGGAATTGTGACAATCAAACAACTAAGCGAGGCTCGTGGTTATGTCATCGTCGGAGCGTTTGTAATCGCCGCCGTCGTCACCCCACCCGATGTCGTCAGCCAATTTTTGTTGGCCGTTCCGCTCTGTATCCTTTACGAGATCGGACTCTTAGTCGCTCGGGGGGTCAAACCCCGAAGCAAAGAAGAGGACAAGACTACAACACCCGAGTCCACAAGCTGAAAACGGCCTGTTATCAAAGATTTCTTACGACAAATCTCTTGTTGTCTTAGTATTTAAGGTATATCTTTTAGATCTCTAAATTCTATTTGATATGAATCGTTCACATGGTTGCGCCTATTTTGACGCAATCTCTCGAACCTTAAAGGGATCATCGTGCTCGCTCATCGTCTTAAACAAGCCCGTCTACGCGCCGGCTTGTCTCAGGAAAAACTCGGCAAACTTGCCGGCATCGACCCCATGTCCGCTAGCGCGCGGATGAATCAGTATGAACGTGGCAAACATTCGCCCGACTATCAACTGATGTGTCGTGTGGCAGAAATCTTAAACATGCCCGTCAGCTGGTTTTACACCGCCGACGAGGAGCAAGCACGACTCCAAGAGATTTTTTACCACCTCGATGCCAACACTCGGCGACCCTTGCTTACACAGGCTGAATCGCTGATCGCGGCGAACCCGCCAAGCAACGGCAACAAAGCGCAACCGGCTTCTGCTAATTAAGGCTTGCCCGCGGGCTTATTGCGGCCGAACCGGTCGCAAGCCCGCGACAACCGAGAGGCTTTGTGTTTTTCCGTTTCGGTAAACGCCTAGCTCGATCTTTTCGCCCGGCTCCTTGGCAGCAATGCGCGCCATGAGTTTAGGGGTGTCTCCTACTGGGCGACCGTCCATCGTTTGGACAATGTCACCCACGCGTAACCCGCCTTTTGCACCCGGGCCGTCACGCAATAACCCCGCGATAATGACACCGCTAGGGCGCTCTAGCCCAAACGCCTTTGCCAGATCAGCAGTCATGTCCTGTGGCTCTATGCCTAGCCAGCCTCGTTTGACATGTCCGTGCGCAATGATTTGTTCCAATACCTTTTGTGCTGCCCCTGCCGGAATCGCAAAGCCGATTCCAAGTGAACCCCCGGTTTTAGAATAAATCGCGGTGTTAATCCCAACCAAACGGCCAAGCGTATCGATAAGCGCCCCCCCTGAATTGCCTGGGTTAATAGCCGCATCCGTTTGGATGAAATTTTCGTAGGTATTAATGCCTAGACCTTGCCGGCCAAGCGCAGAAACGATCCCCATCGTGATCGTTTGCCCCACTCCAAAAGGGTTACCGATTGCTAGAACAACATCACCGACACGCGGCATTTCATCTGTCATAAAACCCAGAGCATGCAAGGCTGGTAGTTGTATTTTTAATACGGCCAGATCGGAATCTGGATCAACGCCAATTACTTTCGCACTTGTCTGGCGGCCGTCGTGCAAGGCCACGAGGATCTCATCTGCGCCATTAATAACGTGAAAATTGGTCACGATGTGTCCTGCCGCTGACACAATCACACCCGAGCCAAGACTAGTCGCCTGTTGCTGCTGCTTATAGCCCGGCATCTGTTCGAAAAATTTTCGTAAAGCGGGGTCGGGCGGTAGAGCAATACGCGGTGCCACAATGCGTTTCGTGGTGTGGATATTGACAACAGCGGGTGCCGCTAAAGCCACCGCATCAGAATAGGAGCCAGGCGCAGCAACGCCTTGCCCTTGCCCCCTCGCCAAAGGAAGCGCCGACGGCCCGACCGTAACGATTTGTTTTTCTCCACGGGGCAACCAATCCGGGCGTAAAGTCACCACCACGAATAAAATCGCTAAACACACTGTTACCGCTTGAGCAAAAATTAACCAAATTCGACGCATTTTGATTTCAGGAAAAATATGACCTCTGTTTCGACCCGCGAGCTCTGCGCTTGGCTCGATGCCACACTTAAGGCTTCGTCATTCAAAGACTACTGCCCCAATGGCTTGCAGGTCGAGGGTTGTGAGCGAGTGTCCCATATTATCGCGGGCGTCACCGCTAGTCAGGCGTTAATTGAGGTCGCGATTGACCGAGGTGCCGACGCGATCTTGGTGCACCACGGCTGGTTTTGGCGGGGTGAGGATCCACGCGTGCGAGGAACACAACGCACGCGGCTTGCTGCGCTGCTGGCAGCAAATATCAATTTAATCGCCTATCACCTGCCTCTTGATGCCCATCCAACGCTGGGCAACAATGCACAGCTCGCCTCGCGCTTGGGTCTTGTGGCAGATCGGCAACAGCCCGACGGGAGCGATCCCAGCAACCCACCCCGAACGGCAGGCGCCTCAAACCTTATCTGGCTCGGCTCGATGCCGGGGGCGGCTACGCTTGGTCAGGTTGCCAAACAAGTTTCAGCACGCTTGGGGCGTGAACCGCTCGTGGTTGGCGCAGCCGATCAGCCGGCCCAAACGATCGCTTGGTGCACAGGCGCGGCACAAGGGATGTTTAGTGAAGCAATCGATGCGGGCGCGAACGTCTTTATTACCGGAGAAGTCTCAGAGCCCACCGTTCACCTCGCCCGCGAGTCTGGGGTGGGTTTCATCGGCGCCGGGCACCATGCAACGGAACGCTATGGCGTCCAGGCACTAGCCCAAGCAGTCCAACAGCAGTTTGGCCTCAAGGTTGACTTTATAGATATCGACAACCCGGTCTAATCTGCTTATTTTTTAAGCGAATCGCGAATCTCGCGCAACAACAGCACGTTCTCCGGCACTGGGGGCGGGGCCGCCTCCAAGTCCATCTTCTTGCGTGCCGTGTTAATCGCTTTCACCATCCAAAAGATCACAAAAGCCAGCAAAATAAAATTGATGACAATGGTTAAAAAGTTGCCCCAGGCAAAAATTGTTGCCCCAGCCTTCGTCAGGTCTGCATAGGTCTCGGGCCCTACATACCCCGCAGGACGGGATAACACCAAAAACTTGTTGCTAAAGTCCATCGAGCCACCAACCAAAAAGTTGACGACTGGCATCACGATATCCTTGACAAGGGAATCGACAATTTTGCCAAATGCTGCTCCCACAATCACGCCGATTGCGAGGTCAACCACGTTACCCCGCACAGCAAACTCGCGGAATTCCTTAAATATTCCGCGCGATTCCTTCAAAATCTCTTTGCCTTGAATCATTTCTCTTTTCCTTACTGTGAGTCCGTCTTAGCTAGCGCTATAATAAGGGGTTAATTTAAGTTGTGACAACTGTACAGAGGCAAACCCCGCGGGTCGCCCCGATAGGATGCCTTCGAAGCAGCGTCATAATGAACTAATCTGCAATGTGTTGGCTCAAACACATTGGCTGCGATAAGGATAGAAGATGAGTCACGATTCGATTGTGCACGACGACGAAGGCGCGGTACCCCCAACCCTGCCGTCAGACCCCTCACGTCGCTTCTGGATCGGCACGACCTGTGCCGTCGGCGGAGCAGCTGGAGCGGCGCTCGCCGTTCCATTTGTCAGCACGTTTGCGCCCAGCGAAAAAGCCCGCGCAGCGGGTGCTCCGGTTGAAGTAGATGTCAGCACCCTCGCACCGGGCGAAATGCGCACGGTCGAATGGCGCGGTAAGCCGGTCTGGATTATCAACCGCACCAAGGAACAGCTCGGCTCGCTCAAGCAAAACGATGCTGAACTCGCAGATCCAAAATCCTTGCGCCCAGGCTTCACGCCATCTTATGCAAAGAACGAGTGGCGCTCACGTAAGCCAGACCTCTTCGTTGCAGTTGGTATCTGCACGCACTTGGGTTGCTCACCGACGCCAAAATTTACAACCGGGCCACAGCCTAGCCTGCCCAACAATTGGGATGGTGGCTTCTTGTGCCCATGCCACGGATCAACCTTCGATATGGCCGGACGCGCTTACAAAAACAAGCCCGCACCGGACAACCTCGAAGTGCCTCCATACCAATACCTGAGCGATACCCGCATCATTATTGGTGTAGACGAGACCAACAAGGCCTAACCCGCCCCCTGAACCACACCGCATAACGCGATACTGATTAAAGTAAAAGGAGCCGTTTCATGGCTGGCGAAAAATCCGTCGAAACGACCGGACTGTTAGGCTGGATAGACCGTCGCTTTCCGTTGACATCAACTTACAAGGCGCATCTGTCTGAATACTATGCACCGAAAAATTTCAACTTTTGGTATTTTTTCGGTGCCCTATCGCTTGTAGTGCTTGTACTTCAAATCGTGACGGGCATTTTCCTGGTTATGCACTACAAGCCAGATGCACAGTTTGCCTTCCAGTCAGTTGAATACATCATGCGCGAAGTGCCAGGCGGTTGGTTTATCCGTTACATGCACTCAACCGGTGCGTCGATGTTTTTCGTTGTCGTGTACCTACACATGGTGCGCGCTCTGATTTATGGCTCCTACCGCAAGCCACGCGAGCTGGTCTGGATTTTCGGCGTTGGAATCTTCCTGTGCTTGATGGCTGAAGCCTTCTTTGGCTACCTCCTGCCATGGGGTCAGATGTCGTTCTGGGGCGCGCAGGTGATCGTGAACTTGTTCTCGGCCATTCCTTTCATTGGACCCGAGCTGTCGATCTGGATTCGCGGTGATTACGTGGTCTCCGACGCGACACTCAACCGCTTCTTTGCATTCCATGTCATTGCAATTCCTTTGGTCTTGCTGGGCCTGGTTGCTGCGCACGTCGTCGCTTTGCACGAAGTGGGGTCCAACAACCCCGACGGCGTTGACATCAAGGCTAAAAAAGACAAATACGGTCGCCCTCTGGATGGCATTCCTTTCCACCCGTACTACACCGTACACGACATCATGGGGCTTGCAGGCTTCATGATCATCTTCATGGCAATTGTTTTCTTTGCGCCTGAGATGGGGGGATACTTCTTGGAGTTCAACAACTTCGTCCCTGCCAATCCACTGGTGACACCACTGCACATTGCACCCGTCTGGTATTTCACGCCGTTCTATTCGATGCTGCGCGCAACGACCGACGACTTCACCTGGGTCTTGGCAGGCAGTGCTGTACTAGCTGCAATCGTCTTGTTTCTACGCACCAAAGGCCTTGTCAAACTGATCGCTCCACTCGTGCTGCTCGCCGTAGCAGTGCTTCTGCGCTTAATTGACGCAAAATTCTGGGGGGTGGTCGCCATGGGTGGCGCCGTCGTCTTACTGTTCTTCCTGCCTTGGCTCGACTACAGCCCGGTCAAGTCGATCCGCTACCGTCCAGGCTGGCACAAGACGCTTTATGGCATCTTTTTTGCAAACTTTATCGTGTTGGGTTACCTCGGCACCCAAGCACCGACTGACATTTTTAACCTGATGTCGCAAATTGGCACGCTCATCTATCTGGGGTTTTTCTTTCTGATGCCAGTCTGGAGCCGCCTGGGCACGTTTAAGCCGGTCCCTGACCGCGTTACGTTCCACGCGCATTGAGCCTAACTTTAATTACGGAATGACCATGATCAAGAAGCTGCTTTGTGCTCTTGCCCTAGTAATCACCTACTCAGGTGCACATGCTGCGGGCGGAGCATTCCCCCTCGAAAAAGCACCAAACCGCATTAGTGATCTCGCTGCGCTACAGAACGGTGCCAAGCTGTTCGTGAACTACTGCTTGAACTGCCACAGCGCTTCTGCAATGCGCTACAACAAGCTTAAGGACATCGGCCTGACCGACCAGCAAATCCGTGAAAGCTTGTTATTCACTGGCGAGAAGGTCGGCGACCTGATGATGGGGTCTGTGTCGACCAAAGATGGAAAAGTGTGGTTCGGTGCTGCGCCTCCTGACCTGTCTGTCATGGCGAGAGCGAAATCCATCAATGCTGGCCCAACCGGATCCGATTACATTTATACCTACCTGCGTACTTACTACAGGGATACAAGCAAGCCGACGGGTTGGGATAACCTAGCGTTTCCAAACTCGGGGATGCCACACGTGCTTTGGGAGCGTCAGGGGCTGCGTGAGTTGACGACAACCACCGTGCATCAGGCGCCCGCGCAGTCTGGCAAGCCCGCAGGTTGGGAGCGTATCGTTACAACGTTTGATGCAAGTGGTTATGCGACCTCAAAAGTTGAGCCTCTGTCTAATTATCGTGGCAAAGCAAGCGTAGACCATAAGTTCAAATCCCTCGAGCCCCAGCGTACGGCGGCTTACGACAGCGACATGGCTGACTTGACCGCCTTCATGACCTGGATGTCTGAGCCTGTTCAGCAAAAACGTAAGCAAATCGGCGTTTGGGTCTTGCTCTTCTTGTCTGTTTTCTTTGTGATTGCTTGGCGCCTGAACGCATCGTTCTGGAAGCACGTCAAGTAAGTTGTTTTTTCGGGCCAGCGTCTGCTCGACGTAGACGCTGGCCTTTCGCTTTTATCTGCATTCATTTTTAGGACGGAAATCCATCATGATGGTCCTCTACTCCGGAACCACCTGCCCATTTTCACATCGCTGCCGCTTTGTGTTGTTCGAAAAGGGTATGGATTTTGAAATCCGCGACATCGACTTGTACAACAAGCCAGAAGATATTGCGGTCATGAACCCGTATGGTCAAGTCCCGATTCTGGTCGAACGCGATTTGATTTTGTACGAATCGAACATCATCAACGAATACATCGACGAGCGTTTTCCGCACCCCCAGTTAATGCCTGCGGATCCGGTGATGCGCGCGCGCACTCGCCTGTTCTTGTACAACTTTGAAAAAGAACTCTTCATCCATGTGGCGGCCCTCGAAGACCGCGCTTTGCGCAGCGACGAGAAGCGTCTGAATGTGGCACGTGCTGCAGTTCGTGACCGTCTGTCACAGCTTGCACCCCTACTACTTAAGAACAAGTACATGCTTGGCGAAGAGTTCTCAATGCTCGACGTTGCCATGGCTCCGTTGCTCTGGCGCCTGGATCATTATGGGATTGAGCTGCCGAAAACTGCGGCGCCGATTCAGAAATACGGCGAGCGTATTTTTTCGCGTCCTGCCTATATCGAAGCGTTGACGCCATCCGAAAAGGTGATGCGCCGCTAATTGCGGGGCATCACTTCGCACCAGACGTCACCGCATACCGCAATGGCTGAAACCTCCACAAAACCGTACATGATTCGTGCTCTGCACGAGTGGTGTACGGACAATGGCTACACACCACATATCGTGGCGCGTGTTGATGCGAACACCATGGTTCCGCCTGCGCATGTTCGTGATGGCCAAATCACCCTGAACATTGGATCGCTCGCGACCAATCGTTTGGTATTAGGTAATGACGCCATTGAGTTTCAAGCACGCTTTAGTGGCGTGACCGAAAATCTGTACGTCCCGATTGCAGCGGTAACTGCGATCTACGCTCGTGAAACCGGCGCAGGTATGAGTTTTGAAGTCGAACAAAGTGCGGAACTCACGGCACAAGCGCCCGCCTCAGCGAAACCAGCAGCCGCAGAACCCACCAAGGCAAGCGATGCCGCAACACCGTCGCCAGACCCCAAGAAGCCTAGGCTTACCGTCGTGAAATAGGCTCGTATAAGCAAGATTTGCGCAAGGCAACCTAGTCCAAACAAATCATTTATAATTCGTGCCGCTTTGAAATAAAAGCGAAATGCCGGAGTAGCTCAGTTGGTAGAGCAGCTCACTTGTAATGAGAAGGTCGAGGGTTCGATTCCTTTCTCCGGCACCAGTTGCAGCAAAGGCCTCTAAGCGTAAATGCTCTGAGGCCTTTTGTTTTTGTGGGTCTTGGTCAGATGGCCATTTGTTCGTGAGAGAACAACGTGAGAACTTATCGGCGGAGCAAAATTCCTGTTTACTACTTGTGCCGCGCCAGTTCAAAAAAATGTCCTAAAAAGGCGAACCGCTGTACTATAAATATGAACTGATATCCGGCGCATGTATTGCTTGTCCCTATCATGACAAGCAATACGAGCTCCAAACTGTCCGCCGGCTTGGACATATCAACATAGGAGAGCGAAGTGGCGCAATGGGATAAGTTTCTGACGGATCGTGACAAAGAGGTTCTCTCAGTCTGGGGGAAGAAGGATCAAGACGACTTCGGGCTCCGCCCAGCGTTGCTCTTGGTCGACGTTTACTACGGCTCGGTCGGACACGAACGCAAACCAATCCTCGAATCAATCCGCGACTGGCCGATGAGTTGCGGTCTCGAAGGATGGGCCGCTGTTGACCGGATGGTCGAGGTCGTTGCTGCGGCGCGAACCAACGGCGTGCCGTTGATCTACGCGAGGGGCACGCCGTCATTTCCAAGCGATCCATCCCGTGTAATTGAACGTGGAAAGTCCAAACGACGGGTCGATCACCTTCCACCTGAGATCAGAAAGCTCGACAATGAGATCATCGCTGAGGTCGCCCCTCGCGACGGGGATATCGTGCTTGGTAAGACGGCGCCTAGTGCGTTTAATGGTACGCCACTGCTTCACTATCTACGTCAGACGGGAATCGACACGTTGATCATTGGCGGTGAGTCAACGAGCGGTTGCGTTCGAGCTACCGTCATCGACGCTCAGGCGCTGCGATTCAAGATCGGCATCGTTGGCGAATGCTGCTATGACCGAATCGAGGCTGCGCACTGGATGAATCTATTCGACATGCACCAGAAGTATGGTGAGGTGATCGATGTCGGTCAAGCCACCGCTTACTTTGGAAGCCTCGCTCCCCCGCACGCAATACATTCCGCTTAACGTAAAGCAAAAACGCTCTATGTGCTGCGATCCACTATCAAATGAGGAGTACTTCAAGATGCGTAACAGCCCCAAATTGCTCGTGACGATCCTTGCGACCATACTGACCCTATTTCAAACTCAGGTCGTAGCTCAAGATACCTGGCCTAATCGGCCGATCCGTCTGTTGGTCGCTTACCCGCCCGGCGGCGGCGTTGATCTGGCCGCTCGGGTCTTGGCTCCAAAATTGAGCGCAGCGCTTGGCCAATCGGTCGTAGTCGAGAACCGCCCCGGCGCCGCTGGCAACATTGCAATGGAGGCCCTGTCTCGCGCAACGCCAGATGGTTACACCTTGCTGATGAACTCTGTACCGATCGCGATTAATCCGGCCCTCTACAAGAGTTTGCCGTTCGATACCCTTAAAGATTTCACGCCTGTCGCCATGGTGGCCTCTGCAGTCTATGCGCTGGTCGTACATCCATCCATTAGCGCAACTTCGGTACAGGAGCTCATCGCGCTCAGTAAGCGCCAGCCGGGTCTCACCTTCGCATCGTCCGGCATCGGAACCCCACCACATCTTGCTGGGGAACGATTCAAGATGATCACCAAAACCGATCTGGTTCACGTTCCGTATAAGGGTACCGGTCCTGCACTCGCAGATCTCATGGCTGGACATGTCCAGATGATGTTTGCAGATGCGTTAGGTTCTTTGCCGCATATCCAGTCTGGAAAGCTGCGCGCGCTCGCCGTTGCCAGTGTGAATCGCTTCCCGGGGACACCAGATCTCCCCACGATTCAGGAGGCAGGTGTCAAAGGATTTTCGGTAAGCGGCTGGACTATTCTGCTAGCACCAGCCGGCGTTCCGAAGCCTATTATCGACAGAATCAATCGCGAGGTCGTACGTATTCTTCCCATGGCGGACGTAAAAGATAAGCTCGCCGGCGACGGCAGTGAGTTCGGCAAGAACACGCCCGAACAGGCGGCCGCATTCGTGCGTAGTGAGATTGAACAATGGTCTGCGGCTGTACGGGCCTCCGGCGCAACCGCGCAATAATGAACAACCCATGCCTGTCTTTGCGTGCAGCTAGCAAATCGGGAAAACTTGGAGCGGGGGTTACCACCAGTACCTCAAGTTTCTAATAAATGTTCTAAGTGATGTTACGTCAGTTAAATTCTTACTGAAGGGTGGTGCAGGTCTTTGACTTGCATAGCCCTTTTCTTGAACTTTCAAGGAGAGAAACCATGCTTATCCCCCTCTTAGGACGCCAACTTTTCACACGCACTACATTCTGCCTTCTCGCCGCTAGCTCGTCTGCTTGGGCGACGCCGCCGAACTTCCCGACCGGCACGGCGAGAATCGTGGTGCCTTTCGCGGCAGGCGGCGCCGCTGATGCAGTAGGGCGAACGCTCGCAGAAGCCATGCGCAAGGAAGGTATCCCCGAGGTGCTGGTCGAAAATAAGCCCGGCGCCTCTACACAGCTAGCCGTGACCTACGTGAAAAATGCTAAGCCCGACGGGCTAAGCATGTTACTCACGACCTCGGCTTCATTCGTACTATTCCCGTACGCCTTCAAGACACTTCCCTACGCCCCCGAAGACTTACGACCCGTAGCTCAAATCGTCGATATCCCAACGGCTTTCGTCGCCGGCATGGCCCAGCCCTTTAACGACCTGAAGGGCTACGTGAGCTGGCTGCGGCAAAACCCGAAAGGTGCCAGCATCGGCCTCGCTGCTCAAGGGACGTCTGGTCATTTCGGGTCCGTCAAACTCGGCCAAGATATCGGAATCGCGTTCACGCCGGTTGTGTATCGCGGCGCCTCGCCGATGCTGGTGGACGTCTCGTCTGGGCTATTGCCCGTCGGCTACGACGCGGTCGCCAGCATGATGCCTTTTTATCAAGGAAAGAGGATCAAGTTCCTGAGTGTGACCGGCACTAAGCGCCACCCAATGCTTCCAGATGTCCCCACCGCGAGTGAACTCGGCATGTCTCAATTCGAGCATGCGGTACCCTTTTATGCAATCTACG